>JBBDWJ010000177.1:3494-27337 GCA_040902925.1 Bryobacterales bacterium | reverse complement strand
GCTGCTGCAGCCGATCGTCGAGAACTCGATCATGCTCGGTTGGAGCCCCAACGTCGAAGGCGGCACGATCTGGCTGCGCACGGCGATCCGCGGCGGACGGCTGCAGTTGGAGCTCGAAGACGACGGCGTAGGCATCGAGTCCAACGCGATGCCCAATGTCTTCCAGCGCGGCATCGGGGTCAGCAATGTCCACGAGCGATTGCGCGTGCTGTTCGGCAACGAGTTTCTGATGTTGATCCATCATCGCCCGGGGGGCGGCACGCAGGTTCGCATTCAGATCCCCGAATTGCAGGACCCGGCCGGAGCCATCGGCGGCAAGCAGCGCGCGGCCGCACAAGCGTCGCAGTCGAGTGCGGTGCAAACCGTGGGCGCCGGTCAGGGCGACTAGGCGGCGCGATCTCCACCCGAACCTCGCCACTCCAGGCGAGCTAAAATCGCCAACATGGCCCTCCCTAAGCGGCTCGCCGCGGTAGCGTTGTTTGACTACGCCGTGGCCGCGCTGGCACGGCGTTCGCTGACGGCAACCGAGCTGCGGAAACGGCTTGAGCAGCGGGCGGCGCGCCCGGAAGATGTCCACGAGGTCCTGAACCGGCTCAAGGATCTCGGCTATCTCGACGACGCGCGACTGGCGGAGTCTTATGCGCGCTTCCGCCGCGACTACGAAGGGCTGGGGCGCATGCGGGTGCTGCGCGATCTGGAGCGGCGAGGCGTCGAACGCAACGTGGCCGAAAAAACCGTCGGTGAGACTTTTCGCGAAGCAGACGAGCTGGATCTGGTGCGCGCGCAGATCCGCAAGCGTCTTGGCAGCCGCGCCGCCGAACTGCCGCTCAGCGACCGCAAACAACTGGCTTCGCTATTTCGCGCCCTGGCAAGAGCCGGATTCTCCTCTGCTAGAATCGTGGAGGGATTGCAGGAAATCTCCTCCGACACCGACTGGCTGGAAGCCTTCAGCGAACATCAATCCGAGCAAGACGAGGTTGTTGATTGACGGGAAACGAAATCCGGGAGAAGTTTCTCCGCTATTTTGAATCGCACGGCCACCGCATCGTGCCGAGCTCTTCGCTTGTTCCGGCCAACGACCCCACGCTGCTGTTCACCAACGCCGGCATGAACCAGTTCAAGGATGTCTTCCTCGGACAGGAAAAGCGCGATTACAACCGCGCAACGACTTCGCAGAAATGCGTTCGCGCCGGTGGCAAGCACAACGATCTCGAAAATGTCGGCTACACGCGCCGGCACCATACGTTCTTCGAGATGCTCGGCAACTTCTCCTTCGGCGACTATTTCAAGAAGGATGCCATCGTCTTTGCGTGGGAGCTGATAACGAAGGTCTATGGCCTTCCCAAGGACCGCCTTTACGCGACAGTCTTTGAGGATGACGACGAGGCCGAGGATCTCTGGAAGAAGGTCACCGATATTGGCGCAGACCGCATTTTCCGGCGCGACGCCAAGGATAATTTCTGGCAGATGGGCGAGACCGGGCCGTGCGGGCCGTGCTCGGAGATCTTCTACGACTACGGGCCGGAAGGGCGCGAGCCCGACGAGCCGGATGAGCCCTTCCCGAGCGACACCAGCCGCTACGTCGAAATCTGGAATCTCGTCTTCATGCAGTTTGACCGCGACGCGTCGGGCAAGCTGACGCCGCTGCCGCGGCCGTCAATCGACACCGGCATGGGGCTTGAGCGCGTCGCCTCGGTAATGCAGGGGAAGCTCAGCAACTTCGAGACCGACCTGATCCGTCCGATCATCGACCGCGCCGGCGACCTTCTCGGCGTCACCTATGGCGACGAGAAGAAGACCGACACGACGCTGCGCATCATCGCCGACCACAGCCGCTCGGCGGCGTTTCTGGTCCATGACGGCGTGCTGCCTTCCAACGAGGGCCGCGGCTATGTATTGCGCAAGATCATTCGGCGCGCTTTGCGCCACGCCCGGCTGGCCGGTTCCGAGAAGCCTTTCCTTTACGAGATGACCGGCTTCGTCGCCGAATTGATGAAACCCGGCTACCCCGAGTTGATCGAGTCCGCGCAGCGAGTCGCCCGCATCGTCAAGGAAGAGGAAGTCCGCTACCAGCACAGCTTCGCGATGGCCGAACGGATGTTCGAGTCGTCGGTGGAAAAGCTCGAGGGCGGCGTGATTCCCGGCGCTGTGGCGTTCAAGCTCTACGACACATTCGGTTTGTCGCTCGATGAGCAGGAAGAGATGGCTCGCGAACGCTCGCTCCAAATCGATCACGCCGGATTCACGGCCGAGATGGAGCAGCAGCGCTCTCGCGCCCGCGCAAGCTGGAAAGGCGCCGAGGGCTCGGCGATCGCCCCGGCCTATCAGAAGCTGCGCGAAGAGCATCCCACAAAGTTCGAAGGCTACGGCAACGTCAGCAGCGATGGATCGAAGATTGTCGGTTTGCTCATCGACCATCAACCGGTCGATGAAGTTCCGAAAGGCGCCCAGGCCGAACTCGTGCTCGACCGCACGCCATTCTACGCCGAGGCCGGCGGCCAGGTTGGCGACCAAGGCGTGCTGCTCAAGGGTGGCGACGTGGTCGCTCAGGTTAAGGATGTAGTCGCGCCGCTGCGCGGGCTTTCGATCCACAGAATCATCGCCAAAACACCGCTGAAAGTGGGCGACATGGTTTCGGGCCGCGTCAGCGCCGAGTTGCGCGAAGCCACCATGCGGAACCATACCGCGACGCATCTGATGCACGCCGCGCTGCGCAAGGTTTTGGGCACGCACGTCAAGCAAGCCGGCAGTGTCGTGGCCCCCGACCGGCTTCGCTTCGACATCACGCACTTCACGGCGATGGACCAGGCCGAAATCGAAGAAGTCGAACGGCTGGTCAACGAGCACGTGCTGCGCAACATCGCCGTGGTCACGGATGTAATGAATCTCAACGATGCCGTTAAGACGGGCGCGATGGCGCTGTTCGGCGAAAAATACGGTGACCGTGTGCGCGTCGTTCAGGTGGGGGATTTCAGCAAAGAGCTTTGCGGCGGCACGCACGTCAACCGCACCGGCGACATCGGGGTCTTCAAGATCACCGGGGAAAGCAGCATCTCGGCCGGAGTCCGGCGGCTCGAAGCCGTCACCGGAGGCGTTGCCTATGAGCAATACCGTGACGCGGTCGGCCGCCTGCAGCGCCTCAGCTCGGTACTGCGTGTGACCGAGCCGGAACTCGTCGACAGCGTCGAGAAGCTGACCGCCGAGCGCCGCAGCATGGAAAAGGAAATCGAACGGCTCAAGGGCAAGCTGGCGCAGTCGAACGTGGGCGATCTCGCCGGCCAGGCCCGTGTCGTCAAAGGGATCAAAGTCATCTCAGCGAAGGTCGACAATATCGATCGCGCCCAGTTGCGCACGATGGCTGATACTTTGCGCAATAAGTTGCAGTCGGGAGTTGTCGTGCTAGGCTCTACCGACAACGGTCGCGTCGCGCTGATTACCGCTGTCACCAAGGACTTGGCCGGCAAGAAGATCCACGCCGGAAAGCTGATTGCGGTGCTGGCCGAAGCCGTAGGCGGCAAAGGCGGCGGGCGGCCCGACCTGGCGGAAGCCGGTGGCAAGGATGGCGACGCGCTGCCCGACGCGCTCAACACGGTGTACGATTTGATCGAAAAAATGGCCTAGCGCGAACCCTTAAGCGTGCGGGCCGCAACCATTTCCGTCCTCTTTCCGACTTGAACCCAACCGTGGCCTCTCTGGAAAACTACAACGAAGCCGGTAACCGGGAACGCGTCCAACGCTTGCAGGACCGCGGCGTGGATGTCTGGGGGGCCGAGCGCGTCTACATTGCCGCCGACGTCCCGCTCGACAACATCGAGCCGGGCGCGTCGATCTACCAGGCGACGCTCAGCGGCGCGGAACTTCGCATCGGGCGCGGCTCGCGCATCGGGGTTTCAGGGCATGCCCGCGTCGCGGACTGCCAAATCGGCAGCGGTGTCGAGCTCGGTGCCGGCAGCTACGAGGGCGCAACGTTTCTGGACGGCGCGGTGGTCCGCGGCTTTGCGGAGATCCGCCCAGGCACGCTTCTCGAGGAGCTGGTCGACGCCGCGCACTCGGTCGCGTTTAAGAACACCATCCTGACGGCCACCGTTGTCACCGGCTCGGTCATCAACTACTGCGACCTGTTCATGAGCGGCGGAACCTCGCGGAGCGACCACAGCGAAGTTGGCTCGGGAGTCATTCATTTCAACTTCGACCCGCGCGGCGATAAGTACGGCAGTATGATCGGCGACGTTCGCGGCGTGCTATTGCGTTCCGCGCCGGTTTTCGTCGGCGGCCAGTGCGGGCTAGTGGGCCCGGTCCACATTGACTTTGGAGCAGTCGTCGCCGCGGGATCGCTGGTGCGGCGCGATGTTGCGGCGGATTGTGTTCATTTCGAAAACTTTGAAAGCCAGGCCAGCAGCGACTTCGACCGTGAGATCTATACCGGGCTGCGGCGAAAGTTCCTGACGACGGCGAAGTTGATCGGAAACCTGCGCGCGTTGGATGCGTGGTACGAGCAGGTTCGCCTGCCATTCGCCGATGAGCATCACAAGCCGCTCTACCGCGCCGCGCAAAAACAGGCCCGGGCGCACGCCGCCGAGCGGATCAAGCGTGTCGACAAAATGATCTCGAAGCTCGAACGCTCGATCGAGAAGTCGACAGCCCTTGGCGACCCGGTACTAAAGAAGTTTCACGGCGAGCACCGGTTGCTGATCAAGAACCGCGCCGCCATTCACACAATCCTTACCGGCGTCGGAGACGTGGCCGCGCCGCCGCCGGCCGTTCTCGAACAATACGAGAAAGCGCGAGGGTCGATGACGCACCTGGAAGCCGTGCGGAAACTGGATGAGTTCGCCGCCGAGGCAGCGGCAAACTGGCTTCACCAGATCGCTCAAGAGCCCGTCGCAACGCTCGAAAAGACCCTGAGCGCCGCTTGAAGGGCGCGTGCAGGTGCTTTTCAGCCGGATCTCAGCATCCTTTCGGACAAGCCACTAGGGGTCTTTCAGCTTGTCGCAACTCCGAAATTCGTCCTAGAGTAGGAACGATGCCAACCCCAACGCCTGTGCGCCTATTCCGGTTTGCTATCTTAACCGCCGGTTGTTTCTTGGCTTCTTGCGGCTCGAGCGGCGAGAGAACCGTCGCGCAACAGGCCACCAAGGCCCGCTCGACCGACGGCTCCTACATCGCCTGGCGCGAACATCTCATCGACGATGAAGAGAACGCGGGCGGCGTGCCAATACGTGGAGCCGACGGCTTGCAGATGGGCGACCTCGACAACGACGGCCACGCTGACATCGTTTCGGTTCACGAAGACAGCGACCACGTTCGCGTCGCGTTCGCCGCAAAGGATCCCGGGGAATGGTTTCGCCTCTCGCTTGCCGAAGGCCAAGAAGCGGGCGCCGCCGAAGATGTTGCGCTCGGCGACCTCAACGGCGATGGCTTTCTCGACGCCGTCATCGCCTGCGAGGAAGGCCATCTGCTCTACCTTCAAAATCCGGCAGGCAAGGTGCGGGGCTTTCGCTGGGAACGCGTCATCCCCGAGGTGACGAAGAACCGCGGTTCGTGGATCCGCGTGTTCCTGGCCGATTTCAACGGCGACGGGCGTGCGGAAGTTGTCGCGGCGAACAAAGGCACGTCGGAAGGCTATAAGCCGAACCAAGACCGCCCCTCGACGCCGATCTCGTGGTTTGAACTGCCGGAGAATCCACTCGACGGCGCCGCGTGGAAAGAGCACGTGCTGACCACGGTGAAGGTGCCGATCAATTCTCAATCTGTGGATCTCGATGGCGACGGTGATCTCGATATCCTGGCCGGCTCGCGCAACGAATTCCGCATCTTCTGGTTCGAGAATCTCGGCGGTGAAGAAATCCGCTTCGAAGAGCACCCCATCTCGATTTCACCTGCCGCCGAGGGGCCTGAAGTCGAAGTTCAGGTCACCGGCTTCAACCTCGGTTTCCACGATTTCAATAACGATGGGCGGCTCGACGTGGCGCTCGCGTCCTCAAACTGGCTCGTCTGGATCGAGCAGCCGGACGATTTCGCCGAACCCTGGACACAGCATCCCATCGGCACCCTGCTGCCCGATGAGCTGGTCGGATTCGCCATCGCCGATATCAACGGCGACGGCAAGATGGATGTCATGACTGGCGCTTATAGCCGCGGGCCCCGTGACGAAGACGGCGCGGAGCTGACTGTAAACGATGCCCTCGGACGCCTTGCCTGGTTTGAAAACCCGGGTGACGCGGCCGGTACGTGGACGCGTCACGACATCTCCCGCCGCAAACGCGGCATGTACGACGCCTTCATCCCGCGGGATATGGATGGAGACGGCGATATGGACTTCGTCGCAACGCGCGGTAATAGCGGCAAGTACGACGGCGTTTTTTGGCTGGAGCAGATTCGCTCGTCGATGGCCCTGCTCGTCTTCGAGCCGGCGCGGCAAACCGACAGCCAGCCCATGAGCCTTCCATCCGCTGAGACCCCGTGATGTGATCCGCCGCAGACGCGCGGCATGATCCGCCATTCCTGCTTGGTCTGACGACGAAGCATCCAAGCGGGCCTTTTCTTCGCGGCACGCGGCGGCATCGCGTTAGAATGAAGTACAGATGAGCGCGGCGTATCCAGGTAGCGATCCGGCTCGCTGATATCCGGCGCGCGTCAGGCGCTCTCCGGGAGCCGGCCGCCGGCCAATCCCACGCGCTTATCTTCAGAAAACCTGGGAAACGCGACGCCGGAAACGCGAGAGCGGAAGCGGGTACCTTCCCAACTCTTACCATCCAGGAATCTCTAACTGCCGCGGTCCGCCGAAAAGCGGCAGTACCTTGTTTTTTTGGACGACGCGCCGGTTTTGGCGTAACAGTGCGTGTTCGCGAATCCCCTATAGAAGCCACCGACTGCGCTTCCCGCTCCCTGTATCCGGGGGCCGTCAAGTACGGACCCAAAAAATCCCAAAACAGGAGACCACGACGTTATGGACGAAATCCTGATTTCCATCCGCGACTTCTTCACCGTCGAGCGCCTCACGCCGCTCGCATTCGCGCTTCTGCGCGTCATCGCGATCCTGATCGCCGCGGTAGTCATCACCAAGATTATCGGACGGTTTGTGAGTGAGCTCCGCACGCGCATCGTCGAGGTGATGAAGCGTAAGCGGGGGGCCGAAACCACTCTCGAACTCGAGAAGAGGGCCGCTACGATCGGCGGCATCATTCGCAAGACAGCCGCCATCGTGATCTGGGCGCTGGCTCTGGCAATGTCGTTGCGGGAAGTGGGGTTCGACATCGCTCCGATCCTGGCGGGCGCCGGCGTGGTTGGTCTGGCCGTTGGCTTCGGGGCGCAGAACCTTGTGCGCGATGTCATCACGGGCTTGTTCATGTTGATGGAAAACCAGGTCAGCGTCAACGACATCGCCGTCATCAACGGTACCGGCGGGCTGGTCGAAGAGATCAATCTGAGAACCACCGTGCTGCGTAGTCTCGACGGCACCGTCCATGTTTTCCCCAATGGCGCTATTACGACGTTGTCCAACATGACGCGCGAGTTTTCCTACTACGTCTTCGATGTCGGAATCGCCTATAAGGAAGACACCGACCGCGTCGTCGAGGTTCTCAACGAGATCTCAGAGGAAATGCGGCAGGAGGAAGAGTTCCGCCCGCTGATCCTGGAGCCGCTCGATGTGCTTGGCGTGGACAGTTTTGGCGATTCGGCGGTGGTGGTCAAAGTACGTTTGAAAACCTTACCGAGTAAACAATGGCAGGTGGGCCGCGCGATGAATCGCCGCATCAAGAAGCGCTTCGACGAGGAAGGGATCGAGATCCCGTTTCCGCACCAGAGTCTTTACTTCGGCGAAGCCAGCAAGCCGTTCAAGCTGCAGCTCGACGGGTCAACGCGAGAGGATTTGAAGGCGGCCATTCGGGAAGTGCTGGCGGAATCGAAAGCAGCGGGCGAGAAGGTTTCGGATTCCTGACGCTCAGCGCAGCCGCGAGATCTGCCGTTCGAGCGCGCGGACGCGGCTTTCGAGCATGCGGTCGTAGCCCGACGACGGCGCGCCGGCGGGCTCTCGCGCCGTTTGCGCTTCAAAGCGCTCAACCCGAGTTTCGAGGCGGGTCAATCGCGTATCCAGGGCGGCTTCAGGCAGGCGGCCGGCCGCTTCCGACGAGGCCGCGAGCGCTTTCTCGACGAGCGCCAGACGCTCCTCAATTTTCTCGAGACGCTGGTCGGCGGTGGCGGGTTGTTGCTGTGGCTGCTGGCCCCATAGCACGGACCAAATCACCGCGATTGAGGCAAGGGATAACGTTGTTCGCAAGAGTTTGGTCATCGCATTCTCCCGGACTGAGTATAGCGGCCCCCGCAAACCTGTCCGCGTGATATACGGCACGGGTTTTGCCGCGCCGGCACTTCGCCCCATGGCTGGCGCGCAAGGCTAAGATAGTTCCCTCGGGCGTGGCGGCGGGTTCGCTCCAGCCGCTGAGGCCGTAGCCAACTTTCTCTGGCATCGTTCCGATGTTTAGTGCGCGCACCAATTGGCCGAAAGAGCTAAACCCGCTGGCTACGGCTCTCAAGCAGCGTCGCGGCCAGGGCCTTCCGATTGTTGACCTCACCGAATCCAACCCTACGGCCGCCGGATTCGAATACCCTGGCGGCGCCATGCTCGAAGCGCTGGCGCAGCCTGCGGCCATGCGATACGAGCCGAGCCCGCGAGGGTTGCACGCCGCGCGCGCCGCCATCGCGGGCTATTACGCAGCCACAGGCGTTCGCGCTGACGCTGAGCATATCGTCGTGACATCAGGCACCAGCGAAGCCTATTCGCACGCCATGCGGTTGCTCGCCAATCCGGGCGATGAGATTCTTTGCCCTTCCCCGAGCTATCCGTTGTTCGATTTTCTGGCCGACATCAACGATGTCAAATTAGTGCACTACCCGCTGATTTATGACCACGGCTGGCGGATCGATCTGGACTGCCTGCACGGCTTGATCACCGATCGCTGCCGGGCGGTTCTCGTCGTCAACCCGAATAACCCAACGGGGTCTTACCTGCGGCGGGAGGAATTGGCCGCACTGATCGAGATGGCGCGAAGCAGCAGCCTCGCCCTGGTAGTGGACGAAGTGTTCCGCGACTACGCCTGGGACTTCGAATCGAGCGTGGCTCCAGACCGGGTGGGAACGACAGCGGCAATCGACTCCTGCCTGACGCTCACGCTCAACGGCCTTTCGAAACTCGCGGCGTTGCCGCAGATGAAGCTTGGCTGGATGATCGTCAGCGGCCCGGCGGATATCGCCGAAGACGCTCTGGAGCGCCTCGACATCATCGCCGACACGTATCTGTCGGTCAGCACGCCTGTTCAGCACGCTGTCGGCAAATGGATCAAGCAGGGAGCGTTGGTGAGAGGGCAAATCCTCGAAAGAATCCGCGAGAACCTGGCTGTGCTCGATAGCAAAACGGCCCACGGCGCGGGAGTGAACCGGCTCGCAGCCGAGGGCGGTTGGTACGCGATCCTGCGGCTCCCGAACGTTTGCAGCGGTGAAGAATGGGCCATGGAACTTCTCCAGGCCGACGGCGTGTATGTCCACCCTGGTCATTTCTTCGGCCTGCCGAACCAGGGCTATCTTGTGGTCAGCCTGCTTCCAGAACCGAAACGGTTCCGCGAGGGTATCGACAAGCTGCTTGCTCGCGTGAGTGAGCGCTAGCGCTGAGTAGCGCCTAGTGGATGGCGGAAAATGCGAAAGGGCTTGCATCAACGCCGCGCCCAGCCATCGCCGCAGGCGATCCGAGCCTCATCCGCAAGGGTGGCGTGACATTCCTCAGATTGACCCGAGCGTTTTTATGCGGCTCGGAGACAGCCTTAAACCATCAATAGTCGTGCACACCACACCCTTGCGGATGGGGCTCGGGTCGCCTGCGGCGATTCTTAGGCAGGCAGGCGCGGGTACGGTGGGATTTGCGGAGAACGCTTGCGACTCAAGGCCTAGGCGCGCCAAACCGGGATCGGCCGATTCAGCCACGAAACCCGTACAATCGTTGACTGTCCCCCGCGGCATCGTTGAAGGAGGATTTGTTTCGGTGGCGGATAAAACACAAATAGCAATCATGGCCTCGCGCCACTCGGCCTTCTACAGCCCGCTCATCGGCGTCATGGCCGGCGGTTTCCTCCACGAAGAGGGCTTGGAGGCTGACTACGCCGTGCTGCAACCGGGTCAGCGCTCGCGCGAGATGCTCGGGCGTGGGGCGGTCGACGTGATGCAATCGGCCGTCGGTTCCAACTGGGGGCCGATGGAGCAAGGCGAGTCAGATCTGCCGATCCACTTCGCGCAGATCAACCGCTACGACGGCTTCTTTCTCGCCGGCCGCAAACCCGATCCGGATTTCGTCTGGAAGAAGATCGAGGGGGCTTCTCTGATTGCGGACCACGGCCATCAACCGCTGCTCATGCTCAAATACGCCGCGCACACGCAGGGAGTGGATTGGGACAAGATCGAGGTCATCGACGCGGGCAGCGTCGAGGAAATGGAAGCCGCCTTTCGCGAAGGGCGAGGAGACTACGTGCATCTACAAGGTCCCGCGCCGCAGCAGATCGAGCACGACGGCGTCGGGTCTGTGGTGGCGTCCGTCGGCGAAGCCATGCCTCCGGTCGCGTTCAGCAGTTTGCTAGCGACCAAGACGTTTTTGGAGACCAAGACCGCCCGATCGTTCGTTCGCGCTTACCGCAAGTCCCGGTATTGGGCTCACAGGGCTCCGGCGGAGGAGATCGCCGGCCGTGAGGCCTCGTTTTTTCCGGGAATCAGCCGCGAGGCCCTGACAGCCACCATCGGGCGCTACCAGCAAATGGGGACTTGGGACGGCGAGCTTGCCATCCCCAGCAATCTCTACGAGCAGGCGCTCGAAGTTTTCCTGCATGGCGGCGCGATCACACAGCGCCATCCTTACGATCAGGTCTGCTCGCTGCCGCCGGCCTGAGTTACGTCCCGCAGTTTCACGGCAGCTTGGCCTGCAACACTTTTTCCGCCTGCTCTTCGCGAAACTTCTGAAGTTTGGCGCGAAGCGCGGGGTCGCTCAGCGCCAGAATCGCAATGGCCAGCAGGGCCGCATTTTTCGCGCCAGCTTTGCCGATGGCCAGAGTTCCTACGGGAATGCCTGCTGGCATCTGCACAGTCGAGAGCAATGAATCTATGCCCTGAATCGCGCTCGGCATGGGCACGCCCAGCACCGGCAGCAGCGTGTGGGCCGCGATCACTCCCGCTAAATGCGCCGCGCCCCCGGCCCCGGCGATGAAAACCTTGAAGCCGCGTTCTTCGGCCGCGGACGTGTACTCGATGGTCAGTGCCGGAGTGCGGTGAGCCGACATGACCTTGCACTCGTGGGAAACGCCAAAGTTTTCGAGCGTTTCGGAAGCGGCCTTCATGGTGTCCCAGTCGGATGCGCTTCCCATAACCACGGCGACGAGCGGGTTTTTGGATGATTGCTGCTTTCCCATGACGGTTGACGTTGTTCTTTCGGGATCCTCTCTCGCGGCGCGGTCCGCGAGCGTAAACAATGCGGTTTGCCAAATCGCGGGAGTTCAGGTCTCTGGCCTTTTGGCGTCAGCGGCCCCGAAAATGCTCCCGGCCTGACCGGCGGCGCAGCCTTCCGAGTATACTGGAGCCACTTTTTGGCAATGCCGCGAAATCGCGGGCTTCAGGAGGAAGGCGTGCGTCAGACGATCGGGATCAACATCTTAGCATTACTGTTTTGGGCGGCAGGGTTGTTGTGGACCACAGGCTGCGTCTCGGCTCCGCCTGCGGCGGCCGACAAGAGCAGCGAGGCGGCCGCGGCGCCGGCCCGAGCCGTGGAGGTGGCGACAAGCGTCGCTTTTACCGAAGGCCCGACTGTCGACAACGACGGCAACGTGTATTTCACCGATACGACGGACTCGCGGATTCTCAAGCTCTCGCCCGGCGGCGTGCGCACCATCTTCCGGGAGCCCAGCAATCGCGCCAATGGTCTCGTGGTTGACGCCGAAGGCCGCCTGCTGGCTTGTGAAGGGAGCGACGAAGAGGTGAACCAGCCGCGCGTGACGCGCACGGACCTCGCCACCGGCAAGGTCGAGATTCTCGCCGACAGCTTCGAAGGCAAGCGGCTCAATCAACCCAACGACGTGACGTTCGACGGCCAGGGCCGCGTCTACTTCACCGACCGCCCGCGCGCGACGCCCGACCCCGATCAGACCGCGGTCAATGCCGTGTACCGCGTGGACCCGGACGGTTCGCTGCACCGCATTCTGACCGAGCCCGACATCCAAAAGCCGAACGGCATCGTGATCTCACCCGACGACAAAATCCTCTATCTCATCGAAGCCCATCCTGACGAGGGCCGTGCGCGTATGATCCGCGCCTACGATTTGCAGCCCGATGGATCCGTCACCAACATGCGGGTTTTCCACGACTTCTATCCCGGCCGCAGCGGCGACGGCATGACCATCGACAGCCAAGGGAACATCTACGTCGCCGCCGGACTCCACAATCTGAGAGGGACGAGCGAGACGCTCGACACCCGCTGCGGCATTCACGTGTTCTCGCCCGACGGCCAATTGAAGGAGTTCGTTCCCATTCCGGAGGACACGGTCACCAACTGCGCCTTCGGCGGTCCGGACTGGAAGACGCTCTACGTGACCGCCGGTAAGACCCTTTTCCAGATCCGGTTCGACGTGGAAGGCACGCGCCGCTAGCTGTCCGCTGGCCGCCGTTGTTCACAGCACGTAACAGAGCCGCGTTGTTATAGGTCGTCATGCTGTTCCGTGACTTGGAATTCTCGGGAAATGCACCCTCGGGGCGTTCGCGCCCGGGGTGAGCCAAACCCGCGTTGAGTCAGTCCCACGCCGATTCATCTTGATCCATAATAGAGCGGTCCGATTTTGGCTTCCCATCGGCACAACGAAAGCCGGTTCGTGTTGAACGCCGGGCCTGAAGATCGCGGGCTGCATATAAATCGTGCCGTCGAAACGAGAGTTTCTCGCCGAGTTCCTCCGATCGCCAACCAAGGTTGGCGCCGTCGCCCCAAGTTCGAAGGACCTCGCCAACCTGATGCTGACCGCGATCGAGGACGAAGCCCCTTCCCTGGTCGTCGAGTTCGGCCCCGGCACGGGATCGTTTACCGAGGCCATTCGGCTCCGGCTCAGGTCCAGATCCCAACTGATTGCCATCGAGCAAAGCGACACCTTCGTCGGCATTCTTCAAAAACGATTTCCCGATCTCGATCTGGTTCACGGGTCTGTGGAAACCCTGCCGCAGATTCTCGAGCAGCGAGGCCGCGGGCCGGCTGATTGCATTCTGAGCGGCCTGCCGTGGGCGGTGTTTGAACCGGACCTCCAGCAGCGCATCCTGATCGCTGCCGCGGCCAGCCTGCGCCACGGCGGCACTTTCGCCACGTTCGCCTACTTGCAGGGCTTGCTTCTTCCCAGCGCGCGCCGGTTTCGCAGCCTGCTGGAATCCACGTTTCGGGACGTGAGGCGGTCGGAAATCGTGTGGCGGAACCTGCCGCCGGCGTTTGTCTACCACTGCCGAAAGTAGAGCTCGCGAGGTCCGGCGGCGTCCATCTCACCCCGCCGGCGGCGGCCTGGCTAGAGCCTAACGGCGTCCAAAATGTGAGTTTCCGCCCCTTGCCCGACTAAGGAAACCGGCAGATCGGTCGAGGGTGCGTTCCCGGGTTTGTCCTGACGCAGCTACCTGGTAGACTTGACTATACTTCGGGGTTGTAGTCTCGGTCTCGGAAGCTCATGAAAGCCTTAGGGTTTCGTATCCGCCTGTTGGGGGCGGCGGCGGTAGTGTTCGCTCTCGGGGGACCCGTGTGCCTGCCTCAGGACGGGCCGTGGGAACAGGCCCTGTCCGCCGGCGATCAGGCCCTGGCGGCCCAGGACTATGAAGCCGCCGAGCTGCGCTACCAGAGCGCTCTGCAACAGGCGCAGGGCTTCGGCCCCGCCGACCCCCGCAAACCGCAGGTGCTGGTGCGCCTGGCTCGCCTCTACCGCGCCCAGGGCGACCTAGCCAAACCCGAGGATCTCTACCGCCAGGCGCTTACGCAAGCCGAAGCGGCCTACGGCGACCAGAGCCCCGATTTGGCCCGCTACTTCAATGAAGTGGGCCGCTACTATCACGCCCGCCGTAAATACGACCTCGCCGGGGAGTACTACCGCAAGGCCTTCGCCATGCGGGTTAAGGCGTTCGGCAAGGAACACGCCGAAGTAGGCGATAGCATCAACAATCTGGCCGTTCTGTACGAAAACCAGGCCCAAAACAGCAAGGCCGAGGTTTACTACCAATACGCGTTGAAGATCCGGGAACAGGCGCTGGGACCGAACGACGTTCATACACTCGAAACCCTCGAGCATTATGGGCGGCTTCTCTACAAGCTGCACCGCTCCGAAGAGGCCACGGCCATGTTGGAACGCTGCCGTCAACAGCGTGCCGCGCGCGTAGAGGAAATGACCGGCTCGGCGTCGCCTCCCGCTGCGGATGTCGTCGAACCCGGACCGGGAATTCAGCCTCCCGAGCTCGAACAACGAGCCGAGCCGGATTACACCGAAGAAGCCCGCATCGCACGCCACGAAGGCACGGTTTCGCTGCAAGCGATCATCCTGCCCGATGGACGCGCCGGCAGCTTCCGCCTGCTGAAAAGCCTCGGCCTGGGGCTGGATGAAAAAGCCGTCGAAGCCGTTCGCCAATGGGTCTTCAAGCCCGCCCACCGCGGCAAGCAGCCGGTGGCATTCCGCGCCGTTCTAGAGATTCACTTCCGGGTGCTATAGCCCGCTTGCTTCCCGCCGTCTCCCCGCACGAAAATAACCGGCGCCCCAAATGCCCAGGGAATCCCGTCAGGCCGCCGGCTTCGACGCTGAAGCCCCGCGGAACAACACTCCCCGAATTTCGTACATTAGAGCAGGGACGAACAGCATGTCCGAAGAAATGTCCGAAACCAGTACTGCCCCGGAACCGGCTGCCGAGGAGATCACGGCCCGAGCGCCCGAGTCCGAGGCAGCCGCGTCGATCGTCTACTGCGCGCGCTGCGGCGGTGTGATGAGCGCCACGGATCGTTTCTGCCACGCCTGCGGCTGGGAGGTGGGTTCAAGCGAAGCCCCGCGGATTCCAACGCCGGTCGTGAATCCGTCGGACCGCAACCGGCTCACGGCGTTGCTGCTTTGCGTCTTTTTGGGCTGGCTGGGCGCGCACCGCTTCTATGTCGGAAAAATCGGCACCGGCCTGATCTGGCTGTTCACGTTCGCGTTCCTCGGCATCGGCGTCATCTACGATCTCATCTTCATTGCCACCGGAGAGTTCCGCGACGACCGCGAGCGGCGCGTCGTTCATTGGGACTAATCCGAACTCCTGGTGCAAGCGCCAGCGGCCGAAACCGGCCGCTACAAAAGGAAAAGGGCCGAAAGCCTTGTCTGGCTCTCGGCCCTTTCTGCTGAGCATCAGCAGCTTTGAAAAACCTTAGTCGTCGGCTCTGGCCTTCCCCGCCGCCTGAGTCATCTCGACGCCTTCCTTGCCCATCGCCTCGATCTCACTGAAGTGGATCTTGCGCTGCTCGTCCATGCACATGTTGGAGAGCATGACCGCGATCGAGTCCTGCAAACCGACTTCGAGATCCGCTTTCGGCTTGCCGCCGTCGCGCACGTCGATGAGAAAGCTCTCGAGCTCCTTGTACTCGGGGTCTTTGTCTTCGGCCGGCGACATGATGCCCTTGCCGTAGAGCCAGCGCTTGGCCATCTCGACTTCCTTCTCGATGAAGCCGACGTCGGGCGAGTTGAGATCTTTGATGCCGGGAATCAGCGGCAGTCCCTCGCCTTGCCCAAGCGTATCGGCGACAGTCGCGCCGGCCACCCACTGTTCCTTTTTCTCTCCCGTGTCCTCGCCGAACTTTTCTTTCATTTTGTCGACGAACCACATGCCTTCGCCGTAGGGAATCAAAGTGATCTCGATGGAGCCGTCGGTGCCCATGATCACTTCGCGGCAGCCGTCGCCCGGAATGCGGCGGCCCATGATGTGGCGGTTGGTACTGATGGCGCTATAGAGAAGCTTTTCGCCGCCGGGGTACTCGAAACAGAGCTGGATGTTGTCGTAGATGTCGCGCCCGTCCTTCCAGTAGTCGGTGCCGCCTACGCCCATCACCGATTTCGGAGTCGCGCCGAGGAACCAATCGGCGACGTCGACTTGATGCGACATCAGCTCGGCCGACAAACCGCCCGAATACTTGCGATAGAGACGCCAGTTGATCTGGTCTTCCATTGAGGGGTCCGACACATTGCGGCGCCAGTTGGTGTTGCGGTGCCACTGCGCGAAGATGTGCGTGACTTTTCCGATCGCGCCCGAGTCGATCATCTGCTTGGCAGTCTGATAGAAGGAGCTGTAGCGGCGCTGCAGCCCGACCTGGATGACCTGGTTCGGATGCGCTTCATGCAGCGCGCGCAAGCCGTGTACTTCCGCCGGCGTGAACACCAGCGACTTTTCGCAAAAGACATGCTTACCCGCTTCCAGAGCGTCTTTCATGATCGGGTAGTGCATGTAAAGCGGAACGGTGATGAACACCGCTTCCACTTCGGGATTCTCGAGCATCTTGCGGTAGTCGGTGTAAGGAGTCGGCTTGCCGCCGAACAGCTCCACGGCGCGATTGAGATTCGGCTCGTAGATGTCGCACAGCCCGACGCAGGTCCCGGCGTCGATGTTCACCAGGTGGCGTTCGAGCAGCCGGTAGCCGCGGCTGCCGGGCCCGATGAAGCCGTACTTGACTGCCCGGCTTTGGGCCTTGGCCTTGTGGATGGCGGGAGCGCTCAGAATCGAGGCGGCCGCCGCCGTCGCTACGCCTGCGGTCTTAACGAAGTCCCTCCGGTTCACGGAGTTGGAAGCGGAATTGGAAGTTTCCTGGGTTGCCATGTGCGCCTCTCAACAAACAGATTTCCACCCCCATTGTACAGGAGCTTCCCTTCGGCAGCGCAAACCGAAAATTCGACCATCCTCATGGGCCTACCAGGCGGAGAGCCCTTGGGCGACCATGGGCCCGCCGGGCGGACGAAGGGAGTAGCGGCACTACTGCCAGTTCTCAACAGATTCCGTTCAGGATCTGTCCAGACCACCCAATTGTCGCAACTCAAGAAAGCAATCGAGACGTACTACAGGTGGCAGGTCTGGTTGGACTTTTCCACATCTAGTTCCATCTTGCATAGGTCCTTGAGAACTGACACGGCGGCATCTCTCACCGCCTTGGCGATTTCCCGTGGTGCGTACAAGAAACTCCTCCACTTGTTGTGGGCATACGCATCGGTCCATTGTTCCAAAGGGAAGTACTGCTCGATGTTCTCAATCTCCGAATCCTTTGATGTTTGAATCAACGCATTGCCAGTCTTGATCCCAGGAAGTCCCGGTATGCTGAGCCGAATGTCGTGTTTGTTGCATTTTCCGCGGAAGGCGGCCGGGAGGCACTTATGAATCTCATCCTCCACGCCGGATAACTCGTTGGGCAGCTTTGCTAAATCATTAAGTGTTTGCCGTCCGTAACCGTCCCAGTTCTTGACGGTTCTTCGTGATATCTCTAGGCATCGCACAAACAGATTGCGATGGCGAAAGCGATTGAGCATGCTCCTTACATAATCGTCACCAAAACCGGCAGGCTGACAGAAGAACTCGTCGTCCGTCACGTAGAGATACTGAACTGGGTCTGCGAACGAAACGTTGACACCACGCGCTGGGAGACTAGCCTGATCAGGATTCTCAACGATGTGCCCTATCATCGACCGAAGCATAGAATCCAGGCATTTGACCTTCTGGTGATGATAGACCGACCCGAACAACGTCATCTTGCTGAACAGGATTTGTTCGAGCGGTACATAGTTTCGAAGTACGAGCACTCGGTAGCCCTTGTACTTCGCGATCGAGATCATGCTGTAGAACCTCGGCAAGTCAACCGTTAACGCCAAGCCGCAGTAGTAGCTATCCCTGGCAATGTAGTCAAGCTTGTCACAGTCATAAGCGCTGCTAATGATGTTGGCGAGGAAGTACTTGTCAGGGTCATCGTGCTTACCCAGGATGAGCTTGGAGATCCTATCCAGGTCCAAGTTGGCGTGGCAATCCCTGACCACGTGTTCGTTGAACCAGTTCTGGAACGTTGGGGACAGAACTATCAAGTACGAAAGTATTTCTCCCGGAGCGTTTGTCGCGTATTGCGGTATGTTCTTGAATTCTTTGAGATCAGAAAGCAACTCATAAATCTGTTCCGAGGCATGCGAGCAGAGGCCGTGGCCCACGTCGTGGAGCAGCGCGGCCATTCTCAGATGAGCTAAGTCGCCCTTGTGACGGTCAGGATCGACTGAAATGCCGTTACCCTCGACGGCAGCCCGTTCTTGGATCGCATCGAAGCAGCGTTCAGCCAGAGCGGCGGCGCCAAGCGAGTGTTCGAATCGGCTGTGTGTCGCCGAGGGAAAGACGTAGTAAACCAACCCCGTTTGCTTGATCCTCCTTAGCCGCTGAAGAAGTGGACAGTCGATGACTGCAACTTCATGCTGCGCAAAAAGGAGGTTGCCGAGGAGTGCGTCGTTGAAGACCTTCGGCCCTTTTGGTGTAGTTGCCTTATAGTCGTCGAATAGCCACTCTACGAACGTATTAACACGCTCCTGTAGTGTGACCGGCACTGTAGGGGCAGCCATTGCGAATGCTTGATTTGTATTCTAACCCACATTATCAATTATTTCAACTCTCTGCAGAAACTCGTTGGCGATTTGACCCAATTGGTCAAGGTCGTTGGAAAATCGTGAACTAAGCACTTCGTCAAAGAAGCGGTCCGCAGCTGGTCGCAGAAACACAACCTCGTAGTCGGGGTTTTCGCGACCGATTAGGCCCGACAACTGGAGCTTGGAAACTGACTCGTTGAGTGCCGGGCTGTAGCGCTCGGGACCACTGTCGGAGAATACAAACGCGTCCAGTATCGGATACTTGCCTGTCTTCTGCAAATCGCTGAAGATTTCCTGTAACTGAAAGTCGTGGCTGCGAAAGGCGAGCCTTTTCCGGGCCGAAGCTTCTGCTTCCCGTGCCCTCTTGGCCAGCGTTAGGACAGCACTAAGAATGTGATCGGGCAAAATGGCGGGCTTCGCGATAGGCATATGCGACCTCCTTGCCAGGACGCGCCGGGTTGCCGACATTATGCTCCTTGGTGGCGTTGGTCGGCAACTCCACGGGGACAGTCGAGTTGATTGAGCAACCACTTTCTTTCGGGCGAGTCTGACTAGTTTTACCTTAACAAAAAGGCGAACAAAAAGCGAACATTGTATTGGTCGCTACTCATTCAGAAAACGATCAAGTCGGCCTTGCTGAATCTCAGGTTGGCCAGTCTGTACGTGCTATCATGCTAGCTTGGTAATAGATCATTATTGGCATCATGCTATCAAGATGTCAAGCAATCATGAAAGCCACTGTTGTCCGTTTACCCCCTGAGCTTCATGAGCGACTCAGAACCGCAGCGTTCGAGCGCCGGACTTCCATGCAAGCAATCAGCTTGGAGGCGATCGCAAGAGAGCTTGAGCGCGGGGTTCGCAGCCCAGAGCGCCCCACCACACCGACCTCACGTCCACGGAGTCTCCAAGGTCCCGAGACCGGCGATCTTGTGTCGGCTTTGGCCTCTCTTGTGACCGACCAATCAGTCGCAGGAGCTTTTCTACAGGCATTTCCATTCCCGATCGTCGTCAAAGACAGAGACAGCCGCGTTGTTTGGTGCAACCGCCAATTCGAGATTCTCGCAGACGGCACACTTGACGAACTCAGGGGATTGACGTCGGCGGAAATCTTCGACCTCCCTGACGGAGATCCTCTATCCGACGCTGAACGTCGAGTTGTTGCAACTGGGAAATGTCAGGAGAGCACTCAAATCATTGATAGAGAACGACTACGGCGGACTCTCAGGTTCGGTATCTGTGACGCCTCCGGGGCCGTTCACCAGATCGGTGTTGTTGCCTTCGAGTTTAGCCTAGCTCTACAGCCAGCCCCTACAACCTCGATTAACCCATCTGACTCCGCGGGCGTCGCAAGCCAGTCCCGCGATCAAGCGATAACCCTCGAAGAGCGGAGAAAACTGCGGGCGCTCTAGCCGCTCCATCTCACCTTCTTCGGTTTCCGCCGTCTAAGCTTAATGCAGGTAGCGGAGGTGGAAGCGATCAGCGTGGCGGGCCAGCCCGGGGAGGCCCACATTGGCGAGTCGGTTCTGATCCGGGCGGCCCAGGAACAGGACCACGACGCCTTTGAACAGCTCGTCAGGCTGTACGACCGGAGTGTGCTCCGGGTGGCGATGAACCTGCTGCGCTCCGAAGATGATGCTCGCGATGCCTACCAGGAAGTGTTTTTGCGGGTTTACCGCAGCTTGCACAGCTTTCGCCACCAGTGCAGTTTTCACACCTGGCTCTATCGCATCGCGACGAACGTCTGTCTCGACCATTTGCGGCGCAAGAGCGTGCGCAAGGAGCAGGCGCTCGAGGAAGACGGCGACGGAGCGGCGGCAGGGCCGCTGCACACTACCGCCGCCGACAGGCCCGAGAGCGACCCGGAGCGTGTTTTCGCCGCTCGCGACGTGTCGCGTCGGCTCCAACTGGCTCTCGAGCAGCTTTCGCCTAAGGAACGTCTCGTGTTTGAGATGAAGCACTACGAGGGGCTGCGGCTGCGCGTGATCGGCGAAATGCTTTCGATCAGCGAGGAGGCCGCCAAGAACTGCCTCTTCCGGGGCACTCGCAAACTGCGCGCGGCGCTCGAAGAGGTACGGCAATGATCGAGGAGGTCCGGCAATGAATTGCGAACAAGCCCGGGAACGCCTCGGCAGCTACCTCTACAACGAGATGAGCGCGCCCGAGCGGCGCCGCCTCGACGCCCACCTCGCGGGGTGCGTGAACTGCCGGCATGAACTGGAAACCGAGCAGCGCTTCGTGAGCGCTCTCGCCCGCAAGATGCGCGAAATCTCGGAGGATGTCACCCGATGAAAGACGACCTCAGGGACAGAATCAGTCTGTATCTCTACAACGAGCTCGACGACGCCGAGCGCGAAATTTTCGAGGCCGAGCTCGAATCGAGCCCGGAGCTTACGCGCGCGGTCGAAAGCGAGCGGCGTTTTCTGCTGGAGCTGAGCGAGCGGCCGCGCCGCGAATCGCCGGCGCTGCTGGCGGAATGCCGTCATGACCTGATGCGCTCGGTCTACCGGCTCGAAAACCGGCGTCCGAGCTGGGACTTCGCCGGCTGGCTGGGCGCGCTCCCTGCTTCGCTGGGGTCGCTGCGCGTGGCCTGGTTGCCGACGGCGGCGCTGGCGTTGCTGGTTGTGGGCTTCTATGCCGGGCGCAACATCAAGCGATTGCCCGCCTTCGAAAGAGCAGGATCGCCGGGCCAGCCGCTGGCGGAAGCGTCGCTGATCGGCTCGGCGGGCTCGCTACGCGACATTCAGTCGGTCGAAGTGGACCCGCAGAGCGGCAATATCGAGATCGTACTCGAGGAAGTGACGCGCCGCACGATCCGCGGTTCTTCGCAGGATCCTACGATTCGCAGCTTGCTGATTGCGACGGTCAAGGAGTATCCGAACTCCGGCGTCCGCCTCGAAAGCCTCGATGCGCTGACGCCGCGCGCCTCCGACCAGGATGTGCAGAAGATGTTGCTGGCCACGATGGTCGAAGACGGCAACCCGGGCCTGCGTTTGAAGGCGCTGGAAGCGCTCAAGCCGCACCACAATGAGCCGGAAGTGCGCCAAGGCCTGGTGCGCATTCTGCAGCAGGACACGAATCCCGGCATGCGCGTGCAAGCGATCGAGTTATTGACGGAGAAACCCGACCGCGAGCTAGTGGGAGTGCTGCAGACTCTTGTCGAGCACGAGCAGAACAACTACGTCCGGCTGCGCATGCAGCGCACCTTGCAGGAATTGAATGCTTCGGTGAATCGGTTTTGAGGAGGCAGGCTGGAGGCCGCCGCGGCGGTTCTTCCCCAACCAAACAGTCGAGAAGAAATATCATGCCATTGCTATTGAGCTTTATTGCCCTGCTGACGGTGGCCGCGCTCGCCCCGGCGCAGACCGCGGGCCCGGTCGAACGGCAGGGCGGGTTTTGGGTGCAAGTGATCGAAGGCGAGTTGCCTGCCGGCGCCGAAGTGCGGATCACCTCGACGGGACCGATCCGCGTGCATGGCGAGGATGTCCGCCAAGTGCGCTATCGCGTCCGGAAAAAGATCAAGGCATCCAATGAGCGGGAAGCCTTGCAGTTGCTCGAAAGGGCGCGCTTGCGCGTCGAACGGCAGGGCATCGCCGCCGTGCTCGATCTCCAGGACCCCGATTGCCGGCGTTGCGCGTTCAGCGCGGAAATGGACATCACTGCGCCGCGCAACACTCGCCGAATCGAGCTCGATACGCGCGGAGGATCGTTGGATATCCGGAACCTTTCTGGCGGCGTGATGGCCGAGACAGCCGGCGGCTCGATCCAGGTCGACGACATTGGCGGCGAGGTTCAGGCGGCGACCGCGGGCGGCTCGATCCAGATCGGGCGCGTGGGTGGCCCACTCCACTGTGAGACGGCCGGTGGCTCGATTCTTGTGGACAGCGCCGGCGCGGCGGCGGAGTTGAGAACCAGCGGTGGCGGCATTCAGGCTCGCGAGGTGCGCGGTGATCTGCGCGCTGAAACCGCGGGCGGCAGCATTCGCGCGGAAAAAGTTGGTGGAGACCTGATCGCGGCGACTTCGGGCGGATCCATTCACGTGGGCCAGGTTGCCGGCGCTGTCGACGCCGAAACAGCCGGCGGCTCGATTCAAGTCGATAGCGCGCCGCGTGGCGTGCGCGCCGAAACCGCGGGCGGGGGCATCGAGCTCAACAACGTCGGCGGCCGTGTCATCGCCACGAGTGCGGCGGGTCCGATTCGCGCCTATTTTGTCGCCGGCAGTCCGCTCGGCGATTCGTTGCTGGAAACGACGGCTGGCACGATCATCGTTTGGCTGCCGGCGACGTTGGCCGTGCGAGTCGATGCGGTGATCGACTTCGCCAGCGGCTCGAACCGCATTCAGTCCGAATTCGACTCCATCACGGTGCAGCGCAGCGAAGGAGAATTCGGGCCGGGGCGCGTCGTCGCCGAGGGAGAGATCAACGGGGGCGGCCCGGTGCTGCGAATTCGCAACACCAACGGCCGCATTCAGATTCAGCGCCGCCCATAGAGTGCAAGGGTTGGTTTAGAGGCACGGCTCGCGTTAGGGGCACGTCGGGTTAGGGGCACGGAGGTTTGGAATATGCGTAGCTTGATCTTGCCGGTTATCGTTGTTGGGCTTGCCGCGTCGAGTGGCGCGAAGGGGCAGCCGCTGCCGCCCGTCCCGCCGGCGCCTCCGCCGCCACTTGTTGCCTCGGCCCAAGCGGCGCCCGCGCCGCCACCCGTGCCACTGACGCCGCAGATTCCCGCAGCGGCGCCCGCGCCGCGGGTTGCTCCGGCCCCTCCGGTGCCACCGCCACCGCCTACGCCACCTTTTATCGCCCGCCTGGTGCAGGCTCCGGGGCTGCTGTTCGCCCCCCAAGCCAGCCAAAGCTACCTCGGTGTCCACTTGATTGAAGTCAGCGACGAGCGCGCCCGCGAGCTGGGCATGAAGGAACCCTACGGAGTGGAGATCATGAGCGTCGCGTCCGGCAGCCCCGCCGGCGATGCCGGGCTGCGTAAACGCGATGTGATCATTCGCTATAGCGGCCAGCGTGTCGAAGGTCAGGAGCAGTTGGTGCGGCTCGTTCGCGAGACGCCGGTCGGAAGGGAAGTCGAGGTCGGCGTGTTCCGAAACGGCTCGGAGATCAATCTCAACATCGAGGTCGGCGAGCTCAAAGTCCCCGCCCCAAAAGTGTTATTCAACTGCGGCGCCGAGCCTTG
>JBBDWJ010000177.1:0-3484 GCA_040902925.1 Bryobacterales bacterium | reverse complement strand
GATCCGCATTCCCAACATCCGCTTCCGGCAGTTTGATTTCGATATTCCCAAACCCCGCATGGTGATGCAGAGCCGTTTGCTCGGCGTGGAGATCGAGCCGCTTGAGGGACAACTGGCCGAACACTTCGGCGTCAAAGAAGGCGTGCTGGTGCGGTCGGTCGAGCAGGATTCGCCGGCCTCGCGGGCCGGGTTGAAGGCCGGCGACGCTATTGTGGAAGTGGCCGGGCGGCCGGTGCGCGACTCCGGCCATATTCGCGAGGCCATTCGCTCTGCCGACCCCGAAAAGAACATCGCCGTGGCCGTGGTACGAAACCGCTCTCGAGTCGCCCTCCAGATGGAGCCGCAGGCTGGCGAAAGCAATTCATCCGATCGCCAGGGACGCCGCGTGAGCCGCGGCGATCGGCCCTGAGGCTGCTTCCAGCAAGCGCACGCGTCTAGCAGCGTACCCGCAGACTGCCGCGGCTTTCCACGAGTCGCGCAACGGTCCCGAACGATCGCTGGCCGCGCCATCGCCGCATCGCTGGAAGTTCGCGCGACGCGTGTGCTTTGCTCCCCAAGAATAGGGCGGTGAATCAGCAAACCAACGAGCCGCTGAACTCCCCGCGTCCGTGAAGGCATTCGCGAAACAGCGGCGGGCTGTACCCAAGCTATACTCGTATCACCGTGGTTCGCAGCATGAGCACGCAGAGCTTCCAGCAAGTTGTCGCGTGGGCTCTGGCTGCGCTGGTTGCATACTTTCTGTACCGGGTTCTACAGGCGTTCTTGGTTCCGCTCACGTGGGCCGCTATTCTCGCCATTTTCTTTTCCCCGCTGCACGGCAAGATCTCGCGCGGCGTAAAACGCCGCAATCTGGCCGCGTTTTGCAGCGCCGCCACGGTTACTGTTTTGCTCGTCGGCCCTGCCGCCTGGCTGATCCCGGTGTTCGTCAGCGAGTCCATCGCCACGCTGCGGGCGGTTCCGTCCGAAGAATTTCTGTTTCGCGCAAAGGGTTGGCTCGAGCCGACACTGCTGTCGCTGCCGATCAGCCTCGGATCATTTGAAGAGCTCTTCGCCCGCCTCACCGAAAACCTCGGCGGCCAGGTCGGGGCTATGTCCGCTCTGATTGCCAGCAACGTTTTCGAATTTCTCTTTGATCTGTTCGTCGTGATTTTGGCCTTGTTCTATCTCTTTCGAGACGGGCCGGACCTGGTTCGTTTCCTGGGCGATGTCTCGCCGCTCGGAGGCGATCATCAGCAGCGCATGATGTCGGAGGTAAACGAGCTGATCTCGGTGACGATTTCGAGCGGCTTGGCAGTGGCCGTCACGCAAGGTGTGCTCGGCGGACTGCTGTTCTGGGCGCTTGGCATACGCGCGCCAGTGCTGTGGGGCGTCACGATGGCGCTGCTGGCTTTCCTGCCGCTTATCGGCCCGTGGCTGGTATGGGGCCCCGCGGGCTTCGGTCTGATTCTTTCGGGCAGCACGGGTCGCGGTATTACGCTTTTGGTGCTAGGGTTTGTGTTGGTGAGCGGCGCCGACAACGTGCTTAGGCCGATCATGATCGCCGACCGTTCTCAGCTCCACGGCTTGCTGGTGTTTATCAGTGTGTTGGGCGGGTTTAGCGCGTTCGGATTATTGGGCGTGGTGTTGGGACCCTTGGTGGTCGCGACCGCCGTCGGTCTGTTGCGCGGTTATCGCGAGAGCGTGCGCGAGCAGACCATTATCAGGCCTGCGTCGGAAGCCGCTTGAGCGGTTCTAACCCCTTGGTAACAAGGGGACTTTCTACCGCTAAAACGTTGCAATAGTGCAGCGCGTCAGTCATTGACATGACCGATCTGGTGGGCTATATTGAGCGCACTAGGATTTCAAGGGTCAGCGTTCCTCTCGACGGAGGGAGCGCGTTACGCAGCAGGGGTTTTTTAAGAGGCAAGGCCTCTTGTGTGATCGGGTCAGCGCAGTCTCGCCTGCGCACGGGTTAGTTTTTACATGCGGAACTTGGGTGGCGCAGGGCGAGCCGTGGGCTGGACGCGCTTTTTGAGGCCTTTTTGTTGATCGCCTCATAAGGAGTGATTCAATGAGTACGGAACCACAGGCCGCTCGGGTTGACAATCTACTGGAGCGCACCGGTTCCTCAGCTCAGCAACCTTTTCACTCCGATCACGGCAGTCCAGAGAAAGGGCTTTCCAACGGCCCCGCCGGACCGATCGCTGAGCCCGCAAAGTCGCTGGGAAATTCGCAGCCAACCTCCGTTAGCGAGCCTACGGAAGGTCTTTCCCGCCAACCTGCCGCGACGGTGACGGGACGACCCGCACTTCCAGACAAGAGTGAAGTTTTTCAACTGGCGCCGGCTCCCAAAGGAGCGCCCGCGGCGCCGCCGAAACGCATAAAGCCGGTTGAGAGCCGCGTTGAGCCTCCCGCCGCCGAGGCAAAACCAGCGGCAGTACCAGCAGCAGTAGTCGAGGCTCCCGAAGCCACGGCGAAGCCCGAAGCCACGAAGCCCGAAGCAACGGCGAAGCCCGTTTCGGCCGAGTCGGGTGCGCTCGAGCTGCCTGTGGCCGAGCCCGTTGTAAACGACTCCGTTGCACCCGAGCCCGCGGTACCCGAGCCAATCGTACTCGAGGCGGCTGTGGCCGAGCCGAAGGGATCGGCCTCCCCTGTTTTCGGCGCCGGGGCAGTCCAACCCGAGCCCGTTATCGTGGCCTCGGCGGCGCCAGTCCAGCGTGCGGAAGCCATCCCCGGAGAGCCCTCCGGCGCTGTCCCCGGCATCCCGCTGGAGCCCGTGCCGGGTACCGAAGCCGCGGAGGTCGAAGTCCCCTACGACGAGTTCATGGCCGACTACAGCGAGCCGGCGATGCGCGCGGGCGATCTGTGCCAGGGCCAAATTGTAAGTATTGAAGGCGAAAACGTCATCGTCCACTACGGCGGCAAGACCGAGGGGATTGTGCCGCTTGCCGAATTGCGCGCGGCGGGCATGATCGAAGTGTCGCCGGGGCAGGATATCGAAGTCACCATCGAGAGCCTGGGCGGGCCGGGCGACTACGCGGTACTGTCTTTCCTCAAGGCGCATCAGTCGCGCATCTGGGAGCTGATCGAAGAAGCGTTCCGCGAAAAGGCCGTGCTGACCGCCAAGGTCCTGGAACGGGTCAAGGGCGGCTTGACGGCCGACATCGGCGTTCCGGCGTTCCTGCCTGGCTCGCAGGCCGATGTGCGGCCAGTGCCCGATCTCGATGCTCTGGTGGGCCAGGACATTCCGGTCCGGATCGTCAAGCTGAGCCGCAGCCGCGGCAATGTCGTTGTTTCGCGGCGGGCACTGCTGGAAGAAGAGCTGCAAGAGCGCCGCCAGCAGACTCTGGCCGGTCTGACCGAAGGCGCGATCGTCACCGGGACGGTCAAGAATGTCACCAACTACGGCGCGTTCATCGACCTGGGAGGAATCGACGGCCTGCTCCACGTCACCGACCTGTCTTGGGGCCGCGTGCGCAATCCAACAGAGTTGGTGCGGGTCGCC
>JBBDWJ010000176.1:0-27474 GCA_040902925.1 Bryobacterales bacterium | reverse complement strand
AAAGGGCACCCAGCTCGACATGGTGCTCGACCGCGATTTGGAGTTCACCGAAACCGAGGTCACCTTCCAGGACCCGCTGCGAGGGCCGATGCGCGACGCTGGTCCGGGACCCGATCCCAACCGCAACCATCGCCAGCGCGGCTATGGGCGGTTTCCCCTTTAACCGGCCGGCGGCGTTTGAGCTGAAACCTGACCGCCGGCTGAACGATTTCCGATCGGGCACAAAAAAACGAGGGAGTTCCCCGTTGGGGACGCTCCCTCGCATCCAGCCCCGAAAGGGGCCTACACAATTTCCTTCGTTATTGCGTGACTGACGCGACCGGCTGCGTGCCAGCGGCCCGGGCTTCAGCCGCCGTTTCCTGCTCCAGCTTCGCGATGGTGATCAGCCGGGCGTCTTCAGCGGTTTGCGCCGCCTGCCGCGCCGTCTGAATCACCGACTTGCTGTCGCCCTTGTTGTCGTAGTATTGCCGCGCCGTCAGCAATAGCCGCGAGGCCTTGGCGTACGATTCGGTCGCCAAACGCTCGGCGCCGAGCGACTGCGCGATCTGCACCGCGTTTTGCGCCTGGTAAATGGCCAGCAGCGCTTCGTAGCGGTGCATCGGCAGCTTCTCGCGCTTGCCGCTGTCGGCCTGCGCAGCGGCTGCCGTGTCGTAGGAATATTCGCCCCGCTTCAGCAACTCGTAGTTGGCGTCAACCATTTCGACCTGCCCGACGGTGTCTTTGCGGACCGCGTTTTCCATCACCACGACATCGCTCGGCTGCGTCACCGAAAAATAGGGCTCGGCGGTCACGATCATCGCGAACGCCTGCAGATCCGAGGTGACGTTCAGCTTGCTCTCGTCGTCGTTGTCGGTCTGGATCTCGCCCAGGTTCGTGGCGCGGCCCTCCGGCGTAATCGCCCAAAGAACGTAGGTGAGGTACTCGCGGCCGAAACGGGTCGGGGCGGGCAGTTTCTTGAATTTTGCCTTGACCTCGGTCGAGCCCTTGTTGGCCTTGACCCAAGCCGATCCTTTGGCGTCCGGCAGCAGAACCGTACCCTGGAAATCGAGGGGAGTCGGAATGCCGCTGCGCCGGTAGTTCACGGCCTTGGTGGTGCGGCCCACTACGCGAACCCGGTAGATCGGCGTGTTCTGGTCTTGCTGGCTGGGGGTAGGGGTTGCGGCGGGCTGGGTCTGCGCTTGCAGGACTCCAGCGAGCAGCAAACCGCATAGGGTCGTTCGTGTCATGCGGAACCTCCACCCGGTTAACCTGCATACTCCGTACCACTTCGGGGGAACTCCTGTTTTCAGTAAGATAAGCCACTTTTTGTGGTACTTCCAGCGGGTAAAGATTACACCACAGGGTGTTTTAGTGGCACTGGCGGGCCGGCGGGGCTCGGGGAGGGGGCGGCAGGTTCTGCTGCTCGTATCGGTGCTCGTATCGGCTGCCCGCCCGCCATCGTAGAATGAACCGGACGCTCCGGGACCCGCCGCGCGGAAAGGCCGGTCACTCCGGCAGCCGCCCCGGCGGCGACGTCATTAGGGAGAAAAGCGAAAATGCGACGGCTTGGTGTTGCGTGTGTGTTGCTGTTTGCTACTAGCCTCTACGCCGAGATGCGGAAGGACATCGAATACGCAAAAGTGGACGGCGTGAGCCTGAAACTCGACGCGTTCGTCCCCGAGGGGCCGGGGCCGTTCCGCACCGCGATTCTGGTGCACGGCGGAGGCTGGGAAGGCGGCGACAAGCAAACCTATATCAGCTACATCTTCGAGCCGCTCAGCAAGGCAGGCTTTACCTGGTTCAGCATCGACTACCGTCTTGCTCCGGCGCATCCCTTCCCGGCGGCGGTTGACGACGTGCGCCGCGCTATTCGCTTCGTCAAGGAACACGCGGCTGAGTACAAGGTGGACCTCGCGCGCATGGCGCTCATCGGCGAATCAGCCGGCGGGCATCTGGTTTCCTACGTGGCGGCGCGTCATGATCCGCGTACCGCGGTCAACGCCGTGGTGTCTTTCTATGGGATTCACGATTTCGTTTCTTTCACGGCGCACCACGGTGGCGAGCAGAAAAACATGCGCCAGTTTCTGGAAGTGGACCGGCTGAAGTTCGACACCGTGGCGAAGCTGATCGGCGCGTCCCCCATCGCCTTCGTCAACGCGAGCATGCCGCCGTTCCTGTTCATCCACGGCAGCGGCGACAAGTCCGTGCCCTATCAGCAATCGGTGGATATGTGCGAAGCGATGAAGGCCAAGGGCGTGGCGTGCGAGATCATGGCCGTGGACGGAGTCCATGGCATGGATCACTGGGAGCCTGATTCCAAGCTGCATTTCTACAAGCAGCAAATGGTCGACTGGCTCAACAAGACCCTGCCATAAAACGGAACACTTCTGCAGGCAAGCGGGCTGCAAAACTCGAGCCGGGCGAGCAGGATCAGGTCCGGCCGCCCGGCTGCGCCCTGTCAGGCTGCCGCGGCGTTACCCGCCGGATACAGAAAGCTTCGCAGATCGCCGGCGCTCACGGAAGGTTCGCCCGCCGCCACATCGTCCAGCTTGCCCGCGCGCATCCAGTTTTCCAGCTCGCCAACCATCTCGTAGATCTGCTCGAACGATTCCGCCACATAAAGCAAAGGCTGGTAGCTGTCAATCCGAAACGGCCGCTGGATAACTTCTTCCAGACGCAGCGGCCGCCGATCGACCGTTTCCGACTCGACCGAGTGGGCCAATTCGCCGTACGAACTCAACAGACCGCTGCCGTAGGCGCAAACGCCGCTTTTGGCGCGAGTCTGCGAACGCATCAACCCGAACTCCACGGTGAACCAAAAAAATCTGGCCATGGCGCGCAAAATGCTCGACAGCCGTGCCAAAGCCGGGTCCGTCTCGCGGGCGCCCGCCGCCCGTTCCGCGGCCGCGTGCGCGCAGTCACCGAAGCGAACCAGGGTCTCGGCGAACGCCTTGTCGGTGTGCATCGGGACGTGGCCCGCCAAGTCGTGGAAGATATCGGGTTCAGGCAGGTAGTCGAGTTTGCCGGGATGGCGGATGGTGATCGTGGTGGGGAAAGCGCGGTTGCGCAGGCTGTCGAAGAATACGAACGCCGGGACATAGCCGCTGACCGCTCGGGCCTCAAACCCCGTCAGAGGCGAAAGGAAGCGGTTGATCTCGCCGAGTTTCGGGATGCGGTCCGGCGGCAGCCCCAAGCGGTCGAGACCTTCCAGGAAGTTAGGGTTGGCGTAGCGCTGCCAGAGCGGGTGAATGCGGGAGTAGAGGCGGCGCCAGGTCGAGTGATTCTCCCCAGAGTACAGCTCAAAGGGCTGCTCGATGAAAAGCCGACCGCGGGAGCGGGCCTCAGCAATGAACGGCGCTTCTGTCGTGGTGAGACCCTGCCCCTGGGCGGCCCGCGTGTTGTTTCGCATGGTTCGCCTCCGGGATGGGATTCGCTCGAGTTCAGCCTACCAGGAACTCTTTTTCAATGCAACCACTAATAGGTGGTGCTATGAAAGATAGGGCTAATCCCAACTGCGGCGCGAGGACCACATCGCCCACAACACGAAGACAAGCTGAAACGGCAGCCGCACCCAGTAATACCAGCTCTGTTGGGGCAAGCCGGGCACGTGGCCGCCGCTCATGGCGACGTGGATATTGGCGGGCAGGACGCAAATCAGCAGCAAGGCCAGGCACAGCCCGGCCAGGCGGCGCGTTCTCGGCAGGATGATGCCCAATCCGCCAAGGATTTCGAAGAAGCCGCTGATATAGATCAACTGCCGCGGAAACGGCAGGTAGGGCGGCATCATGAAGTCGAAGGTTTCGGGGCTGGTAAAGTGCCACACGCCGGTGACCAGAAACGACAGCCCCATCGCAACGGCCGCCTTGTTGCGCGATGTGCGCGCCAGGGTCAATTTGCCGATCGGGGGGATATGAAGCAGCCCCCAAAACACCATCAGCATGAAAAAGAAACACATGGACCCGCGCGGGGCGCCGCCCCCACGCGTTCTCTAGATCTTGCGATTCGTCAGTTTATCGTAACGGCGGTTTGGGGAGGTTTTGAGCCACGCCGAAACGAATGGCGGCGGCTCGGAATTTCTGCGCGGCGGTTGCGGGAAACGGCCGGGCCTAGGGTTTGGCTTCCTTCTTTTCACCGGGCTTGAGCAGCGTCGGGCGCTTGCGCTTTTCCTCGGCGGCCTGGGCTTCGGCGGCCTTCTTGGCCTTTTCCCTCTCTTCCCGGATTTCCGGCGCCTGCGTGCCTTCGATGGCCCGTCGCTGCCCGGCGTCGGCGGCCTCGACATCGCCCTTCCGCTCTTGCAGATCGCCTTGCGCCAGCTCCAGGCTGTCGTTGGTGATCTCGATGGCGTCGTCGAGCACGAATTCATAGCGCCAGTGGTCCTCGGCGGGTTTTTCCTCGATATTTTTCAACGTGGCCAGGAAGTCCGCTTCCTGTTTTCCGATCAGCTCCATGCCCTTGGCGATGTCGGCTTCGCGCACCAGTGCGTCATCGACCACCATGTCGATCGCGTCGATGATCTTGGAATACTCCCCGAGGTTGCGGTGGATCTCGACGGACCGTCCGGGAGCCTCGACCGCGAGCTTCTGTTTGATCAGCTCCAGCCGCAGCAAGGCGAAGTGCAGGTAGGTCTCGATGCGCGTGTTCGGCTCCTGCGCCTCGCGAATCAGGTCGACTTCGTGCTCGGTAAGGAATTCCTGTCCGCCGACGATCTCCTGCGCGCTGACGGCGAACGGCGCCAGGAGGACAAGCATGGCGGCCAATGCGACCCGGCTTTTCATAACATCCTCACTTCCTGGGCATCCTCATTTCTTGGGCTTGGTCATGATGCCCAACAACAGTTCGCGGTTAATCTCTTCCACGCGATCGTAGACTTCGCGCACGTGCTGGCGGTGGTCGAACTCCACCTGCCTTTCGGCGGCTTCGAGCTCCCGCAGCAGTTTTCGCGTTTCAATTTCGGCGCGCTTGAAATGCTTCGGACTCTTGGACGGAATCTTTCCCGTGGCTTTGAGCGACTCCTGGCTCAGTTCCGCCGCCTGTTGGATTTCCAGCAGCAATTGGAGGCCGGCTTGTTGCTTTCCTTCCGCGTAAGTCGCGATAGCGCGATCGAGCGTGGCGTGAGCATACTCTAGAGCCAGCCGCGAACGTTTTTCGGCGTTTCGCTCAGCGCGTACCTCTTCGAGGCTTGCCGGCGCGCGCGCGGCCAGGCTAGGGCCCGCGGACAGCCCGCCCAAGGCCGCCGCCAGTAACACGGAAATGAGCCGCATCCTCATCATTTGCCCAGCTTTTTTTCCAGGACTTTGTTGATCACGATGATGCGCTGCCTCGCCTGGAACTCTTCGTCCTCCATACCTGTTTTTGCAGCCAGAAACCTTTCGTAGCTGGCTTTCGCGGCGGTGTACATTTGCAGCTTATCCTGCGTAATGGCCATCAGGAAGGTTGCCGCCGGCTTTTCTACGCCGCGCTGGTGGATTTCGCCCAGAGCCTTTAGCGCGCCCTCGTAATTCTCCAGCTTATAAAGGCTGAAAGCCAGACCGTTCCAGCCGTCGATGAGGCTGGGGTCCCTTTGTAGGGCGGTGTAGTAATTCCGCGCGGCGTCGTCGAACATCTGCGCGGCGAGCAGACCATTGGCGTAGCGCACGCGCAAAACGGCGCTTTCGGGTTCGGCGCCAACCGCTTCGCGCCACGCCGGCAAAGCTTTGTCCGGCTGATCGCTAAGCGAGTACGCCTCGGCCAGCGCCGCCTGGTTCGCCGCGGTTGCGCTTTGGGCCACCGCGGCTTCGAGCACCGGGACCGATTCCTGATAGCGCTTCTGATCCAGCAGCAGCAGTCCGACACGTTCCCGGACCGCGACCGCGTCGTTGTGGGATGCGAGATAAACCTGGTAGAGGCCCAAGGCCTGCCCTTTTCGGCCCCCCTGTTCGAGCATTTCCGCGAATTCGAGCATTTGCCCGTCGAGGCCGGGGTCGATCTGGGCCGCTTTCCGGTAGAGCGGCTCGGCTTCGTCGAAGCGCCCGGCCCGAGCCAGTGCGCGGCCCAATCCGAGCACCGCGTCGGCTGAGCCGCCGTCGAGCTCAACAGCCCGCTGATAAGGGGCGATAGCTTGCTCGGCCTTGCCTGCGCCTTCCAGGGCGTGAGCGTAGTAAAACTGAGCGCGAAAGTCGTCGGGGCGGGTCTGTGCGAGTGTTTCCAGGTACGGTGCGGCCTCGGCGGGCCGATCCTGCCGGAGCAACAGCATTCCCAGATTCATGCGGGCCTGCGGCAAGTCCGGTTTCTGCGCGAGGAGCTTAGCGTAGTGCTCGATGGCCTTGTCGTCTTGCTCGAGCTGGCTATAGGCGAATGCCAGGTTGAAGCGCACTTCAACGTTCTCCGCATCCTCGGCCAACGCTTTTTCGAGCAGCGGAGCGGCCTGTGCGTAGTCCTCGGCCTCCAGGGCCTTGACGGCCTGCTCGAGCTCATTCGGCGGGGGAACGGCGAGGAACGCAATCAGGCCTACGAGCGCCCAAACCATACCGTCATTCTAACAACGCGACTCTTTGGCTCGCGGCTCTTGTGTTACACGCCGTGTAACAACCCGGCCCGGATTCTCTTCGGAATGACACCCGATCGATGATGGAGCTCTTCGCTCCGATCGATCTGGGCCGATAAGCTGTTCGTGAAGAGTCCAGTCACGGCAGTTGTACTTGGACGAGACCACGGGGACGAGACTTTGGAGTCCGAGCTACTGGAAGCCTTGCAGCGGATGGTGCGGCGCGGTCATCTGCCTTCCTCGGCGCTGGTTGTCCGTCTGACCGACGGCCGGGTTCGGCTCAATTGCTCCGTCGAGAACCGTGAGCAAGCCAGAACCTGTCTGCGGCGAATCTGCAACGAGTACGGCCCGGCGCGGACGGCGCTATGGGTGTCGGTTGAGCGGCAGGGGACGGCCGTCCAGCTTGCCGTGGAAACCTTGACGGCGGCTATTGGCGGCGCGGCCGCAACGGTTCTTCGCGCCGAGTCGCATCTCGATTGGCAGTCCGTGTCCGAGTGCGCGTCGCCGTGCATGCCTCAGACTTTAGCCGGCGCGGGCTCAACCGGCTTTCCCGCTGACTTCTCTGCCTCCTCCAAGAAGCGAGCGATGCGGGAGGGGTCGTTGGGCATCACTACCGGCTGGTTGCCGAAGGTCGACTCGATCTTGATGTCGCCGGGAGCGCGAAGCTGGTTGGTGTGATAGCGGTAAACGTAATCGGGATCTTTCAGTAAATGGCCGGTGAGTACGGCCACGACATCGGCATCGGGCGCAATACGGCCGGCGGCGGTAAATTTTTTGATCCCGGCGAGCGTCGCCGCTGATGCCGGCTCGCAGCCGATGCCGCAGCGCCCGATAATGGCCTTGGCGTCGGCGATTTCCTGCTCGCTCACCGCGCCCACTAACCCGCCGCTGTTTTCGATTTCGAATTTCGCCTTGGGCCACGAGACCGGCGCGCCGATGCGGATGGCCGTAGCCAGCGTTTCGGGGTTTTCGACGAACTCGATGATGTCGCGCTTTTCTTTTTGGAACAGGTGGTAGAGCGGCGCGGCGCCTTCGGCCTGCACCACCGCGAAGCGAGGCAGCTTGTCGATCAACCCGACCTGCTTCAGTTCGCGGCAGGCCTTTCCCAGCGCGGAAACATTGCCGAGGTTGCCGCCGGGCAGCACGATCCAATCCGGCACGCGCCACTCGCGCTGGTCGAGCAGCTCGATGGCTATTGTTTTCTGGCCTTCGATGCGGAACGGGTTAATCGAGTTGAGCAGATAGATGCCGAGCTTTTCCGCCAGCTCTCGAACGAGCGCCAGAATCTGGTCGAAATTCGCCTCCACCTGAATGGTCAGCGCGCCGTATTCGAGCGCCTGAGCGAGCTTGCCATAGGCGATGTTGCCGTGCGGAATGAAAATGACCGCCTGCTGCCCCGCCGCGGCGGCGTAGGCTGCCATCGACGCCGAGGTGTTGCCGGTCGAGACGCACGCCACGCGCTTCATGCCGAGCTTGCGCGCCTGAGTCGAGCCGGTCGTCATGCCGTTGTCTTTGAATGACCCCGAGGGGTTGTAGCCCTGATGCTTGCACTGCAGGCGATCGAGGCCGCCATATTCGGCGGCGCGCGGCAGGTCGAACAGCGGCGTGTTGCCTTCCCGCAGAGTGACGACGTGCGCCGGGTCGTCAACAAACGCCAGCATTTCGCGAAAGCGCCAGACGCCGCTGACGTCGAGGGCCGCGCGGCTGAGGCGGCGCTGGTCCCACAAGGCTTTCAGATCGGCGGGCCGCACTCCGGCGAAGTCATTCTCCACTTCGAGCAGCGTTTGGCAAGCCGGGCACTGGTAGAGTACCTCGTCGATGGCGAATCGGCGGCGGCACTCAGGGTTGAAGCAAACTAACTCGGCGGGCATAAGTTGATGGATTTGCCGCGCAGGCGCAAGGGCCCGACGCGGAGCTTTCATGGTAGCAACCTGGCACTTTAGGGAGCAGAGTGAGGACCGGTACTCGGCGGCGATGCGGCCGCCGACCTCGACTCGTGCCGATCCTTCGCCGCGGCGAAGGGACTAAGACAGGCGGGCTGCGCCCGCCGGGACCGGCAGGAGTACCGGTCCCCACTTCGCCTCTGGCCCGCTCACTTCTATCGCTATTTGAGCAGCTTCCTGGATCCTTTCGCTCTATTGGGCTTGCTTCGTCCCTCCGCGCCTTCTACGCAGCACTTCAAACAGCACAATGCCGGCGGCGACGGAGACATTCAACGAAGCAATGCGCCCGGCGACCGGAATCTTCACCAGAAAATCGCAGCGCTTGGCCGTCAGCTCGTGGAGGCCCTTGCCTTCCCCTCCCAGCACCAGCGCGGCGTTGCCGGAATAGTCGGGCTGGTCGTAGCTTTGGGTGCCGCGCTCGTCGAGGCCGTAGATCCAGTAGTTTTTTTCCTTCAGGGTTTCGAGAGCGCGGTTGACGTTCGCGATACGCACCACCGGCAGATATTCGAGCGCGCCGGCGGCTGCTTTCGCTACCGTTTCGGTCAAACCCGCGGAGCGCCGCTCGGGCAGCAAAATCGCATCCGCCCCGGCGGCATGGGCCGAGCGGATGATCGCGCCGAGGTTGTGCGGGTCTTCCACGCCGTCGAGCACGACCAGCAGGCCGGGGTGGTCGAGCGAACCGATCACGTCATCCAGCGAGGCGTAGGTCTTCGAGGCCGCCTCGGCTATGATTCCCTGGTGGGCGCCGCCCTGGGCCAGGCGGTCGAGGGCCGCGCGCGGCTCAAACCGCAGCGGCACGCCCAATTTGCGGCACTCGTCGATAATCGGCTGCAGCCGCCGGTTCTTGCTCTCGCGCGCCACCAGGACCTGGTTGAGGGGCCTGCCGGCCCGCAGCGCCTCTCCTACCGCGTGGATTCCCATTAGTCGGCTCATGTTGTATCTCCGCTATGATAGAAAATTCAGCCTGCCTGCCTGGACTCCAACGAAATGTTGCGCTTTGAAACCGCCGGGGAATCTCACGGCGAATCCTTGGTAACGATCCTGACCGGACTGCCCGCCGGAATCCCCGTGTCGCTCGATTTCCTGAACCGCCAGCTTTGGCGGCGGCAGCAGGGCTTCGGCCGCGGCGGCCGGATGAAGATCGAAACCGACAAGGCGCACATCGTCTCGGGCGTTCGCCACGGCAAGACCATCGGCTCGCCTATTGCCATCCTGCTCGAGAATCGCGATTGGAAAAACTGGACCGAGGCGCTGCCGGTCGAAGACGCCGAGGGCGCCGAGGACAAGGCGAAGCCGGTGAAGCGGCCGCGGCCTGGGCATGCCGATCTTGCCGGCTCGATCAAATACAATTTCCCCGACGCCCGTTACGTGCTCGAACGGGCCAGCGCGCGCGAGACCACTTCGCGGGTCGCCATCGGCGGCCTGTGCAAGCTGTTCCTGCGGCAGTTCGGCATGGAGATTCTGAGCCACGTTGTCGCGGTCGGCGAGGCCTGGCTCGAACGGGACCCTTCCTGGGAGGAACTCCAAGCGCTCGCCGAAAAAGACGAGGTGCTGCTCGGCTGTGTCGACGCCGAGGTCGAGCAGCGCATGAAGGCCGAAGTCGACGAGGCGTTTCGCACGGGCGATACGCGCGGCGGTGTTTTCGAAGTTGTGGTCCACACGCCGCCCGTCGGCCTGGGGTCGCATATTACGTGGGATTCGCGCCTCGACGGCAGGCTTTCGCAGGCCATCGTTTCAATGCAGGCGGTGAAGGCGGTTGAGATCGGCCGCGGCACTGTGGCGGCGGTTTCGCCGGGCTCGAAGGTTCAGGACACGATTCACTACAACAAGGAAAAACGGGCGTTCTATCGCGGATCGAATTACGCCGGGGGTCTTGAAGGCGGCATGACGAACGGCCAGGACCTGGTGGTTCGTGGTTATCTGAAACCGATCTCGACGTTGCGCAAGCCGCTCGAGTCGGTCGACTTCGAGACCCGCGAGCCCTCGTCGGCGGCCTATGAGAGATCCGACGTGGCCGTCGTGCCGGCGGCGGGAGTTATCGGCGAGGCCATGGTCGCGTTTGTATTGGCGGGGGCGTTTCTCGAAAAGTTCGGCGGCGATTCGCTGGAGGAGACGCGCCGGAATTTCGATGCTTACCAGAAGCAGGTGCGGGATTACTAGCTGTTAGAGTAGTGCGAGCCAATACAACCCGGACGCGAAGCGGCCATTCCTGCATCCGCGCCGCAGCCCTTATGAAATCCAGCGCTCACCGAGTCCTGCTGTTCCTGCTCGCCGCTGGCCTCGCTTTAGCTCAGAACGCGAACGAACCCCACGCCGGCGGCTTGCAGAATCCTTTCGGCAACGACCCGCAGGCCGTCGCCGCGGGCGCTGAAGTGTTCCGCGTCCACTGCTCCGCGTGCCACGGCGCGCAGGGAGAAGGCGGCAGCGGTCCGGATTTGACGGAAGGCAATTACTCCTCCGGCGGCCGCGACGAAGACCTGCGCCAGGTCGTGATGGCGGGGCGCGGCGTCATGCGGGGTTTCCGCAACATCCTGACGGGCGAGAGCATATGGCAGGTGGTCGCTTATGTGCGCTCGCTTGCGGGGCGCAATCTGGGGACCGTGCAAGGCGATGTTGCCGCCGGCGGGAAGCTGTTTTGGGGCAAGGGCGGCTGCGGGCAATGCCACCGCGTGCGCCTCGAGGGCGCGGGGGCCGGCCCGAATCTTACTGAGATCGGCGCAAAACGCGGCGCAAATTATCTGCGGGACTCCCTGCTCAAACCCGATGCCAGCGTGCCGCGCGGCTACGCCGTGGTTACGGTCGTCACCACGGACGGCCAGACTATTCAGGGCATTCAGCGCCGTTCCGACAATTTTTCCGTGCAGTTCCTGGATATGCAGGGGGGCTTTCATTCGTATCTGAAGGACGAGATCAAGCAGATCACGGAGTCGGAAAAATCGTTGATGCCGGCGTACGGCGGCACCTTCAGCGAACCGGAGCTCAACGATCTCGTCGCATACCTATCGAGGCTCGGAAGAGAAAAGCAACAATGAGAACCGTGCTGATCGTGTGCTTGTGCTGCCTCTGCGCGGCCCTTTTGCTTGCCGCGGAGAATACGACCTGGACAAGCTACGGCGGCGGCCACAACTCCTGGCGCTACAGCGAGCTTTCTGAGATCAACACTTCGAACGTGGCCAAGCTCGTTCCGCAGTGGATTTTTCAAACCAACGCGGGACGGCTGCAAACAGTCCCGCTCGTTATCGACGGGATGATGTACGCCACCGGATCGTCGAACGAGGCTTTCGCGATCGACCTGCTCACCGGCCAGCAGGTATGGCGCTACAGCAAAGCGCTGCCCGCGGGCACGATGGGTTGTTGCGGTACTCCCAATCGCGGCTTCGCGGTCAGCGGCGAACGTCTATTCAAGGTGAACTACGAAGGCACGCTGATCGCCCTCGACGCCAAAAGCGGAGCGCAGCTCTGGGAGACCGAAGCCGCGGATTTTCGCAAGGGCTACAGCCTGACGGTCGCGCCTCAGGTCGTCAAAGACAAGGTGATCATCGGAAACGCGGGCGCCGAGTTCGGCACGCGCGGCTTCATTGACGCTTATAGCGTGGCGACGGGCGAGCGGCTGTGGCGCTTCCACACAACCGCCGGCCCCGAGGATCCCAAGGGCATGGCGACCTGGAGCGGCGACTCCTGGAAGCGCGGCGGCGGCTCCGCGTGGGTGACGGGCTCGTACGATCCCGAGTTGAACACGATCTACTGGGGGACGGGAAACCCAGGCCCCGATATGGTCGGCGAGGTGCGTAAAGGCGACAATTTGTATTCGTGCAGCCTGGTCGCGCTCGACCCCGACACCGGCAAGCTTAAATGGCATTACCAGTTCACGCCGCACGACGTGCATGACTACGATGCGTCGGAGGATTTGCCGCTCGTCGATCTCGAGATCGGCGGCAGAAAAGTAAAGGCCGTTATCCAGGCGAACCGCAACGGCCTGTTTTATGCCTTGGACCGCACCAATGGCGAGCTGCTCATCGCCAAGCCGTATACCACGGTGACGTGGATGACCGGAATGGATTCCAACGGCAAGCCGATCGTGGCGCCCAACCTCGAGCCCACCGAAGAGGGCAACGTCGCCTGTCCCGGCCTGCCGGGAGGACACAACTGGTGGTCGACCACGTATAGTCCCGCGGCGGGCCTGTATTTCTTCAGTTCGCGCGACGGCTGCCAGGTTTTTCGCCGCCGCTTCGCCGAGTACGTCGAGGGCCAGTGGTATCAGTTGGGTAACGCCCGGGATATTCCGGGTGAAAAAGAAGCGGCGTCGACGATCGCGATCGACCCCGCCACCGGCGAGACGAAATGGCGCTACGAGATGAACCAGCCGCCGGCCGGCGGCTTCCTATCGACAGCCGGCAATCTTTTGTTCGTTGGCGACCGCGACGGTTATTTCATCGCCTTCGACGCCAAGACAGGCAAGGTACTCTGGAAATTCCAGACCGGTGGCCAGTCGATCGCGGCCGGCGCGGTGAGCTACCGTTTTCGGGGCAAGCAGTATGTGGCGGTGGCGGCGGGGTCAAGCATCATGGCGTTCGCGCTGCCGTAGGCCGCGGGTCGCAGAACGCTACGAGACGGCGTCCCGCGAATGCGCCGTCCTCAGACCAACTCGGTCATCTTCTCTTCCGCCGTCGGGAAATCCTTCCCTAACGGCGTCTTGAGCACTTCTTCCGCGATGGTCAGGTAGACGTCGCCGATTGAATTGTGGGACTTGGTGTGCGTTCCCGTCTTCATGCCGCCGCCGGCGACGAGAATCGCCAGACCGTTGCACTTATGCGGATTGGCTTCCGCGTGCTCGTGGACGAACACGCAGGCGGTGTTGTCGAGCAGGTTACCGTCGCCCTCCGGCGTCGCCTTCATGCGCTCCAGAAGATAGGCGAACTCCTCGACATGCCAACGGCAGATATCGCGCATCGTGCGCTGCTGTTCCGGTGAGCCGGCGTTGTTGTGCGTGTAGTCATGATGCCGGTTGTCGGAATGGCCCAGCCACGGGAACCGCGTCAGGCTCTGGCACTTGGTCAGCATGTAGGAAGCCACGCGCGTCTGCCCGGAAGCGAACGCGTGCAGCAGCAGATCGGACTGAATCTTCGCGATGCGCGGATAGTCGGTCAGATCCGCAATGTCTTCGGGCTCTTTGATGTTCTTTCCGTAGTCGGGAGGCAGGCTGGCGATCGCTCTTTCGAGGTCTCGCACCGAGCTCAAGTGCTCTTCGAGGCGTTGCCGGTCCGCGTGGCCAAGCGCCGGCTCAAGCGCGGTCACATCTTCACTCACGAGGTCCAGGACGCTTTTCTTACGATCGACCCAGCCCTCGTCCCTGACGCCGAACAAGCGGTCGAACAGGTTGTGCGGAATCATCTCGGGCGGCAGCGCGCGCTCAAAGCCGGCCCAGCTCATGTTGCGATGCACGTTCTCGCCGTGGGACTCCTGCGCCACCCCGATCTGCAGCGAGCGGAAGCGGGACTTGGCGCCGATTTTCGCCGCCAGGATCTGGTCGATTGACGGGCCGGACGCGCCGCGGCCCGTGAAGGCAGTGCCGGTCATCAGGCCGCACAGCGCGCTGAAGTGGCCGTTGCCCTGCCCGTTGAGCCGGGCCGCAACGTTGTCAATTCCGCTGATGACATGCACGTATTCGCGCACTCTGGTCAGCGGCGCAAGACAAGGCGTCAGCTCGTAGCCGGCGCCGGTCTCACGCGGAATCCAATATCGTTCCGGAATTCCGTTGCCGTTAAACCAGAGCAGAAAGCGGGACTCGATTGGAGCGGCGCTGGAGCCCTCCTTCGCGGCGGCGTAGGCCGTTCCACTCGAATTGAACATCGCCGCCAAAGGCGGAAGCCCGATTCGAACGGCGGCTCCCGTCAGACTCACACCTCTCAAGAAACTGCGCCGGCTGAGCTGCATCGTTATCCCCTTAGTGCTCTTTCGGTTCTCTTATTGGCCCCCGCCCGTGCTACCTCTCCGCTCCGGGAGTGTGCTAAACGGTCCATATTATCCCATGCTCTCAGAAATTCCGGGGACCGCACCAGGGCAAACAGCAGATCTTTGAAGTGAAACCCGGAATCCCGGAAAGCCGCGAAAAGCTCATCAATCGTTTCTTCGTCCGCCGCCGTTTCCTTGCGCCCGTAGGCGTAACGGAACATCTGGCGCACGATACATTCCTGGCAGACTTGGCTCTGGGATAGGACTCGCCCAAGCTGTGTGGGCTCGGTAAACAGAGAATCCGGCAGACCCGCGATCTCGCCCTGCGCCTCAATCGGCAGGTCCACCTTTTTCGTCTCGCGGCGCCGGTCATCCTCGTCATCCCGCTGCGCGGCAATTTCGATCGTCTCGTTGTCGCGCCAGCGGCCGATGGCGTCGTAATTCTCGAGCCCGAACCCGATCGGGTCCATCAGGCGGTGGCAAGCGGCGCACGACGCGTTCTCGACGTGCGCTGACATGAGCTGGCGCCGCGTCTGCAGCCTGTCTTCGCTGGGTTCAGGCAGAGTTGTGTTGACGCCGGGAGGAGGCGGCGGCACGTGCTGGCACAGCAATTGCTCGCGAACGAAGATTCCCCGAGCCGTCGGCGAAGTATCCGTCGGCCCGGCGGTCGAAGCCAGGAACGACCCCTGCCCCAGCAACCCCGCGCGGCGGGCATCGGCGGGGAAATTCACGAGCTCGAACTGGCCGGGGGGCGCGGGCAGCCGGTAGAGCGAAGCGAGCTCCGAGGTCAGAAAGCCGTAATCGGCCGAAAAGGCCTCCATGAAGTTGCGGTCTTGCCACACCAGATGGTGCAGCAAACGCCGCGTCTCCTCAGCCATGGCGGCGCCCAGCTCGGGCGAAAACTCGGGATACTGGCGCCTCTGCTTGACCGCGTTCACCACCCGATCGAGCCGCAGCCATTCATCGAAGAATTGATCGAGAGCCTGCCGGGCGAGCGGATTGTCGAGCAAGCGCCGCGCGGCCTCTACCCTGCCGCCGACGGTTCGCAGCTCGCCTCGGCCGGCGGCTTCGAGCAGCGCCTGATCGGGCATCGTGTTCCACAACAAGTAGGAGAGACGGCTGGCGATGTCGTAATCGGTGGAACGGCCGTCAGGCCCGGCTTCCAGATGAAACAGAAAGTTCGGCGATTGCAGCATCGCTTCCACGACAACCCGGGCGCCTTCCAGAAATTCGCCGCTCGCGCGCGCCTGGTTTGTGAAAGCCCCGGCGTAGCGTTCGAATTCCCGGTCTCGCAGCGGCCGCCGGAAGGCTCGCAGTCCGAACGACTTCACAAACGCGTCGCGGCAGTTTTCATCAGCGGCCGATACTGGCTTGCAGGGAATCAGCCCATTGACGTCGCCGATTCGAAAGGCGTTCATCGCCAACTTCTCGGCCGCCGTGCTGTAGGTTTCGACCAGCAGCGGCGGCATGCCTTGAGCGCCTAGCTGGTTCTTGAAGCCGTCCACGTAATCTTCCGGCGGGAAGCGCTGCGCCGGGCGGCTGTAGTCGCCGAGCAGATCGCGCACCGTGTTGTCGTACTGGCTGTGCGTCAAACGGCGGACCAACTGCTTCGGCTCGGAGCCTTCGGCAGTTTCGCCCAGGCGGCTCCGAGCGGCTGCCAGCGCATCTTCTGAAATCGACGCCAGATAGTTGACCCACGCGGCCAGCAGCTTTTCCTCGTCCGACCCCGGCTTGATTCGCTCGCCGCCGGTGTGGGGCGCGCGCAGCGTTGGCTTGTTGAGCAGCGGCGATTGTGACGCGTCGGTGCGGTCGACAAGAGCGGCGAGCGAGAGGCCAAAATACTGAATGCGATCCAGGCTCGCGCCTTTCTCGGGGAACTGCAACCGCGTCGCGGAAGCAACGCCGTCGTGGGCATGGCAACTGCGGCATTGTGCTGCTTCTAAAGCGGGGAAAACCTTCGCTGGAAAGAAGCCGGCGTCGATGGACGCGTTCTGCGCCCGGATGGCTGGCGAAACCATCAGTAGCGAGCTGAGCGCGGCGAAAACACGCGCTGTCGAAAACCTCATTTCGAATCCTCTGTCGTCTTGGGGGCGCTCTCCTGCTGGTTGGGGGCTGTTCGCGGCGCCGGCCGGCGCGCCCACGAAACGAAGCAGTCCGGCTTCTGTTTACGGAACGCTGCCACCGCCTCTGGCGTCACTTTGGTCTCGGTCACGTACAGGTATTTCAGGTGCGGCAGCCTCGCCAGACTTTGCAATCCTTCGTCGCCCACCGCTGTATACGACAAGTCGAGATTCACAAGACTCGGAATGGCGGCCAGCACGTCAGCCGCGGAATCGTCGAGAGCCGGGCAGTTCCAAACGCTCAGCCGTTCAAGCCGCGGCAGCGTTTGCAGAACTTTGAGCCCGCCAGGGGTAAGCTGCGCGCCGCTGACGTCAAGGCGGCGAAGTTTCTTCAGCTTCGCCAGCTTGGCCAACCCGAGATCGCTGACCTGGATGCCGCCGGCGACACGGCAGTTTCCTCCACCCGGAGCCGCGGGCTCCCCGCCCATGCCGAGACTGATTCCGATACCCAGATCGAGCTCCTCGAGACCTGACAGCAGCGAAATAGCGTCCAAATCCAGATCCGTAATGAGAGGCGACCAGCAGGCGCCCGCGTTACGCCTTTGAATGCCGTGAAAGCTCAATTTCTTGAGCTTCGGAAGCAGCTTGAGAAAGTTGAGATTGATCCCCGTGATTCTGTTGCCACCCAGCTTCAGCTCTTCGATCTCCGTTAGCGCCGGCAAGCTCTCAAGGCCCACATCGCCGAGCATCGTGAAGCTGATATCGAGCGTTCTGAGGCCGGTGAGCTCCGCCAGATAAGGCAGCGCAACGTCGGTGATATCGGTTCCGCGCAGAACCAGGCGGCGGAGCCCTTGGTTGGCCCGCAGATACGAGATCGATGAGTCCGTGATGAACTCCGCGGTATCCAGCGTCAACTCTTCCAGTTGCCGCAACGACCGTAGCTGCTCGATGCCGCGGTCGGTGACGTAGGTAAAGGAAAGATCGAGGCGCTTCAAATCCTGGATCTGGGCCACGCGCTCGACGTCGATGTCCGCCGCCCAGGTGCGCGCCAGCGAAACCTCTACGATGCCGCCGCCGGGATTGCGCACGACGTAGCCGCCCAACGCTTCGATACGCTCAGCCACGTCAGCCTGCGGAGCGTCCGCTGCCGTCACGGCGCCGGTTGCAGCCGCCATCCACGCCGCGGCAACAGCAACAATCGTTCTCTGCCGCATGTTCACGTTCTTCGCCCCCGCCGCGTGGAATCGAGGCTCCAATTGATCTTGCATTCGGGCAGCGCTTTCCGCAGCCTCTGCACTCCCTGCTCGGTGAATTGCGTGTGATACAGATCGATATACCGCAGGTTCCGCAATCCGGTCAGCAGTTCAAGCGAGGCGTCGGAGATGTCGGTGCGATCCAGAAAGAGTTCTGAAAGCGCCGTGAGCGCGGCGAGCTTCGCGAAACCGGCGTCGCCGACGGTGGTGTAGTCCAGGTGCAGCGATTCCAGCTTGGGCAGTTTCGCAATCCACTCCATGCCGGCGTCGGTGGTCTTGGTTTCCGCCAAGCCAAGGCTCTTGAGCCGTTCCAGCCCGGCCAGCGATTCCAGCCCGGCATCGGTAAAGCGGCAGAAGCTCAAATCCAGGTCTTCAAGATGGATGAGACCCGCCAGGTTCTTTAGCCCGTCGTCCGTGACGTCAACGCCGGTCAGATCGAGGCCCTTCAGATTCGCGAGAGCGGCCAGACTCGCCATGCCTTTGTCGCTCACGTCGGTGTATCGAATCGATAGCCGCTCGAGGCCGGCCAGCTTGGCGATTTGCTCCAGACCGTCGTTTCGGAGAGGCGTGTCGTCGAGATTCAGATCGCGCAGCGCCGGCAGCCCGGCGACCGCCGCAAGGCCGGGACCTTCGACCAGCGAACTGCGCAGATCCAAAGTCCGCAAATTCACCAGCGGCGTTAAGTTGGCGAGCGCGCTATCGGCAAGCAGTGTGTGGCCGAGATCCAGCTTTTGGAGCGAGCGAACCGTTGACAGGTGGGCGACGCCAACAGCGCTAACTTCGGTGTCTCTCAGGCTCAATTCCGCAAGCCGCGGAAGCTTGGCGAGGATCTCCAGCTCGCGGTCGGTAATCGATGTGGACCTCAACGAGACGACGGCCACATGGCCGCCCCGCATCTCGACAGTTCCGCCGATCGAGCGCAGCCATTCCGCGATCGTCTCCTCGCCCTTATCCGCGATCGCCGCCGCCTCTACGGTGCGATTCAATGGCCCGCCGGTCGCATCCTGCATCAGCACCTTGCAATCCGGCACGACGGCCAGCAGCTCGCGAACGCCCGCGCCGGTAGCTCGGCTGTAGCGCAGGTCAAGGGCGCGCAGCCGCTTCAATTCCGTTAGCTTGGCGAGCCCGGCGTTCGAAACCTTCGTGCGGTAGAGGCTGAGCTCTTCGAGCTGCCGCATGCCGCGAAGCACTTCGATTCCGGCGTCGGTCACGTCCGCGCCCTGCAGGTTGAGCCGCCGCAGCTTCGTTAGCGCCGCCAGGTGCGAGAGCCCGCTATCGGTCATCGCGACGTCGGCGAGGTCGAGTTCGGTCAGGTTGGTCAGACCGGCAAGATTCTGGATGCCCGCGTCGGTAATCGACGTGCCGCGCAGATAGAGTTTCGTCAGCGACGTCATGCCCTGCAGGCTCTCCATCCCGGCGTCGTTGAACGTTCGATCGTAGTTGAGGTCGAGATGTTCCAGAGAAAACCGCGCCAGGGCCTCGCCCGGAATCCGCGTCTGGTGCACGCGCAGCTCCTGCAAGTTGGCAAGCGGTTCGAGCCCCTTGAGTACATCGTCGTTGAAGGGGATGTAGGTCTGCACCGGCTTGCTGAGCACAACCGTTTCGAGCTCGGTGGAAGATGCGAATAACGCCAGGGTCGCCGCGACGCGCGATACAGGCTGGTCGTACCACAGGCGTCCATTCACATAAAGTTTTTTCAAATGCGGCAGCGGCGGCAGGCGTTTCAACTCGTCTTCGAACGAAGCGGCCCATTGCGTGATGCCGGTGAAATTCAGCGTGTAGAGGCGAAAGTCGGATGTCGGGAGTTCGGCAATGTCGGAGATCGGCTGGCGCTGCCCTTCGAGAACCACGCTGCCGCCCATGCGCAGCATCCACTCGGCAACCATGCGATCCGGCGACGCCTCCTGGGCGAGGGCGAGAACGCCTGCAACAGCAAACAGACCCAGCAGCCGCACTTGCTGACCGAACCGCCCGCGGCCGGCTTTCGCTTGGACAACAGTTTGAGCGCGCATGTTTCCCGCTCCTGCGCCAGATGATTGTTCAAGATCCTTGGCTCGACCCCACCGGGCAACTCGCCTTTGCCTTTTGCTTGCGGGCTATTCAAGCGAACTCCACTCCACAGGCAATGCGGTGCGCCGCATAATGCTATGCCCATGGCGTCTATGGTTGGAGAGCTTGACAGGCCTACCGGGACATTGTAGCTTGTCCAACAGATTGCGTTAACGATATCAGATTCTGTTGATGGCATCCTTCAGCGCGATGTGCTGCCATCGATCGCCAGGAGAACCCTGTAATGCTGCTGTTGAATGTGCGCCGAGTGGCGCTGTGTGCCCTGTTGGTCGTACCTGCCGCGGCTCAGCACGCTGACTTCGAGGTCAATCCACTCGTCGGCACATGGGAGCGCGTCTCGCTGCTGAGGAATTCCTTGTCCGTGCAGCCTCCCGACGCGGCGCTCTATCTCAAGTTCAACGCCGACGGCTACTGGTCGATGATGGAGATGCCCGAGGGCCGGCCCAAGGTCAACAAGCCGCTCGAAGAGATGACCAAGGAAGAGCTATTCCAACGTTTTGATAAAGTCGAGGGCGGCTGGGGTTACTACATCGTTAAGCGGGACATCGTCAATCGTATCCACGACGAGGATATTTCGCCCGGTAGGGAAGGCGTGCAGCACATCCGCGAATACATGTTCGAGGACAAGATCATGAACCTTGCGGGGACCGGAGCCAACCGCTCTCCACAAGCCCGCATGCAGCCGATGACTCCGAGCCCGCCGGGCGACACTCGCCTCGTGGGCACATGGGAGCGCACTTCGCTCACGATGGACGGCAAGGCGACACCGCCGCCGGCCCCGGAAATCATCCTGCTGGGCGAGGATGGCTGGTTTTCCCAGACGCATTTGCCGAAAGGCAGAGAGCGCATTGCCAAGCCGATGGAAGAATACGCCAAGGAAGATTTCCTGAAGGCGTTCAAAAACGTGGCAGCGGCGCGCGGCACCTATACCGTGCAGGGCAGCAAATTCACCCGCAAACACGTTGCCGCTATCGACCCCAACCTGGTGGGTTACGAGGATGTCCGCGAGTTCAGTCTGGAAGGTGACACGTTGACGTTGCGTGGTGCGAACAAAGCGGGTGTCAAAGTGGAATCCAAGTACCGGCGGTTGGCGCCGCGCCAGATCCTGTCCTGGTCAGTGGCCCCGCCCAAATAAACTGAGCGGTTGGCCAAACGTCTTCGCAGGCCCAATGTCGAGAAAACGGGACAGCTATCAGGTGGCGGAATCGCGCTGCAAGTCCTAACGTTGAGAGGAACAGCATGAATATCAAACGCAGGGAATTCATCGGTGCGGCGTTGGCGGGCGCGGCGGTGGCTGGCCGGGCGTGGGGACAAAGCGGCAGCTCGGAAGCGCCGGCTCGCGAGGTAAAAGTAGAGAAGCTCTACAAGGCCCCCGATGTCCATCCCAACGCACTGGAAGCGGCGGACGACGGCCTGTGGATCGCCGACCAGATCTCCGAGCACGTCGCCAAGGTCGATTGGGAGACCGGCAAGGTGTTGCACGAGATGGTGTCGGAATCGCACAACACCAGCGGCATCGCGGTGGGGGGCGGCTACTTGTGGCTGAACGCGAATGCAGGCGGATCAGCGGCCAAAATGCGCGCTGCTCGTCCCACCGACAAGCCCATCGGCGAAATCATCAAAGCCGATATGAAGACCGGCAAGATCGTTAAGTCCTACGACCCGCCCTGGGGCGGCGTCCATGGCGCCGTATACATGAAGGAAACCGATACGCTGTGGGTTGTGGCGCTGAACGTCGGAGCGCTAGCGGAGCTCGATACCAAGGACGAGATGCGCATCCTGCGCATGGTTCCCGTGAAGCAAAACGCCCCTCACGGGATCGATTGGCATGAAGGCGGCATCTGGTGTCTATCGGCCGGTGATCGCGTGGCGCAAAAACTCGATCCGGACACGGGCCGCGTGCTCGACATGGTGAAGCTGGGGCCGAAAGATCCCGACCCGCACGGCATGTGCATTTACAAAGGCTATATGTATTACACCGATGCAGGCCTCGGCGGCGGCCGCGAGTCCGGCGGCGGAAGCGCGCCGGGGTATATCTGCCGTTTCAAGCTGTAGTTAAGGCGTGGGTCAAGCGTCATTGGCAGAACCCGCGAGTGAGGGCCGGTACTCCTGCCGGCCCTTCGCCGCGAAGCGGCGACGATGTCAGCGCCAAGAACCGAAATCACAGTGTGCCCGCCAACTGGCGTGGTCCCAGGAAAACGAAACCGATGCAAGCACTGCCGCTCCTGAGCTCGTTGGCCGTAATGGCCTCATTGGCCGTCGTAGGCCTGGCGCAAACTCACAGCCAGGTCCTGCACGACAACGAGCACGCGCGCGTCCTCAAGATCACCATGCCGCCGCATCAACCGTCGCCTACGCGCGAGCACTCACTCGATCGTGTGCTGATCTTTCTCGATGGCGGGCGCATGACTACGACCGCTCCGGATGGGAAAATCAAAAAGATCGAATTCAAGGCCCGGGACGTCAAGTGGGCGCCGGCCGGTGGCTCCTCCATCAGCGAGAACACGGGCGATCAAGCCTTTCAGTTCATCGAAATCGAGGTCAAGGGCAAGCAGCAGCCCGCGGTGACCGTTCCCGATCTGGACCCCCTCAAGGTCGATCCGAAGCACTATCAACTCGTTCTCGAAAACGAGGACGTGCGTGTCGTGCGGGTCAACTTTGGACCTCTGGAAGACGGCGTCGTCCACCAGCACGTACGCAACTACTTCGTTGTCTACATGACCAGGCAGGCCAAAGGAGACCGCGGCGAAGTTCGCCCGCATCTCGACGAGGGGACGACCACGCACACCGAAAATAATCCGCTCAACCAGGCCGTGGAGCGCGTTGCCGTGGAGCTGAAATAGGTCGCGAATCTCAGAATCAGGGATTCACAGCCCGGGAGTTGAACCAGATTCGAGCGGTGGTTCTAAGGGAGTTGCCGAAAATTCGGGAGGCATGGAATGAGCATTGCGGTCAATACTGACGCTCGGGTCAAGCACGTATCGGTCAGCGACGAGTTGATTACTTTCCATCTGATCGATGGCCGGGTAGTCAGCGTGCCGCTGACCTGGTCGTGGCGGCTCACGGAGGCTACTCCGGCTCAACGCGCGAACTTCGAAATTATTGGAGACGGTGTTGGCGTCCATTGGCCCGACATTGATGAAGATCTAAGCGTTGAAGGAATGCTGCACGGGGTTCCGGCGCGCCGGTCAAAATGAATAGCGCTTTCGTGGACAGGGTCGAGCAATAAGGGTCATGGTCCCGATCGAAAAGCAATGGCGCAACAGCGTATCCAGGCGCCAAGCCCTGCGAAGCCTGGCCGGCTTCCTCGCTGCATCCCCCCTGCTTCACAGCCAGCAGGACCCCTTTCGCGATCACAGCCGCGTCCCCGGTATCGACGAGCTTTTGACCACCTTTGACTTCGAAGCCGTGGCCTACGCCAAGCTGCCCCGCCAAGCCTACCACTACACCGCGCACGGAACCGAAAGCGAATCCACGGTGCGCCGGAACCGCGAAGCCTTCGAGTGGGTAAAAATGCTTCCGCGCGCGATAGCGGACGTCAGTTCCATCGACGCGTCAACCGAACTGCTCGGTGTCAGCATGAAGTTCCCGATCCTGATCGCTCCCAGCTCCGGCCACGGCGCTTTGCACCCGGAAGGCGAGGTAGCCACGCACCGCGGCGCCAGCGCCGCATCCACGACGATGATCCTCAGCTACGGCGCCAGCTTGCGGAGCGAGGAAATCGTCAAAGCCGGCAGCGGCCCGATGTGGTCTCAGCTTTACGGCCGCGAAAAATTCGAGGAAAACCTGCCGCTTGTCGAGGGCGTGCAAGCAGCGGGTTTTCAAGCAATTGTTTTGACGGTCGACCAGACGGCCGCCTATTACGAGCGCGTGCAGCACATGCAACACCTCAGCGGGCGAGCCAATCGTGGCGGGCCAAGCAGCCGCGGCCGGCGCGGGTCTGGGCGCGGGCCGGAGGGAGAGGAAAGCTCCAATCCGTACAACATCCGGTACGACCGGCTTTGGTACAACTGGCCGTTCATCGAAAAAATCCGGCCTTACATCAAAGTTCCCTTTCTCGCCAAGGGAATCCTGACACCCCAGGACGCGAAGATGTGTGTGGAGAGCGGGCTCGACGGCATCATCGTTTCCAATCACGGCGGCCGCTCAATGGACTACGGCTCTTCCACCCTCGAAGTGCTTCCTGAGATCGTCGATGCAGTGGCGGGGCGCATCCCGGTGCTGATCGACAGCGGATTCCGCCGCGGCAGCGATGTGCTGAAGGCCCTTGCCCTGGGCGCCAAAGCGGTCTGCCTCGGCCGCGTCCCGCGGTGGGGCCTCGCCTCATTTGGCGACGCGGGCGTGCAGCGCGTTCTGGAAATCATGCAAGCAGAGCTGCTGCTCGCGATGGCCCACACCGGCCGGCCGAATCTGGCTTCCATCGATCGCAGCCTTGTGAGGACAAGCTTCCCATGGGCCAGGTAAGTCCGCGCGAAATGACGCGCCGCCGCGCCCTGCGGAACTTCGCGCTGTGGATGGCGGCCTCGCCATTGCTGAAGGGCGCCGACGAACAACCCAAACTGATCGGAGAGCCACCCGGCCGCACGCCTCCGCCCGACGAACTGGTCAACGTATTCGACGCCGAAGCCATCGCGAAACGACGTCTGCCCGATGCACTCTTCGCAAAGATCGCCGGCTCAAATCGCGAGGCGTTCGATCGCATCATCTTGCAGCCGCGCATGTTCGAGCCGACGCGCGGCATGGACCTAACGCTCGAGCTGTTCGGGACGAAGTTGTTTGCGCCGATCCTGGCCGGGCCCGCCTCACGCGCCGACCGCTTTCACGACGGCGGCGAAATGGCTCTGGTTCGCGGCGCGTCCTCGACCAAGACGCTGGCGGTGATCAGCGGTTCTTCGATCCTGCCGCTCGACAACCTCGCCGCGGAAGCGAAAGCCGGCGCTTGGTATCAGGTTTATCCCGAGACCGAGATGGCGCCCGTGCTGCGCCGCGTCGCACAAGCGGCCGGCGCCGGGTTTCGGGCTGTCTGCATCACGGTCGGCACGCCTTACCAGCCCACAGCTTTCGACGGCGCACCGAATCCGGCCAAGCTCGCCGCGTTGGGCAAACCCGCTATGAATTGGTCCGTCGTCGACCAAGTACGGCAAGCGGCGAAGCTTCCGGCCGTGCTCAAGGGCATCATGAGCCCCGAGGAAGCTCGAACGGCCGCCGAGCGCGGCGTCGACGGCATTGTCGTTTCGAACCACGGCGGGCGGTTCGTGCAAGGCTTGGCGACGCCGATCGAAGTCTTGCCGGAGATCGTCGATGCGGTGGGCGGTAAAATCCCCGTGCTGATGGATAGCGACATTCGCCGCGGCACCGACATCGTCAAAGCTTTGGCCCTGGGAGCGCGTGCAGTGCTGGTCGCTCGCCCCATGCTGTGGGGCCTTGCTGCCTACGGTGAAGCAGGCGTCAGCACCGTGCTCGAGATGCTGCAGGGCGAGACGGCTCGCAACATGGCCCTGTGCGGCAAACGAACCCTGGCGGATCTCGATCGAAGCCTTGTCCGGATCGACCGCTAGTGGCTCGCAGTGCGACGCCGCCCAAACAGCAGAGTGGTGAGAGCACCCACGCCTGGACGGCTTACCGACACCCAGACATCGATCCTCACCCGCACCCGATCGCGGCCCCTGAGTATTTCGCGGCGGAACCAGTCGGCTGAGACGGCAACAACCCTGCAGCGGCGTTTGTTGACTGATACGGCATACTGGAGGGCAGCGAAAGAACCCCGTCGACCGTGTTCAATCTCATCAATCCCTGGAGCGTCGGGGTCCTGTTTCAGGTCCTGATGATCGTTCATTTCATCCGCAACCGCCCGGCAACGTATTGGCTTTTCGTAATCCTTTTCCTCGGGCCACTCGGCTCCGGCGTCTATTTCGTGATGGAGGTTCTGCCCGGCTTCCGCTGGAAAATGCCTGCGATTGAGCGTTGGGAGCGCGCCCGGCGCAAGAAATGGCTGGAAAAGCTGGTCAGTGAAACACCGTCGCAGGAAGCGCTTGGGGAGTTGGCCGCCGTATGCGCCAAGGACGGCGACCACACCCGAGCGGTCGAGCTTTTCGGCGAAGCTCTACGGCGCGACCCTGCCGATCCCGACAGTCTGTACGGGCGAGGGTTGTCGTTGATCGAGATCGGGAACTGCCAAGACGCCATCGAAGACCTCACCGCGCTCGCCGCGGCCGATCCGGCGTTCAAGCTCCATCAGGGCAATTTTGCTCTCGCCAGGGCCCACGAGGGCTTGGGCGACGATGCGAAGGCCCTTGACGTCTACCGGCAGGTTCTCGGACGTACACCGTTGTCGGAAGCGTACTTCGGACTAGGGAGGTTGCTGGCCAAACAAGATAGGAGCGTCGAAGCTCGCCAGATGTTGCAGGAGATTCTCGCCAAGCAGAATGGCCTTCCGCGCTATTTACGCCGCCAGGAACGCCCCTGGGTGTGGAAGGCGCGCATGCTTCTCAAGAGACTGCCAGAGTCGAAGTAGCCTGCGAATGCCGGCGTTTCTCACGCGCCTCACCCAAGGGCAGCCGGCGCGGCAGGTTCGTTTTCTCGATCCAGTAACCCATCCCGAGGATCTAGCCCCGGCTAGTCTAGCGCAGGGCTAGCGCGGACCCAATTCCGCAGCTTCAGCCCAAGGGCCGCGGCAGCCTGGCGTCGTCAATAAAAGCCCTTTTGTTATAATCATTTGCGGACTTTCCGGCGCTCTTGAGCGCCCCAGGCCATCGGCGGTGGAACGCAAACACCAACACGTCTCTCTTGTTGCCTCAAGCATCGTGCTTCTGGTTCTGATCCTGCTGGCGTTCTGGCAGACCTCGCTCGACTTCGGCGGATTGGGGCCTACTGACTCGACCGAAACGGTCGTTTTGTGGGCGATGTCGACGCTCGTCGTGCTCGGCGTCTTCACCCTCGGGTTCATCGTTTTCCGTAGTTTGCTGAGGCTCTACGTCGAGAGGCGGCAGAACCGGCTGGGCTCGCAGATCAAGACCAAGTTGGTTGCCGGCGCCTTTATCCTTTCGATCGTGCCAGTGGTCTGCCTGGTGATTTTCAGCTTCACTTTGCTCAACCGCACGCTCGACAAGTGGTTCCAGCGCCTGCCCAGCCAGTTGCTCGACGACTCCTATGCGATCGCTCAGGGCTTGGGCGAGATCGTGCCGCAGAAAATCAAGAGCGACGCCCGCTGGGTCGCTTCTCTGAGCGACGTGCAGCGAGCGCTGCGCCGGGGCGAGCTGGAAGAGCCGCTTCGCGAGCAGCTCCAGAAGTTTGTGATGGACGGCAACACGCACTATGTCGCGTTGCTGCCAGCCTCCGGGACAAGTCCGCTGGCCGAATTTTCTTCCGGAACGGTGGTAAAAGGACCCGCGGTGTGGCGCGAGCCGAGCGAGTTGGCCCGGGCGCTTTCCTCTGACGGCGTGGTCGCCGAGGTCAAGCGCGACTTCGCTTACGCGTTCGCACCGGTGATTTTGAACGGCCGTACGGTCGGGCGCGTTGTCATTGCCTGGCGGGTGCCGCCCGATATGATGGCAAGCCGGGCTGAAATCGAGCAGCGCTGGGCCGCCTACCAGATGCAGCACCAGGACTTGCGCAGCTACCGCTACTTCTACTCCGCCGTGCTGGGGCTGATCACGATCTTCGTGCTGTTCGTCGCCACCTGGCTGGCGCTGTTC
>JBBDWJ010000175.1:0-27839 GCA_040902925.1 Bryobacterales bacterium | reverse complement strand
GTACCTTGCATATCATGACGTATGGTTTCTTATCCCGTACCGGAAGCTCTTACTTTCGACGACGTCTTACTTCTTCCCGCCTACAGTTCCGTTCTCCCGTCCGAAGTTGATACACGGACGTGCCTGACCCGCAAGATCACGCTCAACATCCCGATCATCAGCGCCGCGATGGACACGGTCACCGAGGCACACCTCGCCATCGCGCTCGCGCAGCAAGGCGGGCTGGGCTTCATCCACCGCAACATGCCGATCGAGCGGCAGGCCGAGGAAGTAGACCGCGTCAAACGCAGTGAAAGCGGCATGATCGTCGACCCCATCACGGTTGCGCCCGAGGACAAGATCTCGCACGCACAAGAGCTGATGGGCCGCTACAGAATCTCGGGCGTGCCCGTCACAACCAACGGGAAACTCGTTGGCATTCTGACCAACCGCGATCTGCGCTTCGAGACGCGCTCGGACTTGCCGATCAAAGACGTGATGACCAAAGAGAATCTGGTCACCGTCAGTGTGGGCACAACGCTGGAAGAGGCGGAAAAGATTCTACACGAGCATCGCATCGAGAAGCTGTTGGTGGTCGACGCCGAGGGACTGCTCAAAGGGCTGATCACGGTTAAGGACATCCAGAAGAAGCGCAAGTACCCCAATGCGGCCAAGGACGACCAGGGCCGCCTGCTCGTTGGCGCTGCCGTAGGCTCGGGCGAAGACGCTATCGAGCGCGCGCAGGAACTGGTAAGCAAGAAAGTCGACGTACTCACGGTCGACACGGCCCATGGCCACAGCAGCCGCGTGATGGACACCATCCGGCGCATGCGACAGAAGATGCCCAACGTGCAGATCATCGCCGGCAACGTCGCGACGGCCGAAGCCGTCACGGATCTGATCACGCTCGAGGTTGACGCCATCAAAGTCGGCATCGGTCCAGGCTCGATTTGCACGACGCGAATCATCTCCGGGGCGGGCGTGCCGCAAATCACCGCGATCAGCGAATGCGCCGCCGCGGCCAGACAGGCGGGCGTCCCGATCATCTCCGATGGCGGCGTGAAGTATTCCGGCGACATTACGAAGGCAATCGCCGCCGGCGCGCACACGGTCATGATCGGCAGCTTGTTTGCGGGCACCGATGAAAGCCCCGGCGAGACAGTGCTATACCAGGGCCGCACGTACAAGACCTACCGCGGCATGGGCTCGATGGGCGCTATGTCGGAAGGCAGCGACCGCTACGCCCAAGCGACGCCGGGCAAACTCGTGCCGGAAGGCGTCGAGGGGCGCGTTCCTTACAAGGGGCCGCTTTCGGAGATGGTTCACCAGCTTGTCGGTGGAGTGCGCGCCGGCATGGGCTACTGCGGCTGCGCGTCGATTCCCGAGATGAGGGAGAAGACGCGCTTCGTGCGCATCACGACCGCGGGCTTGCGCGAAGCCCACGTGCACGATGTTTTGATCACCAAAGAGGCCCCGAATTACCAGGTCGAGCGGTGATCAGCCTACTCCTCGTATAGTCTCAGCTTGCGGATTTGACCCACCACGTTTTCAGGCACGAGATGTTCCCAAGGACGGCCGGTATCCATCGCCTCGCGCACGGCCGTGGAAGAATGTTCGTCATATCCAGGCGGCATTTTGACCAGACGGACGCTGCCGGCGTATTCGGGCGGAACGTTGTAATCGCCCTCCCGCGAAGCCACCAACATGTGAAACTCCTGTAGTTGCTCGGAAAACATTGGGCCGTCACAGTAGTCCCAATCGGCGATGCGCTCCGCGGCGTCACGCCCGCACAGCACATGAATCTCTACTTCTCCGCCGCAGGCAACCCGGAACGCCCGCACGAACTCGATCACCAGCCCGCCCTCGCTCGTGGCGATAGCCATTGTCGGATCGCCCGCCAGCGCTTCCTCCAGAAGCGCCAACCGTTCGTCAAACGAGGCGCCCGCATAGGACTTGTGGGGAAAGGCCTGCGGCAACATGAACGTAACCTGCTGGAGTTCGTGTTGCTCGCGGGCAGCTCGGGCCAGGGCCAAGTGCGCGCGCGTAGGCGGATTGAAAGCGCCGGGAAAAATACCGACGCGCCCGGAACGCAACGCCGTGCCCCGAAAGAAACGAACCGGCGATTTCAGCGGGTCATTGATCATGAAGTCTGTCGTTCGCCGCCCGAGGATTGCCTCCTTATTGTAGCTACCCGGTTCGTGCCGATGCCGGTGGGCAGCCAACACGATCAAAATAAGGGCGGCGTTCCGTCTCGCGTACATCTGAGCACGAGCGAATCAACGTGGAAGGCGGGGTGGTTTCTTGTCCGCTCAATAGCGTGCGGTTCCCGGTTGGGCGCCTAGATCGCCGCGTTGGCTTCCAGTGTCGTCCGCCGTTCCCGAGACCGCTATGGAGAGATCGTGGCGCCATTCAGATCCGCGAAACCTGGGATAGTTCCAAACGGAGGCCTGAATCTGTTCTTATTCCGAAGACGGCTTGCGGCGAAACACGGAGCGTGCTTTTCGCCAGTACATCTTCAAAGTAACCAGGGCGGCCAGGAAACCCCCGACCGCGATCTGCAAAAGCATGCTCCCGGAGGACGGGTCGAGGTAGGCGTGGGCCTGAGCTGGTACAACCAGCAAAGCTACGGTACTAGCGATTAGAAAACGTCTGTAGATCGTCATTCGGTATTGAAACCTCATTGTTCTCGTTCCATAGTTCCAGTAAAGGTATTTCTTGTGGGGCGCCATCAGCGTTGAACAAATAGACGGAATTCCAGTTAGGATCGATGTTCTGCCCCGAAGTGTCGAATTCCTTTTGTAAAAAATAAGAAACGCTCCCTTTCTCTTCCATGATTTGGGACTCCCGCGCCTGAGCGTGCTTTACGGCGAACAGAGTCGAAAATCGGTCCAATAGATCGCGCAACTCGGGCTCGGAAACGTAGTCGTAGCGGCTCACGTAGGGACAATCCGGCGTTGAGACTCTGAGCTTCTCCCACTCTTGCCTCTCGCCCTCCTTCAACAACCGGATTCGCGAGCCGTGGTCGCCGTGAATCACCACGGTCGTGGAGTCGTAGACGCCGATGTCCCGCAGCTCTTGCAAGAAGGCTCCTAATTGGCGGCTTAGATAGATGACTTGGTTCGCATAGCGCCGGTAAAGATTCACGTACCGGGACCGCTCGAATGAATCCATGTCTGCCTCCAGCGTCCATTCCTCCGGATCACGGACTTGTCCCGTGGCCTCGTAGACATAGGGGTCGTGCGGTGTAAGGAGGTGCGCGAAAAACAGCGTGTCGCGCTCAGCGGTACGGATATCCGATAGAAGCTGGTTCGGCCAAACATGGGCGACGGCCAAAGGGCCGAGTCTCAGCCTTTTGGGTCGGAACCGTTCCGAAGCGAGCCGCACGTAAGCTTCCCACAGGAATGCATCGGCCTGGAAATAAATAGTGAGCAGTTGATGCAGCCGGGACGGCCACCTCAGCTTCGACTCGAGTAGCCCGTGAAGAACGGCTAGGCTGTTCAGGTAGTAGGTGCGGCTTGTGACCTCGAATTCAGTGGAGGGGAACCCGATATAGTCGGAGTAATAGGCGTTGACGGCATAGCCCTTTGTTGCGTACTGCTCAAACAAGGCATTCTCTAATAGGACAGTCTTAAGAGGCTCGTCCCGGAAATAGTAGCCCGTCTTGGGGATGAGGCGTCGATTGAGGATGCTGGGGATGGAGTCCTTTGAAAATTGATAGTTACTGAAGGCGTTGGGGTAGATTGTAAACTGATTGTCCGCCAGAACACTTCGGAGCGCGAACTCCGCCTCCGCTGACTCGGGAATGTCCCTCGGGAATCCCGCTAGTCCGATTTGCGAATCCAGAATCAGGTAGACCACATGCCGCCGGCTGGAGGGGTTCGATTGCGAATCAGAAGTTGCCTGTTGGGAGGCCCATTCCACGACGGCTTGAGCGGTATCGGTGCCCAGTACTGAGATGGCGAAGACCAAAACGATGTAATAAAACTTGTCGCGCATGAAATACATCCCGGCAGCGGTGAGGGCCGCCAAAGCGCTCAGGATGTACCTCAGCCGCAGGTCTGGAAAAAGACTGATGTGGATGGCGTTGGTCGAGACCAGAAGGATGAGGATGAGCGCCACCAGATGAAAGGCAACCTCCTTTTTCGACAAGGCTGCCAACAACGCGCAGGGAATCAGGAACAGCGCCAGGGCAAACAACACTTCCGGATAGAGAAATCCGTAGCGATGCGTAAGCAGGAAATGGATGAATGGCACGGCCGCCAGTGTGGAAAGCACTAGGAACCGCCATTTCAAGCTCGGCACGTTTCCCGCCTTTCCCTCGAGTTCCGCGGTTGCCCGAAACTGCAACCGGCTGATCGAGGAGCGTTCGTATCAACGGCTTCTGTCCCCTGGCCGTGATGCATCGTGTGGCTCCACAGGGCGGGTGAAGGCCTACCCAGAAACTAGGAAAGGAGCGTTAGCTCCAAGTGCACAATGACGCAAGAAAGGAGGGCGGCGCACGGAGAAAATAGCTGGCTACGCTTGTCTGTTTGCGGAGGAGTCCCAAGCGGCCCAGCACGCTGTCGAAACAGGCTACAGAAGATTATAGCAGCAAAACGGTAACTGGTTTGTGGCCTGTTTGTAACTCAAAATGTCGCCGTCGAGAGTTGTTCTGGTCGTGCGGCCGGAGCGCTGGGGGAAGCCTGCTGGCCCACATGTGTCCAACGTCACAGCAGGGGTTGCGGAGGGTGGTTCGAATCCATTTGTTGAAGGGGGGAAGTTCAGGGGATCAACCGGCACCTAAAAAGGTGGGCTGTTCCCTGCTGGGTTAGGCTAAGAAAGTTCGGCCCCCGCCCTGTTCGCCTCGCCTCGTCAGGCGTTCGCCAAGTTGGCGCTACAAGTTCCTCGCGCAGGGGTCTGAATATCTTGAATGATTTTGAATATGCGGAGCGGCGGCATCGCACCGCCGCATCCACCGGGACCAATCCGCGGTCAACTGACAATCCACCGTTAGATCAGCAGGCCCGCGATGGACGCCGTCAAAAAATTAGCCAGTGTCGCCGCTAACATCGCCCTGGGCCCGATTCGCGCCAGATCACTGCGCCGCTCGGGAATCAACGAGCCGAGTCCGGCGACCTGCACTCCGATCGAGCCGAAGTTTGCGAAGCCGCACAGTGCGTAGGCTGCGATCGTGAACGAGCGGGGATCGAGGGTCTGCTGAACTTCGCCCAGACGCACGTAAGCCACGAATTCGTTCAGAACCATACGCGTGCCGAGCAGATTGCCGACGGTGAAGGCGTCCTTCCAGGGTATGCCCAGCAACCAACTGATCGGCGCGAAGACGATTCCAAAGACATCTTCGAGCCCGTTGGGAAGCCAGGCGATTCCGGTGGCTTCGCGAAGCGAAGAAAAAATGCCGTTGATCACGGCGACCAAGCCGACAAAAACGATGAGCACCGCTCCGACCGCGAGTGCGAGATAGAGGCCTTCAGTGGCGCCGCGCGCGATCGCGTCGATGATGTTGACGTCGGTTTGCTTGACGTCGCCTGGAAGGCAGCCGTATGTTTCCGGCCTGCCCGTCTCGGGCACAATGATCTTCGCCAGCATCAGGCAGGCCGGCGCGGTCATGATGACGGCGGTAAGTAGATGCTCGATCGAGATCCCGCCGATGCGCACGTAGGCGATCAGCAAAGCCCCCGATATCGTGGCCATGCCTCCGGTCATCACCGTCATCAGCTCGGACTCGGTGAGTTTCGACAGAAAGGGCCGGATCGTCAGCGGCGCTTCGTTCTGCCCCATGAAAACGTTCGCGGCGATGTTGAGCGATTCCGCACCGCTGGCGCCCATCACGCGCTGCATGACCACCGCCATCCCACGGACGACCCATTGCATGATGCCCAGGTAGTACAGCACGGCAAACAGCGACGACACGAAGATGATCAGCGGCAGCACCTGGAAGGCGATCGAAACGCCCAGCGGGCCGTCGCTGCGGGCCAGATCGCCGAACACGAAGATGGCCCCTTGCTGGCCCTGCCCCATGACACGATTGACGCCGGCGCCGATTCGCTGGAACACGGTGTCGAACGGCGTGCGCAAGATGAGGATCGCCAGCAGCAGTTGGAGGCCGAGCCCCCAGCCGAGCACGGGCCAATGAATCGCTTTGCGGTTGACCGAAAGGCCGTAGGCGGCGGCGAGGACGAAGATGACTCCGAGCAGACCCATGGGTAGCGACGACTGCGCTGCTGCCGCCTCGCCCTGGGCCCGGCCTCGTTTCGAGTCTGAGCTTGCAGGCGGAGCCCGCGAAGGAAACGGCTGCGGCTCGCCGAGGTGCGTCGGTGCGCTTGAGCCTCGCACGCTCCGGAGACACGCACCGCCTTTCGCGTCCTCCTGCATCAGTGCGCTGCACCAACAGGAAGGATGCGAAAGACTGTGAGCGTCCCTACGGCCGAGCTTGCATCGGAACAGGCCGCGCCGCGGCGGCCCTACTGTACCAGATCGAGTACCAGATCGCGGGTTTCGGGTTGGTTGGCGGAAAGCCGAAAAGCATCTTCGACGAGTTGGATGGCCTCGGGCAACCGCGCCTCATCGGTGTAGTAGAGAGCGCAGAGCCGCGCGCCGGCCACCACTTTGTCACCCACTTTGGACTGTAGAATCACGCCGACGGCCGGATCGATGGGGTCTTCCATACGGTCGCGCGCGGCGCCCAGCAATGCAGCGGCGCGGCCGATGTCATCGGCATTGATGCGGCTGATATAACCCTCGCGCGGTGAACTGACGACGTGCTCGCCCATGGCGTTGGGCAGCAACGCGAAATCCTGCAGGGCCGCGCCGTTGCCGCCTTGCGCCGACACCACGTCCTGCAGCTTGCGAAACGCGGTGCCGTCGGCGAGCAGTTGTTGCGCCTGGTCGCGCGCGCTTTCGATCGAGCGTGTCGGGTCACCAAGGAAAATCATCCGTGCGGCCAGTTCGGCCGACAGCCCGACCAAGTCGGGTGGACCCTGGCCCTGCAGCGCCTGCGAAGCTTCCATGACTTCGAGCGCGTTGCCGACGGTGAAGCCGAGCGGCTGGTCCATGTCGGTCAAGAGCGCCTGCACCCGCAGGTTCATGCGCCGCCCGATGGTGATCATCAACTGCGCCAGGCGGCGGGCCTCGGCGCGCCCTTTCATGAGAGCGCCCTGGCCGACTTTGACGTCGAGCAGCAGCCCGTCGAGGTCTTCGGCGAGCTTTTTCGACATGATCGAGGCGGCGACCAGGGCAGGCGATTCGACAGTGGCCGTGGCGTCTCGCAAGGCGTACATGCGCATGTCGGCCGGCGCCACTTCGTTGGTCTGGCCGCTATAGGCGAGTCCGTGCGCGGCGATCGTGTCTTTGAACTCGCGCAGCGTCAGGTTGGAACGAAACCCGGGGATCGATTGCAGCTTGTCGATCGTTCCGCCGGTGTGGCCAATGCCCCGGCCGGTGATCATCGGCACGGCAATGCCGGCGGCGGCCGCGGTGGGGGCGGCAATCAGACTGACTTTGTCGCCAACGCCGCCTGTCGAATGCTTGTCCACCTTGGGCCGCTTGATTTCACTGAGGTCGAGACGCTGACCACACTTCAACATCGCCTGGGTCAAGGATGTCGCTTCGGCGTCGGTGAAACCGTTGATGCAGCCGGCCATCAGGAACGCCGCCATTTGGTAGTCGGTAATTTCGTTGCGGGTATAGCCGCTGATCAGACGTTCGAATTCCTCGGCAGTAAGTTCCTCCCCATCTCGTTTGGCGCTAATCAGGTCGACAATTCGATCCATAAATACACACATCCCCTTGCGCTTCGCCCGAAAGAGAAGCGGGAGTCCCGCAAGCCCAAACTGTAAAGACTAACATCCAAGACGCGTAAGCGCAAGGAAAAACGCGGGTTCCGGCTCGAACAAGGCCCCGAAAGTGGACCAGCGGCAGGTGTTTGCAACCCTTTTGCGATGTGCGATCGATAACATAGCCGCTAGAGGCGGAAGGAGGTTTTGCAGTGGTTTCGTGGCGGTTTCGCGGCGGCGCGAGCACGCCGCCGCGGCGCACCGGGTGCAAGGGTTGGCCTGCGGCGGGTCCGGGGGCGGCGGCTGGAGCAAAAACACGGCGGGCGAAAAGAGCCGCCGAATAGGCGAATAGAGGAAAACAGAGTACTCGGGGTCAGCGGCGCTGTTCCAGGGTCACTTTGGACGTGATTTCCTGCCCGCCGCGCAAGACCCTCACTTCGACGACCTCGCCCACCTTGGAGTCGCGTAGCGCATAGGTAAAGTCGTAGAGGTTGTTGATGGGCTTGTCGCCAAACCGCGTGAGGATGTCACCCGCTTTCAGTCCCGCCTTGTCGGCCGGGGAATCGGCGCGGACGTCGGCGAACTTCACGCCGCTCTCGACTTGGCCGAAGTCAGGCACCGAGCCGAAATAGGGCCCGTAGCCTCCGCCGCCCGCTCCGTCGCCGCCGCTGCCGTGCCGCGGAGCCTCGACTTTCGAGAACAGCGGGGGTTCCTCTGCTCCGGCCAGCTCGCTCGCGATGTCCCCAACCATCGACAGCAACTGCACGGCCGGCTCGGCGCTGATCTTGTCCCAGGTGTCGGAGGGCTTGTGGTAGTCCGAATGGAGCCCGGAAAAGAAAAACAGCACCGGGATCTGCTTGGATGCGAACGATGTGTGATCGCTCGAGCTGTGCGTTTCTTTCGAATAGTCGACTTCGAGCCCGTGCCGTTTTTGCGCTTGCTCGATCAGCGGCTTGAACGTCGAGCCGGTCCCGACGCCGCCCACGTAGACTTTCGAGTCCCGCATCCGGCCGATCATGTCCATGTTGAGCATGGCGGTGGCGTTCTCGATCGGCAAAGTGGGGTGATTGACCCAGTAAGCCGAACCGAGCAGGCCAATCTCCTCGCCGCCGAAAGTCATGAACAGGATGCCGCGGTGCGGTTTCTCGCCGCGCTGCCGGAACAGCCGCGCCAGCTCGACCACGCCGGCCGTTCCCGAGGCGTTGTCGTCGGCTCCGTGGTGTACCTCGCCGATCTGGGAAGGCGCCAGCGAGCTTTGGTCGCCGAGGCCCAGGTGGTCGTGATGAGCGCCGACAATCACATACTCGCCGGTCTCGCCCGGCAGATAACCGAGCACGTTGTGAATCGTGGCTTGCTTGCGCTCGATCTCCACGTCGAGCGAAATCTTGAACGAATCCGGGAACAGGAATGACTGCGGGCGGCTGTTCTCATTGATCGCCTTCTGCAATTCGCCGAGCGATTTGCCCGTCGCGGCGAACCATTTCTCCGCCACGGAGTTGGCCACCTGCACCATGAGAATCGCCGCGTCGTCGGGGCCCGCGACACTGCCGAACTTGACCAGTTCCTCTTCCTTGTCCGTTTCCCCATTGATCAGGATGACCGCTTTGGCGCCGCGGTTTCGGGCGTTGATGGCCTTCGAAACCATGTGAGCGTGGTGGCTGTAGTGTTTTTCCCGCCCGCCTGAGCGCTCTTTGCTGAACGAGGGAGGCTCGTAGCGCAACACGATAACGATCTTGCCTTCGACGGGAAGGTGGAAATAGTCGTCGTAGTTCTGCTCGTCGGCGGAAACTCCGTAGCCCGCAAAGACGACTCCGCTGTTTACCGAACCGGAGGAGGAAAAGTTCAGCGGAATGTAGTCCTGCTCGGGGGTGAGGCGCTCCGTTTCGCTGCCCTGGGTGATCTCGAACTTATTCTCGTTGCCCATCGTCGCGCCGGTCGTAACCGTGAAGGCCTGCGAATAGGAACCGTTGTCGCCGGCCGGCTGCAATCCCGCGGCTTTGAATTGGCCGGCAACGTACTCCTCGGCCAGCCGCAAACCTGCGGCGCCGGCACCACGGCCCTGCAGCTCCTCTGAGGCGAGGTATTTGACGTGTTCGAGATACGATTGCGGGTTGGGCCGATCGAGTTTCGCCGGCGCCGCGGCATACGCAGCCCATAGGACGAAAGGCGCCAGCGCCGCCCAGGTGCGGGCTTGGCGCGAACGCGCACTGAGAATACGATTCATGGAATACCCTTATTGGGCCGCTGGGAACGGCAAAGAGATTTCGCAGCCGCAATCGTCGCCGGCGTTCTTGGCAACCTTTTGGTAATCGATTTCGTAGTCGATGATCTGCTTCAACTGCTCCCATTTGTGGGAGCCGCCCATCTTGCGGCCGTTGATGAACAGCGTCGGAGTTGAGGCCACTCCGGCCGACTGTCCCTGTTGAATGGACTTCTCGATCGCCGCCGCGGTTTCGCCTCTCTCAATGCAGCCGCCGATTTTCAACGGGTCGACGCCCTTGCCTGTGGCGAACTCCATGACCTTGTCGGTAAGGTTCGTGGGCGTGACACTGCTCTGGTTCTCAAATATCCAATCGTGGAAGTCCCAGAACACCAGCGGTTCCTGCTCGAAGATGCAGCGCCCGGCGATCGCGGCGGGCTTCGCCCAGTTGTGCGTTGGCAGCGGGTAGTCATGGAAGAATACGCGCACCTGCTCGGGGTAGGCCTTGGGAATTTCCGTGCGCAACGTCTTGGCTTCCTGCGCGCAATAGGGGCATTGGAAGTCGCTGAAAACCACGATCACGACGGGCGCTCCGGGCGTCCCGAAGCTCGGCTGATTTTCGGTCGTGATTTTCTCGATGGTTTCGTGGAAGGGATTCTTGCCGACATCGAACAGACGGCCCTCGACCACTTCCTTGCCGTCTTTCGAGACGTAGAACGTGCGCTCTTCCGAGGCAAGCTGATAAGAGGCCTTCACCGTCGTTTGCAACAGGCCTTCGATGGGCGCCGGCTGGTAATCGCCGATTTCTATCTTGATCTGCGGTCCCCAGACGAACAGGTGACGAATGTAGAATTCCAGGTCGGCTTTGTTGAGGCCGTTGCGCGGTGGGCCCGCCTCGCCTTTGCCGCCCTCGCCGGCGGGAGAGAGCGGGCCTGATAACTGCTGGGCGATCGCTGCCGGGGCACTCGCTCCGGCGAGGCACAAGGCCAGCGAAAACGCTGCAAACGGCCGCAAAAGCCGGTTGGGGAGAGTCATGGTCCTATTCTACCCCGCCGCCGTGATTTCGGCAGTTCCTGCTGCCGCGCTTGTGCCTGAGCCACGGGTTCCCGCCGGCGAACAGCGCGTTGAACTTAAGCGGCCGCAAACCTTACACTGACTGTTCCTGGAGGCAAAGTGTCCATTCGGCTGGCAGAGTCTGAAGCGGAAATTGCAGCCTGCTTGGCGGTCATGCGGCAGCTTCGGCCGCATCTCAAAGACGACCGCGAGTTCGTGGCGCGTGTTCGGCGGCAGCAACAACAGGGCTACCTGCTTGCTTTCGTCGAACAGCAGGGGCGGGCTGCCTGCGTGGCCGGGTTTCGATTGCTGGAAAGCCTCGGCTGCGGCCGGTTCGTGTATGTGGACGACCTGGTGACGGACGAAACCGTCCGCTCAAAGGGCCACGGCGAGGCGATGTTGAACTGGCTCATCGACTACGCCCGCCGCGAGAACTGCGATGAGTTTCACCTCGACTCGGGCGTCCAACGGTTCGGGGCGCACCGCTTTTATTTAGGCCACCGGATGGATATTACGGCGCACCATTTCGGGCTGCGGCTGCGCGATGGTTAGCGCTTACCATCGCAGGGAAAGCGCTTGCACGAGGTGCTGGAGTCCGGTAGATTATAGACTGCAGTATTAGGTTGTAGAAATAACCACGATGTATCTCCGCCTGCTCCTCGCCGTTTTCGTTTTCATTTCGCTGGCCCCTGCGGAAGAGTTAGAGCAGCAGGCTTTTCAGATCCTCGAAAAGAACTGCCTGGCCTGCCACGGCGCGGCGATGCAGATGTCGAAGCTCGACCTGCGCACGCGCGAGAGCATTCTGCGCGGCGGCGAGCGCGGCCCCGCGGTTGAGCCCCACAATGTGCGGAGCAGCAGGCTTTACACCTTCGCCGCGCATCTGGAAAACCCGGCCATGCCCCCGGGAATCAAGTTGCCCGACGACGAGCTCGATCTGCTGCGACGCTGGATTCTAGCCGGCGCGATTCTTCCGGAAGTCGAGCAGGCTGACGAACAGCGGGCTCGCCAGGAAGCGCTCGCGAAGCTTGAAGAACGGCCGATCACGGAAGAGGAGCGGCATTTCTGGTCGTTCCAGCCGCCGGTTCGCCGCGATCCGCCCGCGGTAGCAGAGAAGCGGTTCCTGCGCGACGACGCCTCCGTGAATCCGGTTGACGCGTTTCTTTATGCGAAATGGCGTGAAAAGGGAGTCGAAGCCTCGCCGCCCGCCGATCGGCGCACGTTGATTCGCCGCGCTTACCTGGATTTGATTGGGTTGCCTCCGGACGCAGCAGCGGTCGAGACGTTCGTCAACGACAAGTCTCCTGACGCCTTCGAAACGTTGGTCGACCGCCTGCTCGCTTCACCGCAATATGGCGAACGCTGGGGACGGCACTGGCTGGACCTGGTCCGCTACGCGGATTCGGGCGGATTCGAGCGCGACTTCGATTACCCCAACGCCTGGCGCTACCGCGACTATGTGGTTGAGTCGTTCAACAACGACAAGCCTTACGACGAGTTCATTCGCGAGCAGATCGCGGGGGACGAAATTGCCCCCGATTCGAACGAAGCGCGCATTGCGACCGGTTATCTGCGGCTCGGTCCGGACAATAACATCAAGAACGAACGGACCCGCATGGACGAGCTAGACGATATCCTGGCGACGACCGCGCTGACGTTCATGGGGATGACCGTGCAGTGCGCCCGCTGCCACAACCACAAGTTCGACCCCATTCCGCAGAAAGACTACTACCAGATGCAGGCGGTGTTTTTCTCGACCAAGCGCGAGGACTACCCGCTTGTCAGCGCGGACGTGGTCGCAAAGTACGACGCCGAGCAGAAACGCATCAACAATCTGGAGGAGCCGCTCAAGAACGCCAAGAAAGAACTCGAGAAGCCCTACCACGACAAGCTTTTTGAAGAACGCATCAACGAGCTTCCCGAGTATGTGCAAATCGCCTGGCGCACGCCCGCCGACCAGCGCACCGACGGCCAGCGGCTGAACGCCCGGCAAATCGAAGCTACGCTCAAGATCGAACAGGAAGAGATCCTGGCGATCATGCCCGACGCGGGCAAGCAGCAACATCGCGATCTGCTGCGCCAGATCGAAGCGCTCGACGAGCAGCGCCCGAAGAAATATCCAACCGCAATGGCGATCAGCGAAGAAGGGCGCGAACCGCTGCCTTCCTACTTCCTGAATCGGGGCAGTCCGAGCGCCAGGGGTTCTCTGATGGGGCCCGGCGTGCTCACTGTCGCGAGTTGGCGGGACGTTAAGTTTACCGAGCCGCCCGCAGACGCTCCCACCAGCCATCGGCGCAAAGGCTTCGCGGAGTGGGTCGCCTCCGATCGCAACCCGCTAACGGCGCGCGTGATGGTGAATCGCCTCTGGCAGCATCATTTCGGCGCGGGCATCGTGCGGACGCCGAGCAATTTCGGCAAGACCGGCGAAGCGCCTACGCATCCCGAGTTGCTCGACTGGCTGGCGGTGGAGTTTGTCGAGAACGGCTGGAGCATGAAGAAATTGCACCGCCTGATGATGAACTCGCGGGCCTATCAGATGGCGAGCGGCGACATCGCGGCGAACATGCAGGCCGATCCGGACAATCGCCTGTTTTGGCGGATGCCGCGGCAGCGGCTGGAAGCGGAAATTCTGCGCGACCAGATGCTCGCGGTGGCGGGCACGCTCCATCTCGAAATGGGCGGCCCGTCCGTCTACCCGTACATCGACCCGGCGCTGTTTCAATCAAGCACCGGCCGAACCTGGCCCGGCAAGGCGGTGGGCGACCCTTCGACATGGCGTCGCAGCATCTACGTATTTCTGAAGCGCAGCATCCGCTACCCGATGTTCGAGGCGTTCGATCAGCCCGACTTGATCAACTCCTGCGACCGCCGCAACCGCTCGACGATCTCGCCGCAGGCGCTGCTGCTGATGAACAATGCGTTCGTGATGCGGCAGGCAAAGTTTTTCGCCCAACGCGTCATGAGCGAAGCCGGAGCGGACACGGCCGATCAGATCGAGCGCGCTTACCAACTCGCGTTGGCGCGCCCCCCCAGCGAGTTCGAAAAAGCCAAGGCGGTCGAGTTTATACAGGGCAGCCCCTATGGGCTGGTCGACTTCTGCCAGACGCTGTTCAACCTGAACGAATTCGTGTACCGGCAGTGAGCTTCCGCAACTGGCGAGGCGCCCGCCCGAAGTGTCAAGGCCTCTGCTTATGCCGGCTATACGGAACCAAACACAGGGCTCCGCACGAATGCCGCCGGACTCAAGATCGTAACGTCATCAAGGCTCTTGAGTTCAAGCAGGTGCTGGTCGCCGCTCACGAGATATTCCGCCGCGCCGGCCACGGCGCACTCCAAATAACGGTTGTCCGAAGGATCTTCGACCACGACGGCGAACGGCTTCTCGGGATAGATCAGTATCGCTAGATGAGCAAGGTCCGCTACAAATTCATCGACCTGACTTTCCACCCAGCCGTGGCGCTTTTTGAGGCGAGGGTAGCGAAGGACTTGGGCAATCTCCGCTACAATCGGTTCCGAGACGACGAGTTGGAACCGCTCATCGCGCCAAGCTCTGAGGATACGGGCCGGCGCTCCTTTGGGGCTGAGAATGGCGCTAACAAAGACGTTGGCGTCCAGCACCACTCGCGTCATGATTTCTTCTTCGACGCTCCGCCACGAACCTTCTTGACCGCCCCGGCGACCTCACGCTCTACCGTTCGCGGACTTGCACTTCGATTTTTCCGCCACACGCCCTCTACGGCTTCAAAAAATCGCTCGCGGCGTTTTTGCCACTCGTCAAGTTGCCAGAGCGGGACCACAGCCGCCATAGGCCGGCCGGCGCGCTCGATCACGTATTGGTCGCCCCGGTAATAGACCTCCTCCAGCAGTTGACCGAGGTTGTGCCGAGCTTTGAGGGCGTTGACTTTCTTGACCATTCGAAATAGGCTACATTCTAACCGATAAGTCAATTGTATCAGTTGTATCAATTGTGACGGCGATTCTGAATGACCAGGTGGGAGACGTTTCGAGCGATCTGCTGATTCGTATTCTGGGTTCTCTTGGTTATCGCGTAACCGTCTCGGTCCGAAGAGCGGCCCGAGTCTCCTTAGCCCGGGGCACAAGAAAGTGGCGCAAGCTCTCAGCTTGCAGTGTCGAGCCTCCGCTCGACGGCGCACCCCGGGCAGCGAGGCTTTGTCGTATCAGAAAGGTGCCACGGGTGCGGAATACGGACGGCTCCGCGAACTCTTCAGCGGTAGGCTTCGGAGCGGTGTTTGATGGTGAGGATCTCGATGCGGTCGCCGTGGTCGCGGAAGCGGACGCGGTAGGTGCCGATGCGTAAGCGACGCTGGGGCGGCTCGATTCTTGGAGGCGTTTGATGTCGCCTTCCTCCGTCGCGAGGAAGCGCGCCAAACCGTGCAGGATGCGTAGCGCGGTTGGCTGATCGATGGCGCGTAGATCAGCCTTGGCCTGGTCGGTCCAGGCAACCTTCTTGGCCATCCCCACTGGTGCGGGCAGTTCGACTCGGGCGGCAGCGGCGTGCGGCCCAGGCGCTGAAAGTCGTTTGTGGTGAGGCCGAACTCGGCGAGCACTTCCTCGGGCGGAATGGGCTTGTTGTGCTTCAACCACTCGCCAGCTTCTGCCGCTGCTCGCTCTTCCGCTTCGCTGATCGGTTCGTCCTCGATGGGCGCGTTGGCGACAGCTCGTGACACCGGATCGAGCATGGTCTCGATCAAACTGCGTACGGCGGTGAGCTGCTCGGGGGGCAGGCGGTCGAGATAGGCGTGGGCCTGCCGGCGTTCCTGCGTAAGATCGGGTTCCATGGACCTTGGTAGACTGCCAACGAGAAACCGACAGCGCTCAAGATCATTCTTGCATCGCCTCTATTCCGCCCCAATCGGATCTCTTAGCGATATGGCCGTCGAATGCACTAATTGCGTTGGGATCGCGCCGGCCTCAACTTGGGTCGCCCGGATGGCCGCAAAGGTTGAAACGGCACAGCGGAGAGCCGATAATAGATTGAAGGTCTGTAAGCGCTTGCGCGAGAAGGTGGAGTTTCTATGGCTCAACGATTCTACTCCCGTCGGCAACTCCTGACCCGCATGGGCGGCGGCATCGCCGGCGTCGCCCTTCAAGACCTGCTGGTTCGCCAGGGGCTCGCCGCCACCGTGGCTTCGGACTCGCCGCTGGCCCCGAAACTCCCGCACTTCGCCGCCAAGGCGAAAGCCATCATCTCAATTTTTTGCTACGGCGGCGTCAGCCAGATGGATACGTTCGACCCCAAGCCCGAGCTGCTCAAGCATCAGGGCGAGGCGATGACGGGTGTAGGCGATTTCGAGGTTTCGCAAGGACATCCCGGCGGGCTGATGCCTTCCCCGTGGGCGTTCAAAAAGCACGGCCAGAGCGGCATCGAGGTTTCCGATATTTTTCCTCACGTCGCCGAACAGGCCGACGATCTGGCGGTCATCCGCTCGATGTATAGCGCGAGCAACGATCACGGCCCTGCGCTCTACCAGATGAACACCGGCACGTTGCTCGCCGGGCACCCCAGCGTAGGCAGTTGGATTACCTACGGTCTCGGCACCGAGAACGAAAACCTGCCGGGCTTCATCGTTTTCACCGATTATCGCGGCGGGCCGATCGGCGGCGCGCCGAACTGGGGCAACGGCTACATGCCGGCGGCCTATCAGGGCACGCCGTTCCGCTCGCAGGGCGATGCGGTGGTCGATTTGCGACCTCCCGAAGAGATGGATCGCGAGCGCCAACAGCGTTGGCTCGGCCTGCTCGACGATCTCAACCGCAAGCACCTGGAGCAGAATCCGCTCGATACCGAGCTTTCGGCGCGTATCGGCACGTACGAGCTCGCATTCCGGATGCAAACGCACGCCACCGAGGCGATCGACATCACCAAGGAATCAGAGGCGACGCGCAAGCTCTACGGCCTCGATGAAGAAGTCACATCCTACTTCGGCCGCCAGGCGCTGATGGCGCGGCGGCTGGTCGAGCGCGGCGTGCGGTTCGTGCAGATCTATTCCGGCGGCGGCAATTTCCAGCCGAGCTGGGATGCCCACTGGGACCTCAAGGGCAATCACGAGCGCCACGCCACCGAGACTGACCGGCCCATCGCAGCGCTGATGAAGGACCTCAAGAGCCGTGGGCTGTTCGACTCGACGCTCATCATCTGGCACGGTGAATTCGGCCGCATGCCGATTTCGCAGCGCATGGACGGCCGCGACCACAATCCCGACGGCTTTTCCGTGTGGCTGGCCGGGGGCGGAGTGAAAGGCGGCACCACCGTCGGCGCCACCGACCACTATGGCTACCGCGCCGTCGAGAACCGCAAGTCAACCTACGATTTGCACGCCACGATCCTGCACCTGCTCGGTCTCGACCACGAAAAGCTCACCTACCGCCACAACGGCCGCGATATGCGCCTGACCGACGTGCACGGCAACCTGATGAAGGAAATTGTGGCTTAGCGGTAGCAGCCAGGACGGTCGCTTGAAGTCTAGCGTTTGGGCCTTTCGGGCTGCTCGCGGATATCGGCGTGAAGCGCCCCCACAAAGGTTTCGGCATCGGGATAGGGGCCGTCTACACGGCCTTGACGAAGGTCTTCAAGCCCTTCCTGAATACGCCGCTGCGTTTCTGCGACGGATGGCTTCGCAGCTTTTTGACCGCGCACCACCGCTTTGGGGCGAACTTCGTTGGGCTTTGATCTCACGATGGAATTCTACGACCGGCCGGCATCCTTTGAGTAGCAGGTGCTAGCCCCGGCATCACGCGATGGCACTCGTGTTAAGCATTAGCGCCGCATCAATTGCGGAATGTTTTCGAAGTGCCGGTCTCGCGTGATGAGCACGAGGTCGTTTTCGAGAGCCAGCGCTGCGATCCAAAGATCGTTGTCGGGCACCGGCGTACCCGCGCGCTTGAGTTGCACAAACAGCCTCGCGTAGTGTTCCGCTGTTTCGCGCGTTGGCAACAGAACTTCGACGGTTGGCTTGGAGAGCAGGCGCTGCAGCAGAATCTCGTTGCGGTGTTGTTGTGCACCACCGTAGAAGCCGGCCTTGATCTCCGCCAGAACCACCAGCGGAATCCAGACTTGCTCGCATCCCGACAACCATTCCGCCAGCTCGGAGTCACCCTGAAATAGATCGGTCAGCCGGTTGGTGTCCAACGCGGCTCTTACTTCCATTTGTCCCAATCGATCTGTCGTTGCGCCGCGAGGATTTCATCAAAGCCGGGATCAGAGGTCCACTGGCCAACCAGATCGGAGAAGTCGGCCCGCCGTTTTCGTCCCACAGTCACTAGAGTCAATTCGTCGAGGATTGTTTGATTGAGGCTTTGGTTCCGCATAGCCGCTTTTTGTCTGAGACTACGGTCGACTTCTCCAGGAACACCGCGAATGGTGTATTGAATTGGCGCCTTCCTCTTCATGCCTGCATGATAGCAAAATATGCAGGCATCACCCAGGATCGGAGAGATCCCATCGCCGACCGGACCGCTGACTCAGGTTGAAAATTGGGCTTTCCTTGATTCTTGATTCCTTGATTCTTGATTAATGGAACTTTCCTGCCGCTGGGGCGCAATCACTATCGAGCCTCGCAGGCAGCGCGTCGAATCAGATCCGATGTCAGACGGAAATTCTCTTCCCGACGCCGACGACGACTTGCTGCGGCGAAGCGCGGCCGGCGAGGAACAGGCGTTTGCGGCGCTTTACCACCGCCATCATGGGCGCGTCTATCGATTCGCGATGCAGATGAGCGGCAGCAGAGATGTAGCCGAGGAAGTGACGCAGGAGGTTTTCTTGGTGCTGATGCACAGAGCCCTGGAGTTCGACCCCGCCAAGGCGCGGCTTTCCTCGTGGCTCTACGGCATCGCTCGCAACCAGGTGCTGCGTCACTTGGAGCGGCGCGCCGGTTCGGTTGCGCTTGATGACGGCGAAGGCGCCGACGATTCCACCCTGCGGCCTGAGCTGGTTACCACATTCGATCCGGTCGAAAGCTTAACTCGCGACGCGCGCGCTCAGCGGCTGCGGCAGGCCGTGCTTGCCCTGCCGCCACGCTACCGCGAGGTTGTGGTGCTCTGCGAGTTGCACGAGATGAGTTATGCGGAAGCGGCGGCCGTCACCGGATGCGCCGTTGGAACGATACGGTCGCGCTTGCACCGCTACCGGGCGCTGCTTCACGCCAAGCTGGGCGTGCTCGCCCGCTCCCACGCCGGCGGAAAGGTGCCCCAAGGGAGATAAGCCGCCATGGATTGTCACGATTTTCGGCAACGCATCATCGAAAAGCCACCGGCAGGGTCTCGAGGGGAAACAGCCGGTGACTCCGCGTATGCTCACGCCGCCGAGTGTGCAGCTTGTGCGGCATGGCTCGCCGCCGAGAAAGAGCTTGTGGCGAGTTTTGGCGTCCTCAAGCAACAGGACGAAAGGCTGCAAGCGCCAGCGCCGCTAGCGGCGGCGTTGTTTGCGGAGTTCCGCGGCGCGCATCCGGCAAGGCCGCCCGTTGGGCCTATTCGTGACTCTCATTGGCGCTGGTGGGTGGGGGCCGCGGCTGCGATTCTCATGCTTGCGTTATGGCTCGCGCGGCCGCAACGGGAACCCGCCGATTCCGCGCGGAATTCGATCACGCTCGTCGCTCCGAAACCGGCCGAGCTCGTGCGCGAACCCGCCCCGCGGGTCGATCAGCCTGCCGCCCATCCTTCGGTTGCAGCGGAATTACGGGTCGAATCGCGGGAACAACGGCCCCCAGCCGCGAATGGCCCCGAAGTCGTCGCGGTGCCTCCGAGAACCCAGCAGCCCGTGCGGCTAGCGAGCGAAGCTGCGCCGCCAACTGCCGGCGCGCTCGAACGGGAGATCGTCACCGAATTCGTGCCTCTAACCTACGCCGGCTTGGTGTCGCCGGCTCCGGAATCGCGGCTGGTGCGCGTCCGGCTGCCTGCGACGGCGCTGGCTTATTTCGGGCTTCCAGGTTCGGCTGCGAGCCGTTCCGTTGAGGCGGATGTCCTGTTGGGCCAAGACGGCCTGGCGTACGCGGTGCGTTTCGTCCGGCCAACGATGGCTGTATCTGCTTCGGATCGCACAAATTCAGAATCACTTCAACCCTATTGAGTAATCCTCCAAGGAGATTGCCATGAAACTGCGACAACTCTTTCCGATTGCGGCTGTTTCGTTCGCCGCGCTCGCCGCGCCGCTAGTGGCCGACGCCCAACAGGCCGTGCGAATTCCAGACGCGCAGGCGGGTGTGCGAACTGCGGCTGGTCCTGGAACGCCGGCTTGGCAAAGCGCCGGCACTTTTGAATTCATCGCTGCCGGGCCCGCTTTCGGCGGGGAGACCGTCAAAGATTCCCCGTACTCGGCGGAGGCGGTCTCGGAAACGAAACAGACGCTCGCCGATGGCAACAAGATCGGCCGTACAACGACTTCGAAAATCTACCGTGATGGTCAAGGACGCACTCGCCGCGAAGAACAGATCAGCGCTCTCGGGCCGTGGTCTTCGGCCGGCGAGCCGCGCGAAGTCGTTTTCATCAACGACCCGGCCGCCGGAACGCGCTACGTTGTTGATCCAACCGACCGCACGGCTCAAAAAACAGAAATGCATTTTAGGACCATGGTGGACAAGATCGAGGACGGCGCTGCGGAGGAAGAAGTAACACAGGGCTCAGCCGGACCCGGCGAGGCCACCGCCGGCGTTGCCGTCGGCGGTGCTACGTTTTATAAACATATACAGCGCGAGACGAGGCAAGCCGGGGAAGGCGAACTGCATGATGTTACCGTCGTTCACTCGGCTGGGCAACCGAATTTTCAATTTATCGGAGACAACATGCAGACCGAGTCGTTGGGCACGCGCATGATCGAGGGCGTCGAGGCCCAAGGCACCCGTACCACCACGACGATTCCGGCCGGCCAGATCGGCAATGAACTGCCCATCGAGATCGTCTCCGAGAGCTGGTTGTCGCCGCAATTGCAGACGCTTGTGCTTTCCAAGCACAGTGATCCTCGCATGGGCGAAACGACTTACCGCTTGACGAACATCCAGCTCATTGAGCCGTTGCCGATGCTGTTCGAAGTGCCGGCGGACTACACGATTCAAGAGGGCCCGCGCCCAACGTTTATCAAGCAACGGATCGAAGCTCCCGGCCGAGGTCAGGGCGGCCAATAGGTCGCGGCGCGATCCTCATTCCTCGGAACGCTTTTCGAACCCGCGGGCAGGGCTGCAACGGCGCCCTGCCCGGCTTCGGTCGATCGGTACCGGCCGTAGCCGTGCCAGCCAACACCCCGTGCCAGTTTGACAAGGGCCGTCGCTTTCCGCAAAGCGGTCAGATCAATACCCGTCCGGCTCAAACGATCCATTGCGCCGGCCCTCCGAACACGAAGCTATGTGCGCGCCTCGCGCTTACGCATCGTACCCCCTTGCGTATACTCCCCCGACGTCCAGTCGATATGAGACAAGAGCCATGCCTCGGAACCACAGCACAATCATCGTCGTCGATGACGAAGAAATGATGCGTCAATACCTCTATGACGTACTCAGCCGGCATGGATATGACTGCAAGTGCTTCGAGGGTAGCCTGTCTGCCCTAGCGTACATGGCCAGCGCCGGCAGCGCGCCCAACCTGATGCTCACCGACATCAGCATGCCTGGCATGGATGGCATGGATTTGTTGCGAACCGTGAAGACGGTTTCGCCGCGCACGCCCGTCATCATGGTCTCCGGGCTTTACGAGTTGGCGCTTGCGATTGATGCGCTCAAAAGCGGCGCTTCTGACTATCTGCTCAAGCCGGCCAATCCGCGTGACGTGATTCGCCTCGTCAACCGTTACCTGGGCCCTGACGCCCGAAATGGGCAGGAAGCGCTGCGGGCCGCGCTGGACCGCTTTCTACGCGTCCGCGAGGGCTACGGGCGGGATTTCGAAGACGTGCGGGAGATCTTTGAAGTGCTCGGCTTCCGGCGCTTCGAAACGCTGCAACACTCCAAGCGGGTGGCTTGTTTTGCCGAGTTGATCGGGCGGTCTCTCGACATCCCCGAGCCGCGTCTGAGTCCCTTAAAACTCGGCGCGCTGCTGCACGACATCGGTAAGATCGCCATACCGCACAATGTGTTGATGAAGCCAGGTGCGCTCACCGAAGCGGAATGGACCGTGATGCGTCTTCATCCCCGCATCGGCTGGGAGCTGATGTCGGAATTTTCCGAATTGACCGAGGAAGCCGATATCGTCTATTCCCATCACGAAAAACACGATGGCCGAGGCTATCCGCGCAACCTTCGCGGAGAGCAGATCCCTCTCGGCGCTCGCGTGTTTGCGATCGCTGACGCGCTGGACGCTATCACCTCCGACCGTCCGTACCGCGCCGGCCGCTCGTTCCCCGAAGCGCTTGCGGAAATCCAGCGGCATTCCAATACACAATTCGACCCCCGCGTGGTTCAAGCATTTCTCGATATTCCGCTTGCGGAGTTTGAAGCCATTCGCGGGCGCTATCCCGACTCCGAAACCAATACTTGACACGGCTCCCTTGCCAGAACCGCGGTAAGGCCGGCGCGACTTTCCTCACGTCTCTTCGCGCTTTGCCGATGAGTGGTGAGGGGTGTAGGGCTGTCGCGAATGCTGACAACACGCCCAGGAGTGCCGGCCGTCTCCGATTGAAAACGCTCGCCCCCGCAGCCGGTCGATGCGAAACCCCGGACTAAGCGAATGCTCGATGTAGGATTCAAACAGCGTGAGGCGCTTGGAAGACTACTGCGGCTGAATCCGTGGGTGCTGTGGACGATGGTCTGCGGCGCGCTCATCGTTCCGTTGCTTGGCGCGGTGGCAATCTATTATCAGCACCACGTCGGCGACGGCCTCAAACAACGCTGGTCCCGCCAGAACGGGGCCCTCGCAGTCCTCGACAGCATCGAAAAACACGCCTATCGCTTGGTCTTGGAGGCGTACGGTCTCGCGGCGGCGAGAGAGCCTTCCGGTTCCGGCGTCGTCGTCGACGCGGCGATAGCGTTCGCGGACCGCGAAGGAGACCGCAAGGACTTCGAGCGGGCCTGGCAGGCGCTCGACCAAGGGCTCAATGACTACCGTAGGCTTGCTGAAGCGGCTGGCCGCGGAGAGTTTTCCGAATCGGTCTCCGCTGCGGCTAAAGACTTGCGGCGGGCGGCCATCGACCTGGCCGGTGTGCAATCAGCCTTGGCCGGCCTGGACGTGAAAAAAGCCGTCGCGGAGCAAGCCGAGCGGCGCTTTGAAGCCGAGGTGCGTCGAGCGGAGATGGCGGAAGTTGCGGTTCTCGAGGAGGTTTTGCGGACCGGCGAGCGGGCGACGGCTCGCGCCCAAATCGTGGTTTCCGCGGCTTGGGTGGCCGCGACGATGATTGCTTGCGCCTTGGGATTTCTGTTCTCGAAACAACAACGTGACGCCGCCCTCGAGGCTGGGCGCCTCAAAGGCCGCTTTCTCGCCAACATGAGTCACGAGATCCGCACGCCGATGAACGTCATCATTGGCATGACCGAGCTGGTCTTGGATACGCCTCTGCAGCCGGGCCAGCGCCGCCATCTCTCGATGGTGAAAGGTTCGGCGGAATCGTTGCTGGCGTTGATCAACGACATCCTGGATTTCTCGAAGATCGAAGCTGGCAGGCTGGAGTTGCAGCCCGCCGAGTTCAGCATCGCGGAGACGCTGGCGGAATCGACACGGGGGCTAGCGGTCCGCGCTCACCAAAAAGGCCTCAAGCTGACCTGCAACGTCCATCCCGACATTCCGGAAACTCTTGTCGGCGATTCCGTTCGGCTCAAGCAGGTGATCATCAACCTTGTCGGCAACGCGATCCGATTTACAGAACACGGCGTCATTCGCGTGCGCGCACGCCTTTGGTCGGAAACCAGCCGTGGGGTCGTTGTTCAATTTGCGGTGTCCGACACCGGAGTCGGCATCGCCGTTGAGAAGCAACGCCTGATCTTTGATTCGTTTGTCCAGGCTGACGACTCGATCAGTCGCCGGCACGGAGGTACGGGGCTGGGCCTCTCCATCTCCTTGCAGTTGGTGAAGCTGATGGGCGGCGACATCAGCGTCAACAGCCAACCGGGCCAGGGAAGCACCTTTTCGTTTACGGCTTGTTTCGAACGGGCGCAGCCGGCTCCGCCTCTCATCGTCGCTTCGGAGTTGCAGGGCACGCGGGTGCTTATCCTCGACCGCGACCCGGTTTCGCGCCAGGCGCTCGCGGCGATGGTTGGAACGTGGGGGATGGAAGCCGCGATGGCCGACAGTAGCTCTGCGGCTCGGGTGATTCTCGATCTCTCTTCCAAACTAGAGCGCAAGTTCTCGATCCTGGTGGTCAATCTCGAAACGATCTGGGATGAATACGCCGGTGCGCCGCCGGACCCGGGAGGCGACACGCTGCTGCAAACGGCGCCGCTGATTCTGGTCGCCGACCGGGAACCCGGTGCGAAATGTTCGTTCCGTTTTCGCGCCGACTACTTGGTCAAGCCCGTCTCCCCATCGCGATTCCTGGAGGCAATGCAGGCTGCCCTGCGGCGGGCGGGCGATCAGGCTTCCTCGCCACAAGCAGCCGAGGGTTCGACTGCCGGCCGCGAGGCCGCCATGCCCCACAGCTCTGTCCACGCCCTTCTGGTTGAGGACATTGTCGAAAACCAGCTTCTGATGAAGGAGATTCTGAGTCTACGCGGCTATGCGGTGACCGTCGCGGCCAACGGTAGAGAGGCCCTCCAAGCCTTCGACCAACAGCGTTTCGATTTGATTCTGATGGACATTCAAATGCCCGAAATGGGAGGCGTCGAGACAACCAAGCTGATTCGCCAGCGCGAACAGGAGGCCGGCGGTCACACGCCGATCATCGCGGTTACCGCCCACGCGATTAAGGGAGACCGCGAGCGTTATCTAAGCGCCGGAATGGATGGCTACGTCACTAAACCACTCCGGCGGCAGAGACTCTTCGAAGAAATTGACGCCCTGATCGGGCAGACGAGCGCCCGCGCTTAACGCTTTTCTCACACAGCCTCGCAGCCAATAGCGTAGGAGAGAGGCGAGCTAACCCCTTCGCAATCGTATCGAGCGCTCATCGAATCGGCGAGAAAGGCAATCCGCGCAAAAACGTGTTGGAGACGTTGCTGACGATCTCGGCGTCGCTCCAGCCCGGCTGCACGCGAATGCGCTTCCAGTCCGGATCGTTCAGAAACTTTGACCACGCCGCGGCCCGCGCATCGAGATCGTCGTACCAGACCAGATAGGTGAGGTTCGGCATCTTCGATCCGAACAGCGTCTTGCCGAAGAACACCGGGTTAATGCCGCTGCGGCGGAAGATCTTGATCTCCTCGGTGTCGAACATCCGAACCTTCTCTTCGCTGTCGCGCTCGGATTCGGCTTCGTAAGTGCGCAGGTCGAAAAGATGCGTTTGTTTCTCGCCGATGGGCGGCGCTTCGAGCTTCGGCATGCCGTCGAAAGCGCGCAGCAGCCAGACCTCCTGGCGGTCGTAGGGCGCCTGGTCAGCCGAGCCAAACTCCTCGACAGCCTTCATCCATTCCTTATCGGCGCGCATGGCGGCGCGCTTGCTTTCGACGTCTGCCATCGAGTTGTACGTCGTCAAAGTGACGAGCTTGGGGGAATCCGGTCCCAGATGGATCTGAAAATAGCCCACCGGACCGAGCTTTAGGCGCTGCGTCATGGGCAGGTGATGCTTTTCGAGAAACTCGCTCATCCGCCCGGACTGGTTCGCCTTGCTGTTGCGAAGCTGCACAAAGCGCAGCTCATAGTATTGATTCGTAGATTCCGGCTCAGCCGCGATCATCGCTCGCGAACTCAACGCCCCCGCCGCGGAAAGGCGCAAGAAATCACGTCGCTGCATGGAGTCTTTTATACCACGCGAGGGCTTCGTCGAGCGCTGCGTTGAAACCTGAGAAGCCGGCTCCGTTTGTTGGCGAGAGCGGGCAGCGCCGTCTGGATCTCAGCCTACTTCCGAACCTGCACGTCATGCTTTTGCCGGTAGATCGCCCGACTTTGATGATTGAGCCTGTGCTGCGCTTGGACGCGTTCGCGTGGCGTGAATCGGCCGCCGTCGACGCGGTCGCGCACAATCGAGCGATGAACACGGGCTGCCTGCCTCTCCAGGCGACGCGTTTCGACACGCGTCAACTCGCCGCTGCGGGCGCCGTTTGCAATTCGGCTCTGCTGATGGATCTGGCGAGCCTTAACGTTGCCGCCCGCAAGGGCCAATCCGGCCCCGATTGTTAGCGTTGACACAGCCACCAATAACACACGCGTTAACGATTTCATTGTCCGATTCCTCCTTGGTCCAGCCGTTTCTTCCTTTGGGGAAGCGACTCGATTTGCTCTACATCGGAATAAAACCGCCGGCCGCCGGAAAGTTGCGGTTCGCGCGAACTCTTTCGCATCGTTAGCCGCATGCCCCCGGGCGGACCCCATCGTGGCATTGCGCCAGGGCTAGGGCCGCACGCGGTTGGCCGATCGAAGAAGCTCACACGCGCAAGCACGGTGCGAGTTGTGTCCGCGTACGCGGCGAAATCGCGGCACGATCGTTTGATCCATAGCGCTTCTTCGCTCGATTGCATGGCCTCCACCTCGGGGCCACTTGCGTATCCTCGCGTTTCCGCTATACTGAAAAACCTTTCCTTCGGCAACCGCCCAAACCGGGTCTTCCGCAGCAAGCCTGCACCACAAGAACAATGTTCGCGCGCCGCTCCCTGACGCTACTGCTGATCCTCGTTTCCGCCATATTGCTGTTTTGGCGGCTCGACGGCGCGCTGCTTTGGCGCGACGAGGCTACTACCGCAAACTGGGCGCGGCTGATGGTGGAAACCGGCTCCTGGCTGCCTTACGCTTTCGACGAAGAACGCCAGCAGCTTCTCGTGCAGAGCGATGACGGCCACGACGTCAGCTCGGAACTGCTTCCGTCGATGCAAAGCTGGCTGCAGTTTTACGTTTCCTCTTCCTCGTTTCGACTGCTGGGGGTCAGCGAGTTTAGTGCCCGGCTGCCTTACGCGATCTTCGGCGCGGTTTCTCTTTGGCTGCTTTACCGCGTCGGCCTGCTGCTGTTCGGCCCAGGCATCCGCCCGCTGATGTTGCCTGCGCTCGCGGTGACGTCGATTCATTTCCTCAACGCCGCCCGCCACAGCCGCTACTACGCCATCGTCGTTGCGGCCGCCTGCTGGCTGCTGCTAGAGTTCTGCCACTACCTGCGCAAGCCGGAGGTCGCGGCCGAGCTTTCTTTCTATGTGCGCATCGGCCTTGGCGGCTTTCTGCTCTACTTCGCCAACTACGTCAGCTTTGCCGGCATGTGGGCCGCGCTTGGCTTGTTCGTGTTGATCGAACGCGACTCGCGCTTGTTTCGCAACTTCGTCCTGTTGTCGGCAGGAATGGCCGCCGTCATGGGATTGGATTTCTGGCTGTTCCATTCCGAATTCGCGAGCCAATGGCCGCCGCCGGCCGACGTCTCGGTGTGGGAGCGATATCGCAGCGCGCTCGTCAACCGCGGCCGCGACTTCTGGCGCGCCGCGCCGCTGGTTTTCCTGGCGCCCGCAGCTTTTTATCTCTTCCGCCGCTACAGCGGCCGGGTTCCGGTTGCGCTCTCCGCGGCCTTGGGGCTTGCCTGTTTCCTCGTCTGGAGCCCCGTGTTTTTGTTCAACGCCGCGGATACGCGAGCCGTGAGCGGCGGCGTTTTCTGGCTTGGCGTTGGGATTTGTTTGTGCGTTCCGCTGTCGCTGGCTTGGTGCTGGAAGCGGATCGAAGATCCCGGCGTCTGGAGCCGCGCCGCATTGCTCGGCGCGCTCGTGCTCGTGATTTAACCCGCTCTAGCCATCGCTGCCGGCAAAGAACAAGCCAGCCCGCGCCACTACTACCAGACGATA
>JBBDWJ010000174.1:10689-27953 GCA_040902925.1 Bryobacterales bacterium | reverse complement strand
GGCGTGGATCAGGCTGTTTGAGTTTACGGCGAAGCTGTATGGACGCTTCCTGCTGCCGCTGCGGCAGAGGCTGCCGTTGTGAGCTCGTCGTGAATCTTGACCCCGGGCCCGGCATGGAATCCGAACACGGCATGTGGAAACCATTCATCATCGCCATTTCATTTGTGAACCTGTGCTATCTCCGCGTGTGGTCGGAGCTGTTGAGCTATACGCCGGCGCAGAGCTATGAGATGCGCTTGCCGCCGGGGCCTCACGACTACCTAGCAGTGATACTCAATGTGGCGCTGTGGGGAGTTGTATTGGGAATTGCGGCGGCGGCAATTGCGAAAGCGAAAGCACGGCGGTGCGGCCCGGCGCCTGGCCCGCGGGCGCTCGTTCCGTCGTTCGGCCCGGCGCTCGTTCCGGCGGCAGAATGGCTATGGTTGGGAGCCATGTTCATCCCGCTGAATGCACTTCGCGAGCTATTGGCGAGCCGGCTGCCGGTTGGGCAGCAATATCTCAAGGGCGGCCTTTATGCGGCGCTGGGATCGGCGGGCGTTGTCGTGCTGGGCATAGCGGTTACCGCCGGCGGCGCGTTTGCTCTGCACCGTTTTCGTCAAAAAATCCTCGGAGCGATACACGCAGGGTTGCTGATCGCGGCGCCTTTCGTGCCGATGACGGTGGCTCAGGCGGCTTGGGCGGCGTATCAATACGACCCGCTGCCGTTTACCGGCCAGGCGGCCGCGGCACGGCGCGAAGCCGAAATCACGGCGCGGCGCGAAAGCGAAAACACGGCGCCGCGCGAAGCCGAAATCACGGCTCGGCGTGCCGTCTGGGTAATTTTTGATGAGTGGGATCAGCGGCTGACGTTTGATGATCGTCCCGCGGATCTGCTGCTGCCCGAGATCGACCGCTTTCGAAGGGAAGCGTTGGCGGCGCTGGCTGCTTATCCGCCGCGAAACAATACGCTCGAATCGATACCGAGCCTGCTGAGCGGCGAGGTGGTCGTGCGCGCCGAGCCGATGGGGGCGGCGGATCTGCGGCTTACTTTTCGCGGCAGCTCCAGCGCGGCGTCGTGGCGCGACGTTCCGAACGTGTTCGACATCGCGCGCGCGCGAGGGTTTAACACGGCCCTGGTTGGCGTGTATCACCCTTACTGCCGCGTGCTCGCGAGCAGCCTGACGTCGTGCTGGTGGGCGGAGATGCCACGGCCCATCAACAGCAACGGCGCGACGCTCGGCGCGGCGATGCAGGGGCAGACACGCAGTTTGTTCGAGACCTGGCGGCTATCGGCATTCGGGCAGTCGCTGAGCACCCAGCGGAAGGCGCGCGAGTTTCCCGCCGCGGTCGAGCGCGCCAAAGTAGCGGCCTCCGACCCATCCTACGGCTTGGTGCTGCTGCATCTGCTGACACCGCATTTTCCCCACGCCTACGACCGGCGAACGGGCGCCTTCACGCTCGGCAACGCGCCCGTCGGGGGCTACTACGACAGCCTGGCGCTGACCGACCGCGTCTGGGGCGAACTGCGCCGCGCGATGGAAGACGCCGGTGTGTGGGATACGACGGCGGTGTTATTGAGCTCCGACCACGGCATGAAGCATTCCGGGTTGCTGGACGGCAAATCGGATTCGCGAGTGCCGTTCCTGTTAAAACTTTCCCGGCAGACCGAAGGTTTTGAGTATGACCAAAAATTCAATACGGTTGTGAGCGGAAACCTGTTGCTCGAGATTCTCGACGCACGCATCGAGACTCCGCGCCAAGCCGCCGAATGGCTCGACCGGCAGGATGGATTCCGGCAGCGGGCGGGCGAGTGACGATGCAGGGAACCAGCGTCAAAAACGCAGCGGTCTCGCCGGTCGTGGCTGGCAAGAGCCTCCCGCTGGTCTCGGTTCTGGTTCCGGTGCGCAACGAAAGCGAGTTCCTCGCTTCGTGTCTCGACTCCGTCCTCGCGAACACGTACCCGGCCGGGCGGATCGAAATTCTGGTCATCGACGGGATGAGCGGCGACGGCTCGCGCGCGATCGTCGAGGGCTACGCGGCGCGCTGCGGGCGCATCCGGATTCTCGACAACCCGAAAACCACCACCCCGGCGGCTTTGAATCTGGGCGTAGCGCAAGCGCGAGGCGAGCTGATCCTGCGTCTGGACGCCCATGCGCGCCTCGCGCCCGACTACATCGCGCAATGCGTCGAGTGGCTCGAGGCAAGCGGCGCCGACAACGTGGGCGGGTCGATGCGCACTCTGCCGCGGGGGCCGGGCCTGCTCGCCCAGGCGATCGCCCTGGCGCTGAGTCATCGCTTTGGCGTCGGCGGCTCGGCGTTTCGCACGCCGGCGGAAAAACCGTGCTGGACCGATACCGTGTTTGGCGGCTGCTACCGCCGCGAAGTTTTCGAGCGGATTGGCGGCTTCAACGAACGCCTGCCGCGCGGGCAGGATATGGAGTTCAACCTGCGCCTGAAGCGCGCCGGCGGCCGCACGTTGCTGGCGCCCTCGATCCGCTGCGACTACTTTGCGCGCTCCCGCTGGTGGCCGTTTTTGCGCCACAACTGGACCAACGGCGTGTGGGCGATTCGTCCGTTTTTCGAAAGCCGGACTATGCCTGTGCGGCCGCGGCATCTTGCGCCGCTGGGGTTCGTCGCGGCGCTTCTTGTCGCGGCGCTGGTTGTCGCGGCGACGGCTTGGCTGCCGCTCGAGGTGCTGAGCCACGACCCTCGGCCATTGCTGGTGATGGCGCTGTGCTACGGGACGGCCGCGATTTGCGCTGCGATCCAGATTGCGTGGCGGCAACGGTCCGTGCGGCTTGCGGTTGTGTTGCCGCTGGTATTTTTCAGCCTGCATTTTTCCTACGGGCTGGGCAGCCTGTGGGGCCTGGCGACGGCCGTCCCGCTCGCCGCCGCGCGTCGTCTGCGTCTCGCAAGGAATCGGATCAAGCGATGAAACGTTGTATCGATCTGCTGGTATCCGCGGTGGCGCTGGTCGCGCTAATGCCGCTTTTGGCGGCGATCGCCTACCGGATCCAAAAAGATTCTCCCGGCCCGGTCTTCTATCGCGGCAGGCGCGTCGGATGGCGCAGTGGAGTTTTTCGGATCTATAAATTTCGCAGCATGGTCGTCGATGCGGAGACGCTCGGCGGGCCGACAACGCCCGATGACGACCCGCGGCTGACCGCGATCGGCAGGCTGTTGCGCCGCTACAAGCTTGACGAGCTGCCGCAACTGCTCAACGTGCTCAAGGGTGAGATGAGCCTGGTCGGGCCGCGCCCCGAAGTCGTCGAGAAAGTCGCCCGCTATAGTCCCGCGGAACGGCGCATTCTCGACGTGCGGCCAGGAATCACCGACTGGGCTTCGATCTGGAACGCCGACGAAGGCGCCGCGGTCTCTGGGTACGGCGATGCCGACCGGGCTTACGAGCAGTTCATCCGGCCGACCAAAATTCGCTTGCAGTTGCTTTATCGCGAACAGGCTTCGCTGTGGGTGGACGCGAAAATTGTTCTCTACACGCTCGTCAAGCTTGGCAACAAAGACTGGCTGCCGCCCGAGCTGGCCGACATCCAAAAGCCCGGGCCGGCGGGATGGATGGGAGCGCAGGCCGAATGATGCACGCTGAGGCTGGCACGCTGAACGTGCCCCCTGTCGAGGGCCAGACCCCAAGCCGCTTCGATGCGGGCGCGGCGCGCGAGCTGGCGCGCGAGATTCGCGCCGCCGTCGTCTCGATGACCCACCGCGCCGGATGCTCGCACGCCGGCAGCTCGCTCTCCGCCGCCGACATCCTGGCTGTGCTCTATAGCGGCATCCTCGACGTGACGCCCGCCACGGTCGACTCGCCGCGGCGCGATCGTTTCATCCTCAGCAAGGGACATGCCTGCGCCGCGCTCTATGCCGCGCTGGCGGGGCGCGGGTTTTTCCCAAAAAAACTCCTCGATGAGTTCTACCAGGATGGCTCCCCTCTGATGGGACACGCGACGCACAAAGGCGTACCCGGCATCGAAGTCTCGGCCGGCTCGCTCGGCCACGGACTTTCGATCGGCTGCGGTCTGGCCCTCGCCGCCAAACGCGACGCCATGGCTTACCGCGTCTTTGTATTGCTCAGCGACGGCGAGTGCGATGAGGGCTCGGTTTGGGAAGCCGCACTGTTTGCGGCCCATCATGCGCTCGATAACCTGATCGCGATCGTGGATTACAACAAGATCCAAAGCCTCGGAACTGTCGATGAAGTGCTCCGCCTCGAACCCTTTGCCGAAAAGTGGAGAGCTTTTGGATGGAGCGTGACGGAAGTCGATGGCCACAACCTCGGCGCTCTTGGCGAGGTGCTCGATGCCGTCGACGGATGCCGGCGCATCGTGGAAGCCGCGGCGCCAGAGGCCGGCAAGCCGGCATGCGTCGTCGCGCACACGGTCAAGGGCAAGGGAGTGAGCTTCATGGAGAACGCCTTGCTCTGGCACTATCGCGCCCCCGATGCGGCCGAGCTCAACCGCGCTCTGTCCGAGATCGGGTCGAGCCGATGAGAGACGCTTTTTTCCGGGGGCTGCTGCGCGCCGCCGCCAACGACAAGCGGATTTTCTTTCTCACCGCCGATTTGGGGTTCGGAGCCGCCGAAGAGTTTAGACAGCACTTTCCCGAGCGGTTTATCAACGTCGGCGTGGCCGAGCAGAACATGACCGGAGTCGCCGCCGGGTTGGCGCTGGCAGGCAAGACGGTGTTTACGTATTCGATCGCGAATTTTCCCACCTTGCGCTGTCTGGAGCAGATTCGCGCCGACGTCTGCTGCCACAACGCGAACGTCAAGATCGTGGCCGTCGGCGGCGGCCTGGCCTATGGAGCGCTGGGTCCCAGCCATCATGCCACGGAAGATCTGGCGGTGCTGCGCGCGCTTCCCCATCTCACCGTCGTTGCGCCCGGCGACCCGCTCGAAGCCGAGCAAGCCACCGCCGCCATCGCCGCCCACGACGGGCCATGTTATCTGCGGCTGGGGAGGGCGGGCGAGCCGGCCGTGCACCACAGCCTCCGATTCACCCTGGGGCGAGCCGTCGCGGTTCGCCGCGGAGGCGACGTGAGCCTGATTGCGACGGGAGCGATGCTGCCGGTCGCGGTCCAAACCGCCGATCAACTGTTGAACGACGGAATCGAAGCCGGCGTCTGGAGCATGCACACCCTCAAGCCCCTGGATAGCGAAGCCGTTTTGCAAGCCGCCCGCAGCGGCGCCGTGTTCACGGTCGAAGAGCACTCCATCATCGGCGGACTGGGCTCGGCTGTGGCCGAAGTGCTCGCCGAAGCGGCATTTTCCGGAGTGTTTCGAAGGATCGCACTGCCCGACCGCTTCGCGCCCTGCGCCGGAAGCGCCGAATACCTGCGGCGCTTGAGCGGACTCGATGCCGGCTCGATTCGCGAGCGCATACGCGGCGAGATCGGATCGCGCCGCCCGAAAGGCGTCGCCGTCGAAGCAGCGGCGCGTGGCTGAAAATGTCCAACCGCTTGGCAACCGATTACTCGACGGTCACCGAGCTGCCGGGCGGACGCGCCTCAGGCCAGCAGGCGGCGCGGCTGCGCCACCGCTACCAGTTGGCGGCGCTGCACGCGGCCGGGCGCGACGTTCTCGAAGTAGGGTGTGGCGCGGGTTTGGGCCTGGGATGGCTTTCGGGCCAGGCGCGGCGCTTGGTGGGCGGCGACTACTGTTGGTCGAACCTGCGCACGGCTCAGCGCCACTACAACGGGCGCGTGCCGCTGCTGCGATTCGACGCCGCGGCCTTGCCCTTTCGCGCATCGAGCTTCGAGGTCGTTGTGATGTTCGAAACGCTGTATTACCTGCCGCGGCCGGGGGCGTTCATCGCCGAGTGCCGCCGCGTGCTGCGTCCGGGCGGCCTTGTTGTGATCGGCGCGGTCAACCCCGCGTGGAGCGGCTTCCATCCGAGTCCCCATGCCCGGCGATATTTCTCGGCGGCCGAATTGCGCGAGCTGCTGGCGGCGGGCGGCTTGCGCGCGGAATTGGCGGGCGGGTTTCGAGAGGCGTGGTCCTGGCGAGGGCGGCTGGCTGCGTGGCTCAAACGGGGCGCGTCCAAAGCCGGGTTGATTCCGAAAACCATGCGGGGCAGGGAACCGCTCAAGCGAATCTTTTGCGGACCACTCGAAACGCTGCCCGCCGAGATCCATCCGAATGAATTCGAATTCGTGCCGCCCGTATCGATCGACCCGGCGCAGCCGAACGGCGACTATTCCGTGCTGTATGCGCTGGGGCGCAACCATAGCCAACAACTATAGCCATCAACCATAACCATCCACCATGGCCATGACGAAACGCGTTCCCTACATCGACTATCCGCGCCACTACGAAGCGATGCGCGCCGGCGTAATGGCCGCAGTGGACCGCGTGCTCTGTCGCGGCGACTTGATGCTGCGCGCCGACCTGCGCGATTTCGAGGAACACCTGGCAACTTTTGTCGGAGCCAGGCACGCAATTGGCGTCGGAAATTGCAGCGACGCTTTGCGGCTGGCCCTGCTGGCAGCCGGTGTCGGGGCGGGCGACGAAGTCATCACCGTGGCGCACACGTTTGTGGCTACCGTCGCGGCGATTCACCATGCGGGCGCGACGCCGGTGCTGGTCGATGTCGGCGCCGACCATCTCATGGACCCTGGCGCGGTCGAACAGGCGATCAGCCCCCGCACCAAGGTTATCCTGCCGGTTCATCTCAACGGCCGGCTGTGCGACATGGAGCCGTTGAGCACTCTCGCGAAACGTCACCGGTTGATCCTCATTGAGGACGCCGCGCAAGGGCTCGGAGCGTCGCTCGGCGCAAACAAAGGCGGCACGTTCGGGCTGGCTGGCTGTTTCAGCTTCTATCCGGCGAAAATTCTCGGCGCTTTTGGCGACGGCGGCGCGGTGGTCACCAACGACGTTGCATTCGCCGGCAAGATTCGCGCGCTGCGCAACGGCGGCAGGCTACCCAACGGCGACCTAATCGGCTGGGGCTGGAATTCGCGCTTGGACAACCTGCAGGCGGCGATTCTTGATCTGAAGTTGAATCTGCTGCCCGGCTGGATCGAGCGCCGCCGCGAAATCGCGTCGCGCTACCAGGCGAAGCTCGCAGGACTGCCGGGCTTGGTGCTGCCGCCCGCGCCCGCGGCGGCCACGGCCGCTACCCCGCCTACCGCGCACAGCCCGCGCAGCGAGTCCACCGCTCGTACCACGCGCACTGAGCCATTGGCGCATACCGCGCGCATCGAGCTCACCGCGAGTTCCACGCGCACCGGGCAACAACAGCGCTTCGATGTGTTTCAAAACTACGAAATCGAAACGGACGACCGTGACGGTTTGGCGGCGCACCTGTCGATCGCCGGAATCGAAACCATGCTGCCCTGGGGCGGGCGCGCGGTCCATCAGTTCCCGGCGCTCGGCTTCGAAGGCGTGAGGCTGCCGGCCACCGAGCGGCTGTTCGAGCGCCTGCTTCTGCTGCCGATGCACTGCGAGTTGTCGGACGAGCAGGTTGATTACGTGGCTGGCGCGATTTGCCGCTACTTCGACAGGGCCGCCCCCGCCGGTGCGGCAGTCGAGCGGATGAAGGTAGGCGTTTAGCCGCGTGGCGTGATGTCGACCTTCCCTGGCCTAAGGCGGCTTCGTTCGCCGCCGCAACAATCGTCGAACAGCGCCGTGCAAAGACCGGGCGGATCTTCGCTGCCTCGAAACCAAGACTCAGCCGTCCGCTTGAGCCGCTTCAAGCGCAAGTTTGCTGCCATGCCACGGGGCGAGCGCGTTGCGTTGTTGCACCTTGTTTTGCTGAGCGGCGTTCTGGCCGCGGCGGTCTTCGCTTACGGCGGAACGCTTCCCTCGGTATGGCTCGCCTGCGAAGTTGCGGTCGGCTTGCTTGTGGCCGCGTTGGCGATTTCCGGAAACCGTCCGTCGGGTTCCGGTCGAGCCTCAAGCTTTGGCGTCGGGCGAGCTCAGGCGGACGGTTTTCCGAAAGGCGTCCTGCTGTTGCCGCTGTATGCGTTCTTGCAGGTGATTCCACTGCCGCCAGGGCTCGTCGAGGCGTTATCGCCGGCCCGGGTTGCGCTTCAGCGGGCAGTTGTTGTTCTCTCCTCGGATGTCCCTTCGTGGACGCCGATCAGCGTCTACCCCGGGCGCACGCTGGAATTCGCGATACGGCTTGCCGCCTATGCCGGCGTGTTTTGGATGGCCCGCTACCTGAGCATTCGCCTAAGCCGGTATGCCTTCGCCGTCGCGGCGCCGATCGTTGCAGTGGCAGCGGTCGAAGCCGCCATCGCCCTGCTGGAGAGCAACGCGGCGGGCGCGAGCGCCTCCTACGTCAATCGCAATCACTTGTCAGGCTTGCTCGAGATGGCGCTGCCGTTCGCGCTGGCGGCGGCGTTCCTCGGCTTGCAGCACGCTCAAAGCCGCGTCGCGGCGCGTGGAGCGCTGGCCATGATGGGCGCGGGGTTTTGCGCCTGCGTCATCTTCGCGGGCATTCTGGCAACGCGGTCGCGCGCCGGACTCGTGGCGGCCTTGGCGTCGCTTCTTGTGATGGGACTCGGGCTTGTAGCCCGGGCTTGCGGGACCACACGGCAACGGCTGGCGGGTGCGATTCTTGTTCCCGTGCTGCTCGGCGCGGCGTTCGTCTACTTCCCTTCGGACCATCTCGTTCGCCGCTATGCGGCGCTCAGCGCGGCCGGCGGCGTGCTGCGCGAGGGCCGCATCGGGCTGTGGCGGGAGACGCTCGATCTGATCGCGGCGTATCCGATAGCGGGATGCGGTTTTGGCGCCTATGAAGCGGCGTTTCTGCGCTACAAACGGTCGGCGCCGATGGTCAACGACAGCCACGCCCACAACGAATATCTGGAGTTGCTGGCCGAGGCCGGCATCGTGGGGTTCGCGTTGTGCGTCGTGCTTGCCGCGCGGCCGGTTTCGACTGTCGTGCGAGCGGCTCTCAGCACCGGTTGGCGCGGGGTTAGCTCGCGGGGACCAAATCCGCTCGGGCCCACATCACATGGGGCCAATTCGCTCAGGCCCGGCTCGCAAAGCACTGATTCGCGAAAGGCCGGTTCGCCACGGGCCGATTCGCGAAAGGCCGATTCGCGTCAGTCCAGCCCGCTCGGATCCAGCGCGCTCGCCCTGGCGTGTGCCGGCTCGATGACGGCAATTCTGGCCCACAGCCTGGTCGATTTCAACCTGCGCATTCCGGCCAATGGCATGGTTTTCTTTTGGGTTCTCGGCATCTGCGCGGCATGGCGTGACAGCGCCCTCCGCAAAACCGAAGGCGTCGAATGAGAACGCGTGCGAGTCACGGCCGGATCATTCCCAACTACGCCACGATGTAGTAGGTGACGCTTCGCGTCACACTGGAGTTTGGCCCTTTTGGGAACCCGTGCAACGGGCAAACTCCAAGTGGCGGCGGGGTTGGGTTTGGCAGGCCCGTTCACGGGCCTTGCCCGGCGAAGCCGGGTTTTAGCCCGGTCGTTTACGGCCGGTTGGGCGGCCACCGAATCGTGTCTAGGCCGCTTTCAGCGGTCTTTCGAAAGGGACCGCGAGACGAGCTGAAGCGAAGGAACGGGAAGCCCGCTTGAAGCGGGCTGGGGAGCAGGAACAGGAACCCGCCTACCGGGCGTAAACGACCGGTCTATGCCCGACTTGGTCGGGAGGAAGCCGCCTGAAGGCGACTCCACTAGCTTCGCGCTCCCGCATCCGCATGCAGCGGCGCATTGAAAGAGCCAAACTCCAGGGACCGGCACTCCTGCCTGGGTTGGGCAGGCAGCATGCCTGCCCGGTGGCGCTTCGCGTCACAGCGGTTTCAGAGAAACGGCGTCGATCCAAGCCACGCCGGCGAGCGTGTTGTCGAGCCGGTGAGAGGGGCGGCGCACAATCTCGAGTTGCACAAGCTGCGTCCCGGCGGGAACCAGGAAGGTTGCCTCGATCCGCGTCCAATCGGAATCGCCTTGCACGGCTTCGGTCCACAGTTGCCACCGCGATGGAACGCGAGCATCGAATAACCGCAGCCCGATCCCCTGATCGGTCGTGAGGCCTTCCGTGCGGATCCAAGCACTCACCTTCCAGCGGCCCGGGGCGACGACGGCCTGTTGGGTGACGTGGCGGTATTCGAGGTTGGCGAGACCATCGAACTCGATCCGCAGCGACCAGTCGCCCTCCCAAGCCAACGAATCGTCGCGGCGTACCTCGGCGTGAGGGTTTGGAGTGACGGTCCAGTCCAGGGGCGCGGCGCTCGACTCCGCTTCGAACCCGCCGTGCTGGATGCGCCCGTGATCGGTGGGCCGTTCGCCAGCAGGCAGAAAATGAAACGCTACCGCGGCGGCGTCGTCGAAGCGCTCCTGTTCGAGCAACCCTGTCAGATAGCGGCGCAACACGGCCTGGGCGGCGAGCCGATCGCGTGAGAGCCGCTCCCAAGTCAGACGAAGCCCTTCCCAGTCCTTCTGGGCCAGCAAATGGATGAAGTAAGCCTGTGTCGCGCCGTTGTCGATCGGCACGCCCTGGTGCAAGACCCTGGGCGAGTCCGCCAGCCGGTCGTAGAACGGGAAGATAACCGCATCGTAGTCGCGGGTCAGGCCGAGCGCGCGCGACATCAGGTCGAGCCCTTGATCCCGGTGGCCGGTGGCGTGAAAGAATGCGGCGGCTTCCACCAAAACCGGCGGGGAGTGCGGCGCGAGATCCACCGATCGCGCGAAACAATAACGCGCCTCGCGCAGCTCGCCGTCAGCGAACAACGCCTGGCCGGCGAGCAGCCAGAGCCGCGCGGAAGCCGGATTTCCGGCCAGCCGCTGTACCGGCGGCGGAACGGCCGCCCTCGCAGCGCCGCTAAGGGGAATAAAGGGCGTGCCCGAGCAGTCTGATCCTGAACACCCTAACCAAGGGCATGGGGCAGTGACGGCGCCGCCAGCGGAAATCCAGCCGCAAGTACACAGCAATCGGATTCCCGAAGCCAACGCCAGCGCGACTCCGAAAGCGACCGCTCGCATTGCGTGTCTTTCCGGCCCAAAGCCGTTCTCAGGGGCCTTGGCAAAAGGGCGGCCCAAGGGCGGAATCAACCCGGCTAACTCACTTTGGGGAACTAGGGCTGCGGTCGCGAAGCCGGCTGGGCTCGATCAGCGCCACGCCGGTGATGGTTCCGGCCGTCGCCGCCGCGGTAAGGCCGCTAACCAGCGCAACGCTCGAGGCGTGGCCAAGTGAGCCGACGGTCCAGCCGGTCGAGGCGCCCGCGGACGCCGACGGCGTGCCCGGCAGCGTGGCGCTTTGTTGCGGACCCGGCGGGTATTGCGGCGCGGCGGCGGCTGTGGACCCTGCCGGCGGCGGCGCCGGCGGCGCGCCGCCAGGCAGCGCGGGTGCAGCCGGTACGGCGTAAGTGCCCGCCCGGACCAGCATCGGATTGGGTTCGCCCTGGTTCACCAACAGATCGCCGCGGTGCGCCGCAAAAACCGGCAGCCCATTACGGCTGGAAACCACGAACCAGCTTCGGCCGCTCGCGTCGGGACGGGGGTGCGCCGTATAGGAACCGGTGCGCACGACAAAGCGCTCGGCCCCCACCTCGCCCGTGTGCAGCTCAACCGTATCCTCGCTCGCCGTCACGCGCGAGTCCTGCCGGATCTCGAGCCTCCCTGCCTTGGGCGACACAAGCACCGCGCGAGATTCTGGCTCGGTAACGATTTCGTCGCCGTCCAGCACCGGCCAGCTCGATACTGCCTTGGGTTGAAAATCCGACCCGCTGATGCGCACCGGCCCTGATACCGTCATCAGGCCCACCGGCGATGCCGCCCACGCCAACGACAACGAAACGACAAATAGCAGCCAAACCTTCATGGTTTCCCTCCAGCAAGGTGATCGGCGGAAGTCGCGATTTCTGTTATGGCTGCCGCCCTGGCGATTCGTGCGGCAGGTTGCCGGTATTGGGATGCAGCAGCGAAGCGGCGAAGGACTGTCGCCCCGCGTGGATCTCGCGGCTGCGGCCAGCGACACTTTCCGACACCAGAAACGCACGCGGCATAGTCTCAATGGCACTGTCTGAATGGCATAGTTTTTCCGGAACCTGGCGGGGCTGAAACACGCCGGCAACCCCCGGTCAGCGCTTTCGTCTCAACGGGTCACGAAAAACAACCACAATATAATCAACATTATCCCGATAAAACCTGCCAAAAAGCTTGGAGCCGCATGCTACCCTGCAAACGGTGGACGGTCGAGGCCATGGCAGGGCCCGAAGACCGGAAAAACGTTCGCCAAACCGCTCAAAACTGCTCACCGGGGGCGTTTCCGCCACTGGGCGTTCGCCGGGCAGGCCCGGTGGCTGCGCCCACTGGACCCGGGCTGCGGCTGCGCCGGGAGGGCGGCCGCCAGGCGCCCTGAAGATTCTTTGTAACAGGGGTGGCGTACGCCAATGAGAGGTGTGTTATACTTCACGGTACTAATATGACCCTTGGAGCCCGCGCCCTTCCGTTGCCTAACCCTGAGTGGGGTTGCACGGCTGGGCTGTAGAGGGACCCCGGTAAGCCGCTGGGGATCGAGCCCGCTTTCTGGCGTATTCGATCCTTCAGAAAACGGCTACCGCAAGGCAAATTTGATGTCCTAAGCTTCGATCCGAAGGGCCCGAGCCCTCTTTCACTGTCTTGGGTTTTGGCGTGGCGCCAAGATGGTTCTGGTACGATCGCCGCGCTCCACGAAACCGCACTCCGCATTCCGCGCTCCACGAATCCGCCGGTAAGACGCTCTGCGAGTCGCCGCAAGGGCAAAAAGCTTGGCCCTAAAGCCGCCGCCGTTCGGTCGTGCACAACGCACAGTACTACCGGAAGACGGCAGTAAGACCGATAGAGCGCCGCCGCCATTTGTGTTGAGGAGTGACATTGAGATGGCTTTCGCGACCTTTTTCCGGCAACAGTTTTTTTCGAGCGCTGCCCGTTCGCTTGGCGCTCTCGTTGTTCTCAGCGTTGGCTCGGCGCAGTTCCTGACGGCGGCGACGTATTACGTCGCCCCGAACGGTTCCGACTCCGCCAACGGCTCGTCTAGCGCGCCTTTCCGCAACATCCAGCGCGCTGCCGACGTTGTCAGCCCCGGCGATACCGTGATCATTCGCAACGGCACGTACACGGGTGGCAGCGAGGCGGTCGCAGAGATCGGCCGCTCCGGCAGCTCCAGCCAATGGATTACCTTCAAAGCCGAAAACCAATGGGGCGCCATCCTGGATGGCCGCAACAACGCCACCCGGCACGGCCTGATCCTCGAGTCTGGCCTCGGCTACGTCCGCTTCGAAGGTTTGCAGATTCAAGGCACCGAGGGTGGCGGCTTCTCAGCCAGCGAGAATACCCACGACATCCTGTACTACCGCAATCTGGTGCACCACATCGGCAGAAACTGCACCGACACCGAGGGCGGCCAGGTCGGCTTCCGGGACAAAGAGACCTCCAGCCGCATGGTCTATGACAGCAACGTGCTGCACACCATCGGCCGCCTGCGGCCGAGCGAAGGCTGCAACAACCTTTCCACCGACAACTACAAGAACCATGATCACGGCCTCTATCTGAGGGGTTCGAACCTGATCGTCATCAACAACGTCTTTTACAACATGCGCAGCGGTTGGGCGATTCAAAGCGCGCAAGGGGCCGACAACTGGGTCGTCGCCAACAACACCTTCGCCTTTCCCAATCCTGACCGCGAAGGCCACATCGTTTTGTGGGAAGACAACGCCAACATCGTCATCGCCAACAATATTTTCTACGAGCCTCGCGTCGCCGCGGTCTATCTCAACCCTTGTTCGGGTAAATCCGGCGTCGTGATGCGGAACAATATCAGCACCGTGGATATGATGGCGGCATCGGGCGGCAGCAGTAGTTGCAGCGGCGTCACTCTCGCCAACAACCGCCTGTCCACCAATCCCGCAATGGTCAACCCCGCGCAGTTCAACTTCAAGCTGAGCGCCACCAGCCCGGCCATCAACCAGGCGGACGCGGCGATTAGCCCCAGCCTCGATCACGATGGCAAGCCGCGTCCGCAAAACGGCGGTTTCGACATCGGCGCGTTTGAGTTCGGGACCGCCCCGACGGTGATTTCGCAATGCGACGTCAACAATGATTCCGTCGTGAACGTGGCCGACGTGCAGAGCCTCATCAATCTCATCCTGCAAGCGGGGAACGGGCCGCCGACGGTTGGCGATCTGACCGGCGATGGCGTGGTCAACGTCAGCGACTTGCAAACGCTGGTCAACGCGGTCATCGGAGTCTCCTCCTGTCCGAGCTAGTCTAGCCCTGAGCTAGCCCTGAGGTAGCCCGGCTGGGAAGCTGCCTTCCGGCCGCCGCCTAGAACACGATGGGCAGGCGTTGTGTGCCGCCGCGCTGGCCGCTGCGGCTCGGATCGCCTGCCCATTTCCACTGCCGTTTTCGTTGCGTTGCCGGAGACCAAGCTAGAATGGCCAATCACGGGAGGTCATTCATGCAACGCAGAGTTTTTCTGGAACGGTCTTTGGCGGGCGGCATGCTGTTGGCGCAGCCGGCTGCGGCGCAACAAGCCTCGTCCGCGCAACAGGCCGCGCAACAGGCCGCGCAACAGGCCGCGCGGCAAGCGGGGCAATCAGCGGCTTCGGGCGAGTCGCAGGCCGGCGGCACGGGCAGTCCATCTTACGAAGTCGAGGTCACTGTCGAGCGCCGCCTCGAGGGCAAGCCGCATCAAGGCAAGATACTCGCCGCGATCCAGCCCCACTGCGACGATATTCCGCTGTTCGCCGGCGGCACGGTGCTGAAGCTTATCGAAGAGGGTTATCAGGGCATTCTGATCACGGTGTCCAACGATTCGATGGCGGGCACGGGCTCTTCGATCGGCGATATCGTGCTCAAGAACGAGAACGACACTCGCGAAGTCGCCCGCCGCCTCGGGCTGCACGAGGCGCTCTTTCTCAACTACCCCAATCACAACATGGATGCGTGGCCGATTGTCGAGCTGCGCGCGCGGCTGATTTTTTTGTTCCGCGCCTATAAGGTCGACACGGTTTTAACGTACGACCCGTCGGCGCTCTACGAACGCAACCCGGACCATTACATCACCGCCCGGGCGGTGGAATCGGCTGCCTGGATGGCGGCGTCTCCGTGGGACTACCCCGAGCATTTCAAAGTCGGGCTGACGGCGCACGGGCCGCAGGAAAAATACTACTTCGCGCGCGGCCCGCAACTGGTCAATCGCGTGGTCGATATCAGCGCCCACATGGATCAGAAGGTGAACGCGAATGTCGCCAATGTCACCCAAGGACCAGCCGGCAACCTGGGCGCCGCGCTGCGCCGGCGGCTCGCCGCGCAAGGCCGCCGGCTGCCGTTGCTGGGTAACGATGATGAGACCGCCAACGCCGCCTACACCAAGCAATTCGCCCTCGGCCGCGACCAGTCGCGCGGCCAAAAATACGGCCTCGCCCACGCGGAATATTTTCACCATATTCCGCCCGATGAGTCGGACGTCGAGGGCTATGTTGCGGCAAACGCCGTGGCGCTGTGACAGCGCCTGTCCGGGCGAAAACCGCGGGAAAACCCCGGGCCGGCAACGAACCAGTGCCCGGGAACCCCTTGGCAGTAGGTAGTCCCACCGGACGGCCGCGGTCTCATCGCGACTGCCGCGCTGCGAATAGGCTACTTTCAAAGTGTGAGAGTCAGCCTCAAAATCGATATCGTGCCTTCGCCTGGCACCAACGATCACGAAGTTCTGCTGCTGGGGAATGGGCGTGATCTCATCCGGTCCATGGATGATCAGATGATGGGGCTCGATCCCGACGACCTTCTGATCGAGCCTTCGCCGCTGCTTGTCGCGGGCCCGCCCCGCTTGGTGACGATTGGACGATGCAGTTGCGGCGAGATCGGTTGCGGCAGTGTTGAGGCCGAGCTATCCAGGCAGGATCACACCGTTGCCTGGGCCGTTCCGGATTACTCTCAGGTCTTTACCTTCGACGCTTCGCAGTACGAATCGGAAATCCAACGCGCCATGGCCGACGCATCGTGGGAAACTCCCGCCAGGACCGCCGCTCGACTGATTCGCTCCACTGTCGATCGTGACGCCCTCGCGCGGCACGGTTTTCGGTTCTCGTGGTCGTCCGGGCGGCTGCGCATCGGAAAAATAACCGTTTCCCTGCTGCTGGAGCCCGGCCCTTATCAGGTGCTCGTCCACTCTCCCTGGATACGTCAACCCGAGACGGCCGCCGCGACCATGTGCAAAATTCTCTCGGAGCCGCCGAGCGCGTGGCGCGACGTGGAATACTATCCGCAAGCGCAAGGTTTGGGCGCTCCACGCATAGACGCGGAAGGCTGGCGGCCTGGCCAGCGCTAACGTCACGAGTTTCGGCTACGCCCGCAACTAATAGCCACGCCAGGCGATTCCAACGCAGGATGCAACGACTGGCGAGTTGTCCCTTACTACTATTCCCTTAGCGCTATATTCCAAGCGATGCTGTAGATTGCAGCTCTGGCTCTTCCCGGCCCTCACGAAAATCGTTGACCCACCCTGGTTCCCGTGTTAACTAAGAGCGATGAAGTGCGTCGTGGTGAGTTTACACCGCGCGCACGGACTAGGAGTTTTTGTGTTCAACGCTATCCAGAAGACTTTAATGCGTCACACCCCCCAAGTCTTTGGGAGCATGACGCTTGTTCTCGTGCTAGCGGCCATCGTTCCGCTACACGCCCAGTTCACCACGGCCAGTCTCAGTGGAACGGTCACTGACCCAACGGGCGCCGTGGTTCCCGGAGCGGCCACAACTGTACGTAATGTCACTACCGGCCTGGAGTTGAGAAACACCACCGACGGCAATGGCGTGTATCTGTTCACGCGGCTGCCTATCGGCAATTACAACCTCACGGTGGAGAACCCCGGATTTACAACTTATCTACAGTCTGGAATTACGTTGGCCGTCAATCAGATGGCCACGCAGAATGTACGGCTCGAAGTCGGCCAGATGGCCGAGCAGATTACGGTCGAAGCCAACGCCGAGATCGTTAACACCCGAACCGCGACGGCGGGTCAACTTGTCGCCGAAAAACAGATCGTCGAACTGCCCCTGGAAGGGCGGCGGCCCGAACGGCTCATCTATCTGGCGGCCGGGAGCGTCGATCTCGGGCGGAACAGTTGCCGGATCTGCGGCCATGGCGGCGTTTATCCCGGCGAGGAAACCGCGGGCGTCAACGGCGCGGGCATGGGCCAAGTCAACTACCAGTTGGACGCCACCGGCCACAACGACACCTATCTCAACACCAGCCTGCCGTTTCCGAATCCCGACTCGGTACAAGAGTTCAACCTGCAGTCGAGCAACTTCACGGCCGAGTTTGGGAACGCGGCCGGC
>JBBDWJ010000174.1:0-10679 GCA_040902925.1 Bryobacterales bacterium | reverse complement strand
AAATTCACGGCACCCTGTTTCACTTCCTTCGCAACGGCGCGCTCAACGCCCGCCAGTTCTTCGCGCCCGAACAGGACGCCTTGAAGCGCAACCAGTTCGGCGGTAGTGTCGGCGGACCGATTATCAAAGACAGGCTTTTCTATTTCGGAACCTATCAGGGCACAACCGTTCGCAATGTGCCATCGGGACGCATTCAGTTTGTTCCAACCGCCGCCGAGCGCGAAGGCGATTTCTCGTCGGTTGCGACTCAACTAGTCGATCCGGTTTCGCGCGAGCCGCTGGTGAACAATCAGATTCCGTCGAGCCGTTTCAGTCCCGTCTCGCAGTTTTTCCTGAATCGGATTCCGCTTCCCAACGGGCCGAATCGGCAACTGACCTTTCCGGGTACGCCCATCACCGAAGAGGAAAATCAGTTCATGGGGAAGGCGGACTATACGTCGGGCAACCATACCCTCAGCGGACGGTATTACTTCACCGACTTCAACGCGCCGCCGCTGGTCGGACCCGAGAATATCCTGGCCGCCAGCAGCGCCGGCAATGCCGTGCGCGTACAGAACGTGTCCTTCAACCATACCTACACCGCCAGCCCGACATTCCTGATCAACAGCACCTTCGGGTTGAACCGCCAGCGCGGTGGTTCGCTTTCGAGCACGGATTTCGGGCTTGCCGACGCCGGCGCGAAGGTGATTGGCCCCGAGAGCGTCGAGGGGCTGAATTCGCCGCCGGAGCTGGTGGTCAGCGTTACCGACGGTTTCAGCATCAGCACCAACCATCTCGGCGATTTTGACCGCGGCGATCTCACCATTCGCGAAGTCGCGACCAAGATCAGCGGCTCGCACGAAATCCGGTTTGGCGGCGAGGCGGTCCGCGTCTGGAACCATATCATCAACACGTTTCAGATGGCGGGCCAGTCCACGTTCAATGGGCAACTCTCCGGAAACGGACTATCCGATTTCATGTTTGGACGCTTGTCGCAGTACCGTCAGGGTGGCGGCGAGTTCAAGGACCTCATCGGCGTCAAATGGGGATTCTTCGTGCAAGATAACTGGCGCGTCAATTCGCGCCTGAGTCTGAACCTCGGTCTTCGATGGGACCCGTTTCTGCCCTACTATGACCGCGAGGGGCGCGTTGTGTGCTACGAGCCCGGCGCCTCGCAGCGGTCGGCGCAGTTTCCGAATGCGCCGTTGGGATTTCTCTACGGCGGCGACAACGCCGACCCGGGCTGCCCGACAGCCGGCTTCGAAAGCAGCTGGGGGAATTTCGGGCCGCGCGTGGGGATCGCTTACCGGCTCACCGAAGACGGCAAGACAAGCCTGCGGGTCGGCAGCGGCATCTACTTCACACCGATTCAATCCAGCGAGATGAATCCGTTCACCAATATTGCGCCCTTCGCCGGCACGTTTACCTTGAATGATGTGGCGTTTGAGGATCCGTTTGGCAGCGCCGGGCGCGAGAATCCTTTCCCGAACAATTTTGGCAACACGCTGCCGGGTGCGGACTTTCAGTTTTCGCCCATCAACGACATCCGCCGCTACTTCGCGCCGGACTTTCAGATCGTGCAACTGGCGACCTGGGCGTTCCGGCTGGAGCGGCAGATCGCAACCGACGCGGTCCTCAGCGTCGCTTACCTCGGCAATAAAGCCACCCACCTCATGGCGAGCCCGGATCAGAACATCGGCATCTACATTCCGGGCGTTGGCCAGAATGGCCAGCCCTTGTCGACCGTGGGCAATCTGCAGCAGCGGCGCATCGACCCAACCTTTGGCCGCGTCGTCCGCGCCGACTCGGGCGCTAATTCGAACTTCAATGCGCTGCAGTTGAATTTCGAGAAGCGCTTCGGCAACGGCTTCTCGGTGCTGACCAACTACACCTGGTCGAAAACCCTGGACAACTTCGATAACCACCCGCTCGACAGGCGTTCGCGCTACGGCCTCGCGACGGAAGATATCGCGCACAATTTCAAGTTCTCGAACATCTATGACGTGCCGGCATTCAACCTGAGCGGCGCCGCGGCGAAGATCCTGAACGGGTGGCAATTGAATTCGATCGTGACGTGGCAAAGTGGATTTCCGTTCTCGGTATCCAGCGGAAGAGACAACTCCTTCACGGGTTCCGGCTCGGACCTGGCGGACTTTTTGGGCGGCGAAGCCGACTTCGGGTCGGGCCGGTCCCATGGAGAACAGGTTCTGCAGTGGTTCGACACCTCGAAATTCACGGCCAACGCCTTGGGAACGTTTGGGAACTCGGGGCGCAACATCCTGCGGGGCCCGAATTTCTTTAATCTCGACTTCGGATTGCTGAAGAATACCCGAGTCACCGAGCGTGTCAATCTTCAGTTCCGGACCGAGTTCTTCAATCTGTTCAACAACGTGAATCTGCGGCTGCCGAACTCCAACGCCTCATCGAATCAGATTGGGCGGATTACCTCGGTCGTCGATGATTCCCAACGGATCATCCAGTTTGGTTTGAAGCTGGTTTTCTGAGGCGGTCCTCTGAATACGTTGCGGGGCGGCTCGATCGATGGGCTGCCCCGCAGCCGCCTGGCCCTTAGCGGATTGAAACCATCGCCGCCAACGGACAAGCCGGTCCGACGGCGACGCCGGCCTTGGCTTGTCGCCGAACGATCTGGTCGGACGGGAACCTTCTACCGGGAAGGGCACGCTGAGCGGCGCCGCTCCCGAGGGCGGCATTTACTAGCTTTGGATTTTGAGCAGTACTCCCGGCTGGCTGGACAGGCCGGCAATTTCCGCCACCACTTCATGATCCCCAGCCGCTAACACCGGCACCGTCACGTTGAACTGATAAAGGCCCGCCGCCACGAGGCCGGCAAAGGCAACCGCCGCGTCCAGGCCGCCGATCGTGATCGCCACGGCATTGACGAGTTCATAGGCGCCTTCAAAAACCAAACCCGGTCTACCGCCGGATCGGTCGGGCCGAAGCCCGTCCCGTAAATATGCAGCACATCGCCAACACTCGCGGCCGGCGTCGTGCCTTCGACGGACGCAACGCCCGTGATAATGACGCCGTCGGAGCGTACCGCCGCCACGTAATTTCCTAGCTGAAAAAAGCCTGGCAAGATCGCTTGCATATTCGCCATGGCGGCGTCGGAAGTTCCGCCGGCATTGGTCACCGTCACCGCCACCGGGCCCAAGCTGTCATCGCCGGGCGCCTGTACATTGAGCTGCGTGGGGCTGACGTATTGCAGGAACGCGGCTTGGTTGTTGACCTGCACGCTTACGCCACCCAGCGTTGTCGGCAGGTAGCCGCCGACGAGATCCGACTCGGCGGCCGCGCGCTCGGTGACGGCCAGGTTTTCTCCAAAAATGCTGATCCAGCCTTGCGGCGCAATGCCGCCCGCAAAACTTGCCGCGCTGACCACGCCGCCCGCGGCGAGCGACGGCTTCGAAACGGCCGCCGCCTCGATATCGACGCCCACGTTGATCGCCGCTTCATATCCCGTTGCCGTCTCGCTCAGAGTCAGCAGCGTTCGCGTCTGGCCGTTATAGATGTTGTCGTTCGAGTTGCGCGTTGTGCGCGAGCCACGCGTGTTGTAAGGCGCCTCGGTAAACACCTCGTCGGTGACCGCATCGTCGAAGAAAAGCTGCGAAACGAACTCGCCCGTCAGTTGCGAGCCGGAGAAGGTGCGCACGCGCATATGAATATGCACCGTCCGCCCCTGGTACCATCCCGGATAAATCGTGGTGAAGGTAACCTTCCCTTCGTCATCGGTGATCTGGTATCCGCGCAGGAAGTTTTGACCGACGGTGTTGTTGGCGCTGACGTCGGAATAGAGGCCGCCGGCGTCACAGTGCCAGATATCGACTTGCGCTCCGGGGAGCAAGCCGCAAGCCGTGCTGGTCACGCTGTGTACGGTTATCGACAGCGTCAGCAGCGCGCCCGCTTTCGCCGCGCCGCTCGCCGAGTTCGCGCGGATGTCCGAGCGGTTGAGGTCCTCGTCAACCCAATAGGGGCCTTCGGTCATTTCCGGCGACAGCACGCAATCAAACGCCGTCTGCGCGCGCGAGGGAAGGCTACCCAAGCTGAGCAGGGAAGCGCCCGCCCCTCCAAGAACGAGAAGAGTCTGTCTGCGGTTGATTCTGTTCCATCTTTGCAGTGCGTCAGTTTTCATAGTCGAACCTCTCTTGGATATTGGATGGTTGCCCGCGGCGCGGGGCCGCGGCGAGGGATCTACAAGAAGCGGCTGCGCAGGCTCGGCGTCGCGGCGGGGCAGGCGGCCTCGTCTGGCCTCTGTACGACGGGGCTCACGCTGATCTGGCGGCTCTGTGGAAAAGCGTCTGGGCTCAGTGCCCCGGGTCCCTTGCTGGAAACAGAAATGGCTGCCCGGAAAGGTCGCGGTTGTTCGGTTCACCGCGGCGGTCAGCCGGGGCGCTCGGCGTTGGAGTACCGGGTTGGCGCTGCAGCGGGTCGGTGAACGTCATCTCCTGCTCGGTGAAGGGGATATCGCGGTCCAGAACCATTTCGACCTGCGAGCCTCGCTCCAGCATCGCTTCCGGCCCGCGTGTCAGCAGCACGCCGATCAGCCCGGCAGCGACTCCGCCCACCGAGCCGATGCCAAGGCCGCGTAGCGGGTTTCCCCCAGCCGCGCCGGCAATGGTTCCAATGGCGGCTCCGGTGCCCGCGGCCCGCACGACATCCTGGCCGTCTTCGCCTTTGCCGCCCTCGGATTCGATCTTACCCGATTCGCGATCGAGCGACTCTTCCGCCGTGCCGTCCAGAGCCGCGATGCTGCCGCTGAAATCGCGGATCACGCCGTTGGGCAAAATCATCTGCTCAAAGCGCAAGTGCAGTTCGCCGCGGCCCTTGACGCGGCCAGGGCGCTTGACCTCAGTCACCACGCCGCTGACGTATGTGCCCGGCGGCACTAGAATTCGGCCGTTGACCACCACCGGATACACCGATTGCAAGTACAGCTTGTCGCCCGGAGCAGAGTTCTTTGTGCTGATGCTGTTGATGATTGCCAGCGGCACGCGCGTGCCGCGCGGCAGTACTACGGCGCCGGCGGGAAGCTCCTGACGCGGAATGAGCCCCGGCTCGCCTTCCGCCGGAGCGACCGTCTGCTGACCCGCCAGAGGAATCATGCCAAGCGTCAAAGCCGCCAAGGTCGCGATTCTAGTCATCGGTAAGTCCTTTTTCGAACGGAACAGGTATTCCAGCGCGGCGGGTTCTGAAGGGCATCTGAATTCATTCGACTGCCGGGCCGGTCCTGAGGGTTTCCGTTTCGCCGCAGGTTTACAAACTCTTAACAGGCTCCTTAAAGACGTTCCGGCGGGCTTAGCGCTCGCCCATGACCAGATATCATGATCTCATTTTGGCCGCCTCCGGTCCCACGGAAGCCAACCGTGGCGACAGAGGTGCATCCTTGTTCGCTGCCACAAAAAGCTCCTCAAGAAATTCGCCGCCATGGAACCCCAACGCTCTTAACTCATACTCAACCCTTTCAGGATGTACAACTCGACTTACCGCCCCTGTCCGAAAGCGTGTCAGAATTGAGCTGTCCTTTCGCCATCTTCCATCCCAGGGAAGTTCAGGCCTGGGAAATCCGGCGGGGTCGAGGCAACAGCGTGATTCTTCTTTCCATCGTTTCGGGTCTGCGCATCGAAGGTGCGGCATCACAACAGGGCAAGCGGCGTGCAAACATCCCACAGGCCGGCGATGCCGCCGCGCAACCAGCCCTTTGGTCGCAGCCCGGCCAACTGCTGGCGCGATGGATAGCCGTTGCCCTCGTTCTCGCGTCATACCCCTTTCTGCTATCGGCGCAGGCCGCGCCGCTGCGCTGGCTTCCGTTCCCAGGCGAACCCATGCAGGTGAACGGCCTGCCGTGGTTCGCTGAGAATGACGGAGCGTTGATCCGGCTGCCCATCAAGTTGAAGGACAGCTACCGGGAACCGGTTTGGGGTCTCGCCCAATCCCCCAGCGGAGGCCGCATCCGCTTTCGCACCAATTCCACGGCTGTGGCGATCCGGCTCGAATATCCGAGACCGCCCGGCATGGCCAACATGCACGCGTTCGGGCAGACCGGCGTGGACCTTTACATCGATGGCGTATATCGCGGAACGGCGGTTGCCGCGCGCGATGCGGCGCCGGGTAAGACGCAAGAGCACACCTACTACGAGGATCAGCCTCGCGGCGATCGGGAGATTACGCTCTATCTGCCGCTCTACATGCCCGTGAAAGTTCTTGCCATCGGCCTCGACCCGGAGGCGAAAATTCAGGCGCCGAGCCCTCTCCGTGTCGCCAAGCCGATGGTCTTCTATGGCACCTCGATCACGCAGGGCGGCTGCGCCAGCCGTTCGGGCATGAGCTACCAGGCGATCCTTGGGCGGATGCTCGACGCCGATTTCGTAAACCTCGGTTTTTCCGGTAACGGGCTGGGCGAGCCGGAGCTGGCGCGCGCCGTAGCCGGCATCGATGCTTCGTACTTCGTGCTCGACTTTGCGCAGAACAACAAGACCGTCGAAGCGCTGGCCGAAAACTACGCACCCTTTCTCGAGACCATTCGAACGAGCCACCCGGATACGCCCGTGCTGGTCATCACGCCGATCTATGCCGCGCGCGAATCGTGGGCGCGCGATCCACGCCTCGAAGGAATGCGCGAATTGATCCGCCAGGTAGCGGCGCGCAGAATCGCCGCGGGCGACCTGCACCTGGAAATCGTGGAAGGCACCGACCTGCTAGGCCCCTCGCGCGGCGACGGGCTAGTCGATGGCACGCATCCCAACGATCTAGGCTTTCAATGGATGGCCGAGGGCCTGGCCGCCAGAATCGCCAAAGGCCTCGGCGTCCAGATCGGGCGCTGACCGGTTCGCTCCCGGATTTCTTCCTTCTCCCCTCTAGCCGCCCCTTTGCGGCTCTTCGATACGGGTTCTGGCGAACTTTGGTGTCGGCTCCGACGCTTGAGGGTCAATAGAGTGAGTGGCGGGATACAGTGCGCGAAAGGCAAAAAAATCTATCGGGTAAACCACTGAGAGCGCACCCCCTGTGAAGATCCTTCTCGCGGCGCAAGTCTTTGACAGTATTCGAGAAGCGATGATATAATCCGGCCTAACCGGCCCACGGAGGGCGGGTGTTCTCCCCCCTGTTTAGCACGACTGTCTGACTCCCGAGAAGCGTAATGTTATTCGAGAAACAGACCCGCACGCCGGCGGGTCGCAGCTCAGACCCTGTCAACGGGGGCGGCCTGATTCGCGTCGTCATCCAAAGTCCTGAAATCTGGGGCCGTAGGGATCTGAGCCGCCATTTTTCGGCGAAGCAGGGCTTTGTGCTGCTTGAGCAGCAGGGCAGTCTCGATGAGATCCTCACCGCCTGCGAGAAGATGGCGCCTTGCGTACTGCTGGTGGATCAGGTTTTGGTGCAGACCGAAGGGTTAGACCTCGATCATTTCGGTGCGCGCGTCGAGTATGGGCGCTCGATTCAGGTTCTGGTCGTCGGCCCGAAGCGAGATCCGCGGCTGGTGGAAGACCTGTTGCGGATTGGCTGCGTTGGGTTCATTACGCAGGATGCCTCGCCGGCGGTGCTCAAAAAAGCCGTGCGCGTGGTGGCGGGTGGAGAGTTTTGGGCGGATCGCAGAGCCACCTCGCGAGTCGTACAGCAGTTGCTGTCGCAATCGGGCTCGCGTAATCTGACGCCGCGCGAGAGACAAGTGTTGTGGCTAATCGGCCAGGGCCTGAAGAATCGCGCCATCGCCGACCGGCTATATATCACACGCGATACTGTGCGCTGGCACATCCGTAGTGTGTACTCGAAGATTGGCGTGCATGACCGCCTAAGCGCGGCCTTTTACGCTCAGGAGCACTTGGCAGATGGGATAGGATTGGAGCTGCGGCCTGTTCAGCAGGAGTCGCTGTTGGTCGACTCACTGTTGACTCGTGAAGCAGGCCCGCAGCCGCGTTTGCACGCGCTGGACTCCCGTTTTCGCAACGAGTAGTCTTCGCGCTCCTCTTTTCCCTTGGCGTGGGATCCCTCTAGGGGCGAGGGTTCGCGCCAGTTGCAAAGTTGTGGAACGTCCGGGCCCCGCCCGTACAATAGAGGCTCGAGACCGTTAGATGTCCCACGATTACCGGGACAACCGATGGAGAGGCGTCGCTACATCCGCTTTGACACGACCGCGACCGGCTCGAAACTGGCTATGATCGGCCGTTCGGGCACGGTCTTGCAAGTCGTCGAGTGCTCGCTACGAAACATCTCCTATGGCGGGATGTGCTTTCACGGCTCAGCCTCGCTGCACGCCGGCGACGTCGTCGACTTTCTGATTGACCTCGAAAAACCCCTGCAGGATCTGGTGCTCGTGAAAGCGCGCATCGAGTGGGAAGGCCCCGAAGACCCTACCGGACGATTATTTGGCGTGCGGTTTATCGATAGCAGCAAAGGCTGGTTCGCGGGCGTTGACGATAGCGTCCATTGACGGCCATCGCGCCGTTTGTTGCTACTTCACGCTGTGGCTGCTAGTTCGCGAACGTGCGGTGCCACAACTCCAGCCAGGTTAGCGCCCACAGTTCGCGCGAGTTGTTGCGGCGATGCTCGAGATGCTCTTTGACCATGCGCTCCAGCGGTTCGCGTTGGAAGTAGCCTCGGGCCAGCGAGCGATCCGAGAGCACGCAATCTTCCATCAGCGGACGCACTTCGCCGCGCAGCCATTCCGCCGTCGGCAAGGAGAACCCTTGCTTGGGGCGCGACAGGATCGATTGCGGCAGCAGCTTCTTCCCGATCACTTTCAGCAGATACTTCCTCATGCGGCCGCGCATCTTCAAGTTGCTGGGCAGCGAAAAGCAATACTCCATAACGCGATGATCGAGCAGCGGCGAGCGCGCTTCGAGCGAGTTGGCCATCGACGCGATGTCCATTTTCACCAACAGATCATAGGCCAGGTACGACTCGATGTCGGCGCCCATATACGTACCCAGCATGTCGGGCGCGCGCTCGCGGCGTTCGTCGAGGATCTGCGTCAGCCAGGTCTCGGCGCGGTAGCCGTTCAACTGGCTCTTGAGGCCGGGCGTGTATAACTGTTGGCGCATCTCCTGAGTCAGATGGCCCATCAGCCGCGAATAGCGGTCGAAACGGGGCCGGGCCGCTTCGCGCAGCTTGTGTTTGGCGCGGCGCAGCGGGTTATCCTGCGGCCACGAATCCGGAATGACTGAAGAAAGCGGTTCGACGACGCCTTTGCGCAGAATCGCGGGAAGCATTTGATAGCGGACGGCGAGCAGGCTTTTTTCGTATTGGTCATAACCGGCGAGAGATTCGTCGAAGCCATCTCCGTTGAGCACGACGGTCACGTGCTGGCGCGCCAGCTTGGCTACATAGTAAGAGGGAATGGCCGAGGGATCGGCGAACGGCTCGCCGTAGTGGCAGACCAGCTTCGGCAGCACTTCGAGCGCGCTGGGGCGGACGACCATTTCGTGATGATCGGTGCCGTAGTGCTCGGCGACCGTCCGGGCGTGCGGCAGCTCGCTATATTCCTCGAAGCCGATAGAAAACGTTTTGACCTTGGTGTTGGAGAGCTCGCTCATCAGGGCGACGACGATGCTCGAATCCATGCCGCCACTCAACAGCGCTCCCAAGGGCACATCCGAGATTAGACGCAGCCGCACGGCCTCGCGCAGAACTTCGAGCAGGCCCTCGGCGGCGTCATCTTCGCCGAGGTTCGTCCGCGGCGTTGCTTCGAGACGCCAGTAGCGCTCGATGCGCGGCTCGACTCCAGAAGCGCTCTTCTTGCTGAGGTCGAGCGTCAGAAAGCTCGCCGCCGGCAGCTTGCGTACTTGCTTGAGAATCGTCCTGGGCGCGGGAATGTATTCGTAGGCGAGGAAGTGGTCGAGCGCAGCGAGGTCGATTTCCTTGCTGATGCCGGGGTGTTCGAGCATCGCCTGCATTTCCGAGGCGAACAAGAAGTTGCCGTCGGCCTGAGCATAGAAGATGGGCTTCTTGCCGACGCGGTCGCGGGCCAGGAACAGCTTTTGATTCGGCTGATCCCACAAAGCGAACGCGAACATGCCGCGGAAGTGCTGCAGACAGTCCACCCCCCACTGCTCATAGCCGTGAATGATCGATTCAGTGTCGCTGTTGGTGAGGAAGCGGTGGCCATGTTGTTCGAGCAGCGGCCGCAGCTCCAGAAAATTGTAGATCTCGCCGTTGAAGGTGACCCAGACCGTGCGCTCTTCGTTCGTCATCGGCTGGTGGCCCGATGACAAGTCGATGATCGCCAAACGGCGCTGCGCCAGCCCGGCGCAACCGTTGATGAGCACGCCTTCGTCGTCGGGCCCGCGATGGCGCAGCCTGTCGTTCATGCGGCGCAGGAGCTCTTCGTTCACCCCGCCGCCCTGGACGTTGACTATGCCGGCTATGCCGCACATGCGCGCAAACTCCTCATCGTATGCATTACTTCGGCGTCACCAAGGACCTTACCAAGCTCTCGCGGACTGCTGAAAAACCCGTGACAGTTCGCCGCTGCCCGACGGTCCATAGGGCGGTCTAGGAGACCTCGCACCACGGGCTGCTGCCGCACCCTCGCTTAGCGCCTTCTTGGGGGGATGGAATCGGGCGACTGCCGCGTCAGCGCGAACACGCACCGCAGGCTGGACTTGCTTTCATTTTTGCACAGCCGCCGGGGCGGCGGCGCTAGGAGGAAGACCCGAGAAGCAAAGGGCACGAGGCAAACTTCCAGAGCC
>JBBDWJ010000173.1:0-28005 GCA_040902925.1 Bryobacterales bacterium | reverse complement strand
CACCATGACTGAAGCCGGCAGCAACTCCGGCTGGCGCGCCGAGGGCACCAACGAAGGCGAGTTGCGCGTCGAACTGATTGATCAGGACCAGCGCGACCGCTCGGCGGGAGACATCGCCGCCGAGATCCGCTCGATGATAAGCGTCGAGCCGGGAGTGACGGCCCAAGTGCGGGTGCGCGGTGGGATTCGCCGGCGCGGCGGCGGTTTCGGTGAAGACCGGCTTTCTGTTGAGATTCGCGGTCATGATCCGCGGGTCGCCCAGGAATTGGCGCAGCAGGTGCGCAAGGCCATGATCGCCACCGAAGGCATCGCCAACGCCGAGATGAGCCAAAAGCCCGGCATGCCTGAAATGGTGGTCAGCGTGGACCGCGCCAAGGCCACTGCCATGGGACTGAAAGTCTCGGAGGTTGCCGACACGCTGGAGACCGCGATCGGCGGCACGCGCGCTTCGATGTTCCGCGAGGACGGCGACGAATACGACATTCTTGTGCGGCTTCAGGAACAGGACCGCCTGGCCGTTAGCCAGGTCGGCGACGTGCCCCTGATGCTGCCCGACGGGCAGACGATCGCGGCGCAAAGCGTCGTCACCATGCAACGCCAAGAGGGGCCGTTCGAGATCACCCGCGCCGATCAACAGCGCATCATGGTCGTCAACGGCAACATCGCCGACCGCGACTTGGGCAGTATCGTAGACGACCTGTCGGCGGCGCTCGCGAACATCCCCAGACCGGCCGATTTTGAGTTTCGCTTCGGCGGCGAGTTTGAGGAACAACAGGAGGCGTTCGGCAATCTTACGTTCGCCGCGATCCTCGCCTTGATCCTGGTGTACATGGTGATGGCCGCGCAGTTCGAATCCATTCGCGACCCGTTCATCATTCTCTTCTCGATTCCGCTTGCGTTTATCGGCGTCATTCTGATGCTGCTGCTCACCAAGACTACTTTCAACATTCAGGGCTTCCTGGGGGTGATCGTGCTGGTCGGCATCGTGGTCAACAACGCCATCGTGCTGATCGACTACACCAACCTGCTGCGGCGCGAGTACGGCTTCGCGCTGCGGGAGGCGGTGGTAACCGCCGGCCGCCGCCGGCTGCGCCCCATCCTCATGACTACCGTAACCACCGTGCTGGGCTTGACGCCGATGGCTTTGGGCCTGGGTGAAGGGGGCGAATTGCAGGCCCCCATGGCCCGCGTAGTGGTCGGAGGTCTGGTCACTTCCACGTTAATTACCCTGGTGTTCATTCCCATGGTGTATATGACCGTCGAAGAACTCGCCGAGCGGGTCAAAACCCGCCGTGAGGCGACGGCCGACGGAAGCCCGGAAGGCCTCGAGCCGGCGCATACCGCAGGGGACTAGTTTTCGTCCGACATCACCGGCGCGAGCGGGGGCGCAAGGTCCGGCCTTGCGGCCTGCTGTACACTCAGTACGGCCAGGGCCCGTACGTACAGACGCCCGGGGTAAAGGGTGGCAGGGCGTGCGCCAGAGCGCGACGGCGCCGCGCATGCGGGGTGAACCATGAGTCTTGCTGAGTTTTCGATTCACCGTCCCGTGACGGTCCTAATGGCCTGCCTTGTCGCCATCCTGCTGGGGACGATTTCTTTCCTGGAGATTCCGGTCGATCTCATGCCCGAGGTCGACCAACCCACCATCAGCGTCAACACGCAGTACCAGGGCGTGGCGCCCGAGGAGATGGAGACGCTGATTTCGCGCCCCATCGAGCAGATCGTCAGCGCCGCTCCCGGTGTCGAGGAAGTCACTTCGACCTCGACCGAAGGCTCCTCGTCGGTGCGGGTGAACTTTGTCTACGGCACGAACATCGAAGAAGCGGCCAATGAACTGCGCGCGCGCCTCGATCGCGGCCGCCGCTCGCTGCCCGACGACATCGAACCGCCCATCATGTACAAGTTCGATGTCACGCAGTTCCCGATCATGTTCCTGACGGCGGCCTCGCCCGATATGGATCCCAAGGAACTACGGCACTTCGTTGAGAGATACGTCGTCTACCGGTTGGAGCGCGTCAAGGGCATCGGAGAGGTGCGCGTAAGCGGCGGGCTGCGCCGCCAGATCCGTGTCGACCTCAACCTGGAAAAACTGCGGGCTCTGGATCTGTCGGTCGCTCAAGTAGTGCAGACGGTGCAGCGCGAAAACCTCAACCGCCCGGTGGGGCCGGTTCGCGAAGGGCGTTTTGAGGTGCTGCTGCGGACCAGCGGCGAATTTGACAGCCTCGACCAGATCCTGAACGTGGCGCTCACCTCGCGCGACGGCGTGCCGGTCTATGTTCGCGACGTGGCGACGGTCGAAGACGCCCACGAAGACGTGCGCTATTACATCTCGGTCAACGGCGACCCCGCCGTCCGGCTGGTGGTCTCCAAGCAATCGGGGGCGAACTCGGTACGTGTTTCGGAGGAGGTTTGGCAGGAAATCAGCAACATCCAGACCGACTATCCCGGGTTGCGGATCGAAAAGACAATGGACACGGCCGATTTCATCGTCTCGGCGATCAACAACGTGGAGACCTCGGCGATGATCGGGGCGCTGCTGGCCGTTTTCGTGCTGGTCTTCTTCCTGCGCAATTTCGCAAGCACGCTGATCATCGGTACGGCGATCCCGATCTCGGTGATCACGACGTTCGCGTTGATGTACTTCAACGGCTTCACCCTCAACACGGTGTCGTTCGGAGGGCTGGCGCTGGGCGTCGGCATGCTGGTCGACAACGGCATCGTCGTGCTCGAAAACATCTACCGGCACCGCGAGGAGGGCCTCGACGGCAAGCAGGCGGCGATCGTGGGAAGCCGCGAGGTGGCCACGGCCATCACCGCTTCGACACTGACTACCATCGCGGTCTTTGTGCCGGTGGTATTCATGGGCGGCTATTCGGCCCAGACGTTCCAGCAACTGGCTTACGTCGTTTCGTTTGCGTTGTTCTGTTCGCTGATCGTGGCGCTGACGGTGGTTCCGGCGTTGTGCTCGCAGTTTTTGCAGCGCGGCGACGGGGAGTCGAAACCGCACCCGGGCGTGATCGCGGCTTTGTTTGGCCGCATCGAGCGCGCCCTAACGAGACTGAACAACAGCTACGGCAGGGCCATTTCGTGGTCGCTCGACCATCGCCTGGTGGTAGCCGGAACGGCGGCGGGCCTGTTCGCCATCGCGGTGTGGATGGCTCCGTTGATCGGCGTGGAGCTCGAGCCGCAGGTCGACGAAGGGCAGATCCGCGTCAACGTCGAGCTGGAGTCGGGAACGCGCGCCGAAGTGACCAAGCAGGTTATCGACCAGATGACCGCGATCGTCAAGCAGGAAGTGCCGGAAGCCGAGTACATCATGAGCGAAGCCGGCTCGCAGAGCACGTTCCGCGGCGGCTCGACGAACGAAGGCGAGCTGCGTATCACCTTGGTGGACCAGTCCCAGCGCGAGCGCACGGCATTGGAAATCGCCAACAGTATTCGCCCCATGATGCAGGTGGTCCCGGGCATCGAGGTGCGCACGCGCATCAACAGTGGCAACTTCGGACGCCGCCGCGGAGGCTCGGGCGGCGGGCGGGGCGGCGGTGGCGGCGGCGATCGGCTGTCGGTCGAAATCCGCGGCCACGACCAGACAATCTCGGCGGAGCTGGCCCAGCAGGTCCTGGACGCGATGCTGTCGATTCCGGGCGTTCCCGAGGCTCAGATCAGCCGCCGGCCGGGGCTGCCCGAGCTGCTGGTGAGAGTCGACCGCCTCAAGGCCGCCAGCCTCGGCATGAGCGTGTCGGAAGTGGCCGACACATTGGAGACGGCTGTCGGCGGACGGCGCACGTCGTTTTACCGCGAGGAGGGCGACGAGTACGACATCGTGGTGCGGCTGCGCGAGGAGGACCGTCTTTCCATCGATCAGGTGGGGCAGATTCCGTTGCGCACGCCGACCGGCCAGCTCATCCACGCCGGTAGCGTCATCCGCATGCAGCGCCAGGAAGGCCCCGTCGAGCTCGACCGTGTCGATCAGGAGCGCGTCATCATTGTCAGCGGAACCATCGGAGACCGCGACCTGGGTAGCATCGTCACGGACCTCGAAGAAAAGCTGGCGGCGATCCCGCGGCCCGCGGGATATGAGTTGCGTCTGGGCGGTGAGTACGAAGACCAGGTCGAGGCGTTCAACGATTTGATGTTTGCGGCGGTGCTGGCGTTTATCCTTGTCTATATGGTGATGGCAGCGCAGTTCGAATCGTTGCGCGACCCTTTCATCATCCTGTTCTCCATCCCGCTGGCGGCGATCGGAGTCGTCGCCACGCTGGTGTTCACCGACACCACCTTCAACATGCAGGGCTTCCTCGGTGTGATCGTGCTGGTCGGCATCGTCGTCAACAACGCGATCGTGCTGGTCGACTACACCAATCTGCTGCGCCGCGAGCAGGGCTTCAGCATTCGCGAGGCGGTCATCACGGCCGGCACCCGCCGGCTACGTCCGATTCTAATGACGACAATCACCACGGTGCTGGGTCTGGCCCCGATGGCCTTGGGCGTCGGCGAGGGCTCCGAGTTGCAAGTTCCGATGGCGCGCGTCGTGATCGGCGGGCTGCTGACCTCGACGCTCATCACGCTGGTCTTCATTCCCGTCGTCTACATGACGCTGGAGCAGCGCAGTGAGAAAGTGCGTCTGCGCCGTGGCATTCCCGCCACCACCGGCAAGAACCTTCAGCCGGTGCATACTGCCGGCGACTAGCCAGGCGCGGACGGCAAAGACTGCGCCGGCGCGGCAGCATGCCGGATCGAAAGTGCGCCAGGCCTTCTGGGCGCGCAAATAGCCCGAGATTTCCCAGATTCTTCCCGCCGTGCGGGCACATTCAGGTCTTACAATTTCTTAACAAGCTACGCCGAGTCTCGATTCCATTGCCGCGGCAGGCTGCTAAACTATAAAAAACAGGGCATTTGCAGTCTGACTCGGACGGCTGCCAAAGCCCTTTGGAGCCCAAAGCGCCGAACTCGGGGCCATAACCGTTCGAAGGCTTCGGGCGTCTTTACTGTCGAGTGTCGGTACGGATTCTGGGTTATCGGCGGGGCTCGACACACACCCGGCCCATGGGTCAATAAAGCTATGAGAGTCGCAATGCCCTTTACATGGTGGCTGGCGCACGCCTCGCCGTTGCCACTGACGGACTCGCCCGCGGCGCCGCCACCGGCACGTCCGGCCGCGCCGCCCGAGCAACCGGCGCCGAAATTCCGCCCGCCCCAGGAGAAGCCCAACCGGCTCTGGATGCTGCTGGCGCTGCTATTGGGCGGCCTGATCGCCTATATCGGCGGGCAACAGTTTCAGCGGACCGCGATACAACGGCCGTCCGCATCCGCGGGCGTTCGCACCGCAAAAGTTGTCAAGAGCAGTTTCACGCGGACGATTCGCCTCTCGGGAACCATTTCGGCCAAGTCGTTCGCCGCGATTGTCGCTCCGCAGATGCGGGGTGGCGGCGGTGGAGGCACCGGCGGCGGCGGTTTTGGCGGCCGGTCCCTGGTTCTGATGAAGGTGGCCGAGCCCGGCTCTTTCGTTCAAAAAGGAGACGCGGTGGCTGAGTTCGATCGGCAGGATCAGGAAGAGCGCATGTTCCGGCTGCGCTCGGACGTCGTCGAAGCCGAGGCGAATCTCGAAAAGCGCCGCGCCGAACTGGCTATCGAGCTCGAAACCGCGCGCCAGGAGATGCGCGTCGCCGAAGGCGAGTCCGGCAAAGCGAGTCTCGACCTGCGGACCGCCGAAGTGCGATCTCAGATTGAAGCCGATCTGCTGAAACTCCTGGCCCAGGAGACCGAGGCGACCTTCCGGCAAAAAAAGGAAGAGGTGGCGCTGCTCGAGAAGTCGCATCAGGCCGAGCTGCGAGGTCTGCAGATCATGGTTCGCCAGGACGAACTCGACTACAAGCGCGGCGAGATCAACGCGGAACGCATGGCGATCCAAACGCCGATTCCCGGCACTGTCGTGATGATGACGATCTTCCGCGGCGGCGGCCAGTTCTCGCAGGTCGCGCTCGGCGACGAGCTGCGGTCGGGCACCTATTTCATGCAGATCGTGGACCCCTCGGCGATGGTGCTGGAGGCCTCGTTCAACCAGTCGGACACGCAACGTCTGCGAGTTGGGCAGGAGGCCGAGGTCCGCTTGGATGCCTATCCCGGCAAAATCTGGCCGGGGCGTTTGGTTTCCGTGGGCGCGTCGACGGCAGCCAGCGGCGCCGGGATGCGCGGCCCGAATTCGGGAACCGGAGATTACGTCCGCAACGTTCCGGTCATCGTCGCGATTGACGGCGCCGACCGCGAGATCATTCCGGATCTTTCCGGCAGCGCCGACGTCGTGCTGGGCGCCGAGCAGGACGTCTTGGTCGCGCCACGCGAGGCAGTGCTGCACGAGAACGGCGAAGCCGTCGTCTATGTAGCAGGGGGCCAACAGCCGCGCCGGCAGCGCGTCGAGGTGGGCGCCGCCAGCGACACGCAAGTAGTGCTTTTGAACGGAGTGAATGAAGGGGACACGCTGGTCGTCTCCGCGCCGGCGCCGAAGAACGTCGCCGCGGCGCGCTAACGGCGGCCACCGGCGCGAAATTATCATGGCCGAAAACGCTTCAAGAAAACGCTGGTTGCTGCGGGGAGGGCTGTTCGCCGTTGTGGGCGCCGCCGTCACGCTGGCCGCGATGAACCTTTACACGCCGGCCACGCGCGAGGTGCCTACCGCGCGCGTGGAGCGCCGCGACTTTCTCAACACGGTGCGCGCCCGCGGCGAGGTCAAGAGCGCCCGTTCGGCCAAGGTGGTAACCCCCGCAACGCCGAATCTGACGATCGTTCGGCTCGCTGAAAACGGCAAGCCCATCAAGAGAGGCGAAATCGTCGTCGCCTTCGACTCCTCGACGCAAGAGGATCAGTTCATCGAGCGCCGCACCATGGTCCGCGAAGTCGAAAGTGAGATTTTGCAGGCCGAGGCGCAGCACTCCATTGCGGATGAAACGAACGCAATGGCCACGATGAAGGCTCAATACGACGTCGAGCGCGCCGAGCTCGAAGCCAGCAAGCAGGAGATCCTTTCCGAGATCGAAGGGCTCAAGAATCGCATCGACGTGACTATCGCTGAAGGCGTTCTGTCTCAGGAAAAAACCAAGACCGACGCCACCGACCTGTCGCAGCGCGCGGACTTGCGGCGGATTGAGGAAAAGAAAGACAAAGCGACGCGCGACCTGGAGACCACGCAGGCTTACCTGGGCAGCATGGTGCTGCGCGCCCCCGCCGATGGCATCGTCCACATCATGACCAACAACCGCGCCAACGGCTCGTTCGGAACCAGCCGCCCGCCTTTTCAGGAGGGCGACACGGTCTGGACGGGCGCTACGATCGCCGAGATTCCCGACCTTTCTTCGCTCCAGGTCGAGTTCCGGGTCGAGGAAATCGATCGCGGCCGCGTCGAGGTGGGCCAGCCCGTGCGCATCCGCGTCGATGCCGTGCCCGATTTGCTGATGGAAGGCGAAGTTGAGTGGATGAGCCCCATCGCCACGCTTGTCTTCCGCCGATTCCCGCCTGAGAAAAACTTTCCGGCGCAGGCCACGATCCGCAAGCTCGACCCCCGGCTGCGGCCCGGGATGAGCGCCACGGTCGAAGTGATCGTCGACCGGCGTCCGGATGAGTTGGTTATCCCCAACAAGGCCAGCTTCCAGATCGAGGGACAACCCACGGTCTACGTAAAGGCCGGCGCCGGCTTCCGGTCCCAGCCGATTGAGGTCGTGACCCGCAACTCTACCGAAATCGTCGTACACGGAGTCGAAGAGGGGCAGGTCATCGCGCTGGAGAATCCGGAAATCACGGGGCCTCGCAGGAGGCGCTAGGCGGCTAGCCTGAGGCGGTAAACACGATGAAAAAGCTAGCAGTGCGCTTGCTCGTTCTTTTGATCCTGGCCGGTGTGGCGGCGGGCGCTTATTATCTGATCCAGAGAATCCCCAAGGAAGAGGATGACATTCCGCTGGCCGAAGTGAAGCGCGGCGACCTTGAGGTGCGGGCGTATCTGCGGGGCGAATTGCGCGCGGTGCGCTCGATAACTCTCACCGCTCCCAACCTTGGCTCGCAGTCGCAAGTGACGCAGTTGGCGCCAGCGGGGGCGCTCGCCAAAGCGAAGGATCTGATCGTCGAGTTCGACGATTCCGAGCGCCGCGCGGCTCTCGAAGACGACGAGCTCGAAGTCCAGCGGATTCGCGAGAACCTGATCAAGGCCGAGACTGATCTGGACATCCGCAAGAGCCAGGACGAAGTCGAGCTAGTCAAAGCCCGCTACGCCGTCACCAAGGCCGAATTGGAGAACAAGAAAAACGAGCTGGTGGGCGCGATCGAAGCGCGCAAGAACCAACTGACGCTCGAAGAGGCCAATAGCCGCGAACAGAAACTCAAGGAAGACATCAAATCGCGCCTACAGCAGCGCGAAGCCGAGCTGTCGGTGTTGCGCGAGCAGCTCAACAAAGCGCAGCTCGACGCCGACCGCGAGCGGCGCCGTATCGATCAGGCGCGCGTGCTGACGCCGATCGCGGGGTTGGTTTCGATTCTCGAAAACCGCGCCGGCGGCCGCGGCGGATTCGGCCAGACCACGCCGGCCATCCGCGAGGGCGACCAGATCCCCGCCGGCATGGCGGTCACTCAAATGCTGGACCTTTCGGAGATGGAACTCGTCGCCAAAGTAGAAGAAGTCGAGCGGGCGGCGCTCAGCGAGGGCCAGGAGGCCGTCATTTATCTGGATGCCTTACCGGGCAAGCCCGTGACGGGCAAGATCAAGACCCTGGCCAGCACCGCCACGACGAACGTTTTCCGCGGTGAGGCCACCAAGAAATTCGATACCGTGCTGTCGCTCGACATGCGGCAGCTTCTCGAAAACGTGGGCGCTTCCGAGCAGCAGATCACCCGCATTCTGGCAACGGCCCGCGACAATGCCCAGCGCGGCGTATTCGGCGGCGGGCCGGTGGCTCCGAATCCAGGGGCCGCATTTTTCGGCGCCCCCGGCGGAGGCGCCATGGTCGTTGCTGGAGGGGACTCCGCGCCTTCAGGCGGCGGCGGAGAAGGCCCCAGAGCCGGCCGGCAACGGGCCGGTGGCGCTGGCGAAGGCCCTGGCGGTGCCGCTGGTCCTGGTGGCGCCGGTGGCGCTGCCGGCGGAACGCCCGGGCAGGGGCGTGGTGGATTTGGCCGCAACCTCTCGCCTGAGCAGCGCGAGCAGATGCAGAAGGCGATGCAGGAAGCCCTTGGCGGGCGGGACCCGTCCCAACTCAGTCCAGAGGAGCGCCGCGCGCTGTTTCAGAAGCTGCGGCCGCAGGGAGCGCGCGCGGGTGGCGGCCGTGGCGCCGGACAAGCTGCGCCGGGCGGCCCGGGGGACGTTTCTCCCGGGGGGCCTGCCGGCGGTCCGGCAAGCGCGCCCGACGTTCCTTCGCTTTCTCTTTCGCGGCCGGGCGCGCAGGGCTTCACGGCCGAAGATCGCGCGCAGGCGAAGCTGCCGGCTCCGCCCGAAGAAGGCTCTGACGTGGATATTCTGCTGCGGCCTGGGCTGCTCGCCAACGCCGAGATCATCGTCGAGCGCATCCCCGATACCTTATATGTTCCTTTCCACGGTGTGTTTGAAGTGGGCGTCGGGCACGTTGTCTACGTGAAGAAAGGCGATACCTTCGAGCCCCGCAAGGTCGAAGTAGGCCCGCGCTCGGAATCGCAGATCGCGATCAAGAGCGGCCTCGAAGAGGGCGAGCAGATCGCTCTGGCTCTGCCGTTCGACGACGGCCGTGCTGAAAAGAAGAAGAAAGCGGCCGAACCGGCGCAGCCCTCGTTCCCCGGCGGCGGGGGCGGAGAGGCGGCTCCTCCCGCGGGCGGCGGCAGGAGACGACGCTAGATGCTGCAGCACATTCCCACGGTTTTGCCCGAGCTTTGGATGGGCTTGGCCAGCCTGCTGGCTCATAAGCTGCGTTCGCTGCTCACCATGCTCGGCATGATCTTCGGCGTTGGCGCCGTGGTCGCCATGCTGTCAATCACCGCCGGCGCGCAGCGCGAGATGATCCGCTACATCGATCTGCTGGGCGTCAACAACATCATTGTCGAGGCCAACGAAGCGGTGGACCGCGACACGCTGACGGCGGTGCGCGAGATTTCCCCGGGGCTGACGTTTCGCGACTTTCGCGCCATCGAGCAGAATACGCCGAACATCGAGGCGATGTCGCCGCGCAAAAGCTTCGTCCCGACCAGCACTTTGCCGCGGACCGATCAGGAATCGCCGTCGCTGATCGGCGTGCTTCCCAACTACACGGTAATCTATCCGCTGACGCTGCTGGAGGGCCGCTTCTTCAACGACGAAGACAATCTGCGGTCCGCTCCGGTCTGTGTGCTGGGCGAGCGGGCCAAGATCAATCTGCTGGGCTACGGCGACTCCGTCGGAAAATACGTCAAGATCAACGAGGTGTGGCTGCGCGTCATCGGCGTGATGGCGCCGCAGGCGACCGCCGAGGCCGATGTCGAGGGCCTCGAAGCCGACGACCGCAACAACCTGATCGTCGCGCCGCTGAACTCGGTCATGCGGCGCTTCGAAGACAACAACAGCTACTTGAAAGACGAAATCGACGGCATCTTCCTGCGTGTGCGTCCGGACGCCAACCCCATTGAAGTCGCCGAAGTGGTGCGCGCCATCCTGACCGCCACCCACAACAATGCCGGCGATTTCAGCGTGCTGGTGCCGGCCGGTTTGCTGGCGCAGCGCCAGCAGCAACAGTTCATCTTCGAAGTCGTCATGATCTGCATCGCCGGAATTTCGCTGCTGGTAGGCGGCATCGGCATCATGAACATCATGCTGGCGACAGTGCTCGAGCGGACCCGCGAGATCGGCATCCGCCGCGCCATCGGCGCGCGCCAGCGCGACATTGTGCGCCAGTTTCTGATCGAGGCGGTGTTGATTTCGATCGTCGGCGGTCTCATTGGGATTGCCACGGGCTTCGGAGGCTCGCGGATCATCGCCGCCATCGCCGGCTGGTCGACCGTCGTCACGGTTTCGTCGATCGTTGTCGCCTTCGGCGTCTCGGTCTTTATCGGGCTTTTGTTTGGGATCTATCCGGCTGTTCAAGCGGCGAAGCTCGACCCGATCGAGGCGATCCGGTATGAGTAGATTCCCGGCGCCGGTTTGTCCCGGGCGATGAGACCGCTAGCCCAGGCCGCGAGGTTCCCGAAACCAACCCTGTCCCGTGAAAGTCCAAAGCACTTGCGCCATCCGGAAATGCCCTTGAGCCGTCCTGAAATGCCCTTGAGCCGTCCCGAAATGATTGTGCCGATCCCTCTACACCTCTCGCAAAAACTCCGTGTCAAGGTTGCCACCATGGTCCTTCGATCTCTAACCCTGATTCTGCTGGCCGTAGCGACGCTTTCGGCCCAGTTCGACGCTTTCCCAGCGGTCAACTATTTCAAGGAGCAGTGGACGCGGCCGCCGGTGAGCGTCGCGATCGAGTCGGTCAGCCGGCTCGACGACTTTGCGGTCGACGGCAGGCTGCAGCTTTCCTTGCGCTCCTATATCGAACTGGTGATGGCCAATAACCCGGACATCAACTTGCAGAAGCTGGCGGTCTACGAGCAGCAAAACCTGATTGAAGCGGCGCACAGCCCGTTCGATCCGAATCTGGATCTGTCGTTCAACGCGAATCGCTCGACGACACAGTCGACCGACGTGTTGCAGGGCGCGGCGGTCCGCAGCCGCTTGACGCAAAACGCCGGCCTCACCTATGAGCAGTTGTTCGACACGGGCACGCGCTATTCCGTTGGTTTCTCGGGTGTTCGCAGCGGGGATAACAGCTCGTTTACCTCGTTTAATCCCTCGCTGACGCACCGTTTTCAGCTCGGCTTCACGCAGCCGCTGTTGCGAGGGCGGGGCCGGTTCGTGCAGCGCGTTCCGATCATGATTGCCGAGTCGCGGCTCGACTTTACCGAGGCGCAGGTTCGCGAGCAGATCATGAATCTGCTGACGCAGGCCGAAAACGCCTACTGGAACGTTGTCGAGGCGCGTGAGAATCTCGGCGTGGCCCGCAACAACCTCGGCCTGCGAAGCGCGTTCCTCGACCGCTCGCGCCGCGAGCTCGAACTGGGCGCCATCTCGCCACTGGATATCTTTCAGCCCGAGCAGCAGTTCGCTTCCGCGCAGGTCGCCGTGACGCAGATCCAGTACCGGCTCGAACAGACCGAGGACGTCGTGCGCCGCTGGATCGGCGCCGATCTCGACCTTGATATGCGCAACGTTCCGATCGATCTGACCGAGCCGGCTGATCCGCCGGCCTCGGTGCCCGCGCTGAATCGCGAAGAGCAGGTGGCGCGAGCGCTGGAACTGCGCCCCGAGATCGAGCAAAACCGCCGCCTGCTGGAAATCGATGATCTGAATATCCGCGCCTCGACGAACGATCTGCGGCCTGAATTGAACCTTACCGGCAACTACATCTCCGCGGGCCAGGCGGGCGTGTTTTTCGAGCGCAGCCTGACCGAAGACGTCCCGGCGCCCCCGCCGACGGCGCTCGGTTGGACCAGCTCGCTCGATCAGATCTTCCAGTTCCGCTTTCCGACTTACTCGATGGGACTGACTCTCAACCTGCCGCTTCGCAACCGGCGCGCCGCGGCCGATCTGGCGAACTCCTCGATCCAGAAAAAACGCGACCTCTACCAGCTTCGCAGCCAGGAGCAGCGCATTCGCCAGGAAGTTCTGAACGCGGTGGCCGGCGTCGAGCTCGCCAAAGCGGCACTGGAGCAGGCCACCGTCGCGCGCGGCTTCGCGCAGAAACGCGTCGATGCCGAGCAGAAAAAATACGACCTCGGCGTGCAGGTGGCCTTCTTTGTGCTGGAAGCGCAGACCGATTTGGCGCTGGCGAACGCCGATGTAGTGGCGCAGTCGATCTCCTACCGCCGCAGCATGCTCGATCTGCTGCAATCCACCGGAGAGCTGCTCGAAGCGCGGGGTGTGAGCATTCGCTACGACTAAACCGCGCCGCCGCTCGGCGTTTCCAGGCGTACGCGGCAGTTCGTCAAACCCCGGCTTCACCGTGTGCCGGCGCCAAGTCGCGGTCGGCGGCCAATGCCGTCAGTCGGTGAGTGGACCGGGGTCCGCCGCGGGTGTGGTCCGCGATGCCAGATAGATCCCCGTCAGCACCGCGGCAACACCAAGGAACAGCCGCGGCGTCACGCGCTCGGAAAGCAGCCAGGCGCTCAAGAAGATGCCGAAGATCGGTATCGCAAACGAGAAAACGCTCAAAGCGCCCGGGCTGTGCTTCCGCAATAGATAGGCCCACAGAATCAATCCCGCCGCGCCGACAGCCAGGCCCTGATACAGAACGCCCGCGATCGGGACCCAGGTCAACGGCCCGCGCCCGGTGTTTGGCTCAAAAAAAGTCCCCAAAAGAAATACCGGCAGCGAAAGTGTTGTCTGCCAAAAGACCGTCTTCGACGGCTCGATCCATTGCACAAGCCGCTGGGTATAGACCGTTCGCACCGCCGCGGTCACCGCCGCCGCCAGCATCAGCCCGTTCCCCAGGGCCGGATTAGGCGCCAGCGACGGGTCGGGCCGGCCGAGAAATACGGCGGAGATACCCATGAAGGCCAGAGCCAGGCCCGCCAGCCGTGGTCCCGATAGCCGGTCTTCGGGAATCAGGAAGTGCGCGATGAAGTTCGCCCAGATCGGGTTGCTGTTCATCAGCACGACGGAATAGGCGGGCGAGCTAAGATCGGCGCCGTAGTGAAGCAAGCCGATTTGAAACAGCAGCAACACGGTCAAGATCGACAGCGGGCGCCATTCCGTGGGCAGAGGTCTGAGCCGGATCGACCGCAGCCGTCCCCAGGCGCCCACCGCGGCCGCGCTCACTGCCATCCGCGCGAAGGCCGTCCAGAAGGGCGAAAGCGCCGTCAGCGCCAGCTTGAGGGAAACCTGATTGCCGCCGCGCAACAGCGACACCACCAGCGCCAGCAGCGCCGACCGCCAGCCAATCGTTTCGAGGATCACCCGCGTGGGTCCTCACGGACACGGGAAGGCAGCGGGGAAAGATGAGTCTCGGTTCGCCGTTGGCCGGGCATGCTCGTCCAGTGTAAAACACGCCGACCGATCCGCCGGCCGCACCTCAGAATAGGAAAATCGCCGCAGGCTCCCTCGCTTGGGTCAGGAATTTCTGATTCGGGATACTAGCCCTGCAGCAAAGCCTCGGTTTCCAGAACTTCATTGGCGAGCTGGCCATACAGTTTGTTCAGCAGGTCCTGATCGAGGCCAGTCGCGGACACTACACGGGGCGAGATTCTTGCGAAAGCTTCGTGCTCCTCAAGCCCTTCGATCCAGGCCTCGGCGGCGGAGACGGCCGCGTGAATCACAAGAACCTCAGGCTCGGGGGGCTTCGCATCTTCCAGGCACAGCGCATCCCGCCAGCGGGCCGACGCCTGGCCGAAAATAGGTGCAAAATTCCAGGCGTCCAGCAGCCATTGGCTCACCTCGCCGGCGTCCGTGCCGAAGACGGCTTTGAGTCCTTCCGAGGAAAGCTGTCCGCCGGCCAGGCGTTGGACGGCGAGGTATTCGTTGGGGAACTTGGCGAGCAATGCGAACTCGCCGACGTTGTGCAGCAGTCCGATGGTGAGCAGCTCTTCGGGATCGCCAAGGCGGCAAAGGCGCGCGATGACATAGGCGGCCGCGCCGGCGGAAATTGAGGTCCGCCAGATCGGCGCTGCCTCGGCGCTACGCGCCTCCAAGGCGTCAAAGACCTGCGAAACCAGAATGTGCCGCAGCAGCTTGCGTAGCCGGTCTTGGCCGATGATTGAGAGTGCGACCGAGACCGTCGAAATCTGGCGGCTGACGCCAAAGTAAGCGGAGTTGGCCAGCCGCAGCACGCGCGCGGTGATGCCCGGGTCCGCGACTAGAATTTGTTCCAGGTAGAGGTTGCCCCGCCCGGCGTCCTCACTGGCGCGAATCGCCTTCCGTACGACCTCCAGCGAGCTCATCGGGGCCTGGAGAGTGGCCACGGCCCGTCGTACGTGTTCGACCTCATGCGTCATAGCAGTGCTGGAACCTCGCGCCCGCCGCCACGGGAACCTGTGCGCTGCGGGCGAATCTGCGCTCTGCAGGCCCTCCCAGTGGTTTAGCCCTCGCTCTGCCCATCGAGGCTTTCGCCGACGGCGGTCAGCAGCGTTTGTGCGCGATAAGGCTTGGGCAAAAGCGCCCGTGCTCCGCGTAGGCGCGCCTCGCCCTGCTCTTCTTCCATTGCAAACCCGCTCGTCAGAATGACCGGAATCTCCGGGGCAAGCTGCCGGATCCGATCCAGCGCCTCCCAGCCCGACATTTTTGGCATTTTCAGGTCGAGCAGCACCAAGCGGACGTGTTTGCGCGATTTGCGGAGCGCCGCCAGGGCTTCCACGCCGTTGCGGGCCTGAATGACGCGATGGCCGTTGTGCTCGAGCACCGCGGCGGCCAGCTTGCGCACCCCATCCTCGTCATCCGCCAGCAGAATGGTCCCCTTGCCGGGACGCGCCTGCCGCCCAGGGATCTCCGGCTTGGCCGCGGCGAGGCGTTTCGTACGAGGCAAGTACAGCCGGAACGCCGACCCTTCGCCGCGATGGCTCGACACACACACCCAGCCCTGGTGATGCTTGATGATGCTGTAGACCATCGCCAAACCTAGGCCCGTGCCCTTGCCGGACGCTTTTGTCGTGAAAAACGGCTCGAACAGGTGGGCCAGCGTCTCCTCGTCCATTCCCGAGCCGTTGTCCTTGACCTCGATTTCCACGAAATCCCCGGGGCGGGCCTCGGGCTGTCCGCGGCAGGACTTGCGGCTGAGCTTGCGGTTCGAGGACCGAATGCAGATCCTACCGTCATCACCAATGGCGTCCCAGGCGTTGACGCAGAGGTTCATCACGACCTGCGCCAATTGGCCGGCGTCGGCCTCGACCTTCCACAGGGCGGGGTCGAGATCTGTCTCGATAGTGATGGCCTGCGCCACGCTGTGCTGCAGCAGCGAGACCACCTCGTTGACACTTTGATTCAAATCGACCGGCTGGAATTCGACGGGCGACTTGCGGCTGAAACGCAAAAGTTGGCGGGTCAGCTCGGCGGCCCGCTCGGCGGCCCGCTCAGCGTCTTTGAGGCCCGCCGAGGCTTTGTGCCCCGGCCCCAGCTTCATGAGCGCCAGGCTGATGTTGCCCAGCACGCTGGTGAGCAGATTATTGAAATCGTGCGCGATGCCACCGGCGAGAATCGCGACGGCCTGGAGCTTCTGGCTTTGCAGCAGTTGCCGCTCCAGCGCCTTGCGCTCGGTGACGTCGACAACCATCGAGGCCACCGCCACCACCACCCCCGATTCATTGGCTAGCGGCGTGTGGAACCATTCGCATTCGATGACGCCGCGGGTTTTGGTGCGAGATTCACCTGGCAGGCGGGTTGTTTCGCCCTCTAGCAGCCGGCGCCAAAGCTGCTCGCTGGCTTCACAGTCCTCCTCGGGCGCCAACAATTCCGTGTAGGTACGTTGAAAAGCCTCGGCGTCAGACCAGCCAAAGATGCCCGCGGCGGCCCGGTTCCATTCGATCACCCGGGCGTCCTGGTCCCAAATGATGCATCCCAGCGGCATCTCGTGGACGAAGAACTCCAGCCGCTGGGCCAAGGCGCGGTGGGACTCAACCACCAGGCGCTGGCGCGCATCCAGCCGGCGGGTGGGCACGTTTTCCAGGGTATTTCGGCCGCGGCCCATTTCCTATGTCTCGCTGGTCATACGGTCATACGGCGAGCTTTCGCATACCCGTCATCCGGCTTCGGCGACCGTCCCGCCCGCCCTGGCCGCAGCTACGCCGGCCAAGGCTTCGCTTCTTTGGGATCGCGGTAACCAAGCCCTTATGTCTCTATCGGTCAGAGGGGGGAACCGTTCCAGAGCGATCGTTGCCAATGGGTGAGCTGACCCGCCCGAAAACGGGGAAAAGCAGGGAGTCAGCCGCCCAGGCCGATGACGGCGGAGCCCAGGAAATAAACCATCGTGGGCACAATCGCCATGGCGATCAAGTCGAGGACGAAACCGGCGCGGAACATCTGGGGAATGGTGATCCAGCCGCTGCTGAAGACGATCGCGTTCGGGGGCGTGGCGACCGGCAGCATGAACGCAAACGAGGCCATCACAGCGGCGGGAATCAAAAGCAGGTAGGGGTGAACGCCGATCTCGACAGCCGTGGCGGCAATCACGGGGGAGAGCATCAGAACGGTGGCGATATTGGATGTCGTTTCGGTTAGCAGCGCCGCCAGTAAGCATGTGGCCGGAATGAGCACCCACACCGGCGTCCCCTTGAGGACGGCCAGTTGACTGCCGATCCACTCGTCGAGGCCGGTCTGGTCGATGCCGGTAGCCAGGGCAAACCCACCGCCAAACAGCAGCACGATACCCCAGGGAATGCCCTTCTGGACGGTGCCCCAATCCATGAGAAACCGCTCGCGGCGGCCCTTCCATTCCTTGCCGCCGCGCAGATTGACCGGCAACAGGAACAGCAGAATGCCCATCGCCATGGCGACGGTGGAATCGTGTAGCAGCTCGGGGTTTCCGAACAGACCCGACCAGCCTGGCACGCGGAAAGCTCCCAGCTCGAACGGCTCGCGAAAGATCCACAGCAGGGCCGTCGTTGAGGCAACGGCGAGCACCGCCTTCTCGGGGCCCGTCATGAGTCCTAGCCGATGGCGCTCCGCATCGATCACTTCCTGGCCGCCGCCGAAACGGAAGCTGCTCAGGGATACCCCGGCGCCGAAGCGGCAGAGGTATAGCCAGGCAATCGGCAGGAAGACAATCACGATCGGAACGCACATCAGGCTCCAGTCGAGGAACGCGATCGGCCGCTCGTTGGGAAACTCTCTTTGGACGAACCCCAGGAAGGCGATGTTGGTCGGAGATCCGATGATGGTGCCGATGCCGCCGATGCTGGCCGAGTAGGCGATGCCAAGCAGCAGCACGAGCCCGAAGGTGGATTCGACCTGGCGGTCAACGCCTTCCGGCCGGCCCGGCGCCGAGGCCGCCAGCTCGGCCAATTGACGAGCCACGGCGGTCGCGATGGGCAGCATCATCATGGTCGTGGCGGTGTTTGAGATCCACATCGATAGAAACGCCGTAGCGACCATGAACCCGAGCACGAGCCGCTCGGGCCGCGTTCCGAACTGCGCGATGGTGGCGAGGGCCACGCGGCGGTGGAGGTCCCATTTCTCCATCGCCAGGGCGATGATGAACCCCCCTACGTAAAGAAACACGATGTGGTTGGTGTACTGCTCCGCAACGGCGCTGCTCGGCATGATGCCCAGCAGCGGGAACAGCGCGAGCGGTAGCAGCGCGGTGACGGCGATGTGGGTAGCCTCGGTGATCCACCAGATCGCCATCAGCAGCGCTACGGCGGCCATGCTCTGGGCGGCGCCGCTCATCCCCTGGGGCGTGGGCATCAACAACAGGCCCCCAAAAACGGCCAGGCCGGCGAAAACGCCGATCCGGCGCCGCGAAGTCGAATCTTGATCAGGCAATCAACGAACCCCTGTAAAATAGCTGTCTTTGGGCGGGCGTGGCGCCGAAAATTCCGCTTTTCCAAGTGAGCCTAAGGATTGGCCTCTGGGCGGAGCGCTGATCTCTGACCCAAGCTCGCCAGGCTGACGCTCTCCACCGCGCCGACAAACAACACACCGTAACACGGATGATTCCCCGTACGCGCCGGCCGCGTCCGCGGGCCGCCCTGGCGATGCGAAACCGCGGACAGGCGTGGCTTCCCAGTGACCCTGTTTGGCCCCACAATAGGAATGCCGAGAAACATTTGCCTCGCGGGCCTCGTACTCCCAATGTAGGGTTAGGGTGGATCCCGACCGCCGCAGGAGACTGGCTTGCCCGGACCCATCGGCCCCGCCGGCCAAACCGCGAGCGCTCCTGCACGTCTTAGACAGTGGACTCGTCTGCCGATATATCCCTGAATCAGTGACTTGCGGACCACGGTGCGGCCGTCGTCCGCGCGAATCAAGGAGATTGCCCCATGCCTCGAATCACGCTCCGTACCTTTTTCGCCACCGGAGCCCTGTTGTGCCTTTCGGCGGGCCTGCCCGCGCAGATCAACGAGCAGTCTCTCGACCTGACCCAGGGCGCCGGCACGTTCCCGAATTTCAACATCTATAAGCCCCGCGAGATCGGCCCGGCGAACCTTTCCGACACCGAACGGCTCGACCAGATGATCCGCGACGGCAAGCTCTACCTGTCGCTGGCGGATGCCCTGGCCATCGCGCTCGAAAACAATCTCGACATCGCCGTGTCGCGCTATGGGCCGCTCGAGGCTGATACCGATATCCTGCGCGCCCGCTCGGGCCAGAACCTCAGCGGCGTGCAAACGCAGATCAGCACGCTTTCGACGCAGGCTTCGGCGCAAGGCGGCGGCACCGGCGGAGGAGGGCAAGGGGCCCCCGGACAAGCCACCGGTATCTTCCAGGGCGCGGGAGACGCCGCCCAGGCGGCATCGGGCGGCGACACCGGCTCGGCCAGCTCGTTCTTCGGCACCCAGGTTACGGCGCTCGATCCCGTGGTCACCACCAGCATGTTCTGGACGCGCCAAAGCAACCCTCAGATCAGCAACTTCGTCACCGGCACCAACACTTTGATCCAGGATTTCGGCAGCTACCAGTTCAATTTCTCCAAGGGTTTCACGACCGGTACGACTTTCAATCTCGGCTTTACGAATTTCAACCAGTCGACCAACAACCTGCGCAACAACCTGAACCCGACCATCAGCAGCGAGATGAACGTATCGATCCGCCAGCGGCTGACGCAGGGTTTCGGGCGGGCCATCAACGAGCGGCAGATTCGCGTCGCCAACAACAACCGCGAGGTGCAAGACCTGCAATTCAAAGAGCAGGTGATCACAACGGTTTCGCGGATACAGAACCTTTATTGGGACCTGATCAGCTTCCTGCAGGAAGCCGAGGCGCGCCGCAGCGACCTGGCGCTTTCCGAGCAGCTTGTGAGGGATAACCAGCGAAAAGTGGATCTGGGACTATTGGCGAGAATCGAAGTCACCCGCGCCAGAGCCGAGGCCGTCAACTTCCAGCGGCAGCTCATCCTGGCGGAAAACACCGTAAAGCAGCAGCAGGACATTATTAAGAACGCGTTGACGAAACACGGCCCGACCAGCGTCACCCTGGCCAACGTCGAGATCGTGCCGACGGATCATATGGTGATTCCCGATGTGGAGCCCGTGCAGCCTTTGCAGGATCTGATTTCGATGGCCCTGCAGTCGCGCCCGACATTGGCGCAGCAGCGCATCAACCTGACCAACAGTGACATCAATCTGAAGGGTATCCGCAACGCGATGCTGCCGTCGGTGGACGTCACGGGTTTCGCTACCAACAACGGCCTGGCCGGCTCGCTGAATCCCGACCTGATCGGATCGCCGGATGTTCCGCCGCCCGACTCGTTTTTCGTGGGTGGTTTCGGAAGCGCCGTGGGCCAGATTTTCCGGCGCAACTTCCCCGACTACGGCGTGTCGCTGCAGCTCAACATCCCGCTCAAGAACCGCCAGGCGCAGGCCGACATGACGCGCGAGCTGCTGCGGCGGCGCAAGTCCGACATCCAGTTGCAGCAGGCCGAAAACGCCATGAAACTCGAAGTGAAGCGCGCCCTCACGAACCTCGAGCAGGCGCGCGAGACGTACACGGCAGGGGTCGAGGGCCGCAAGTTGCAGGAAGAGATGCTGGACTCGGAACGCAAACGGTTTGACCTGGGGACCTCGACCATCTTTCAGATCGTGCAGTCGCAGCGCGACCTGGCGACGGCGCGAACGGCCGAAATCAACGCCATGCGCAGCTACAGCAGCGCGCGCGTGGAGCTTGACCGCGTCACAGGCCAGACGCTTGCGAAGAACAACGTCTCGGTCGAGGAGGCCTATCTGGGCCGGGTTTCGAGAACGCCGGATGCGCCGCCGCCGGCGCTGCTGAAGCAGGACGGGCAATAGGCAGCGCGCGAGCATTTACCCATCCGGCAAACCAAGGAGATTCCGTAGCCAAGCCTGGATGTGGAGAGGATGGTTGTAGCGGAATGAGAATTCGCAACCGGCGATCGTGAGCCCCGCAAGGGGCGCCGCCATCTAATAGCCCACGGCTTCAGCCGAGGGAAAAATTCAATATAGCGTTCAGCCCCGGAGGGGGCGATGGACTGGCTTGGTTGGAACGCCCCGGCTGGCGGGACGTTGGCGGCATGTGAGGGTCCGGACGCGACCTTCGTCGGTCTCCCTAAAGCGCGGCTCTTCGCGCCGCGGACAGGCGGGAGCGCCCGTCGCTACTTAACGGTCGCTATTTAGCTGCCCGCTGCCGCGGCGTCGGCCTGCTCTTCCTCGGGCTCGTCGCTTTCAAACGGCAACAGCGGGGCGTCGGCCCTTGCCGCCTCCGGGTTTTCCAGCTCCAGACGTTCGATCTTGCCGAACCGGCTGCTGATCTTCCTGGCCGAAGTATTGACCAGATCGGCGTCTTCATTCGCTTGCCGGATGTGGCGCGCGAGAGCCGCCATGCGCTCCTGAAAACGCTCGAAGTCCCGCGATAGCAGCGTCAGGTGCTCCTGGATGATGTGTACCTGCTTGCGGGTCGCCGCGTCCTTGAGCACGGCTCCCGCCGTCGTCAGAATCGCCCACAGAGTCGTCGGCGAGGTCATCATGACGTGCGCGCGGTGCGCTTCCTCGACCAGGTCGGGATAACGGGAGTGAATCTCCGCGAACACGGCCTCGGCCGGAATGAACAGCAGCGCCGCCTGGGCGGTCTCGCCCGGCAGAATGTATTTCGAAGCCACGTCCTGCACGTGCGTTCTCACGTCGCGCGCGAAATTCCTCTCCGCCGCCTTGCGTTCTTCCTCCCCCAGCTCGGCCGACAACATGCGGCGGTAGTTCTCCAGGGGAAACTTCGAGTCGATCGGCACCTTGCCGCTGGGTTCGGGAAGGAACAGGATGCAATCGACCACCTTGCCGTTCGACAGGGTGTACTGCATCTGATAGCTCGCCTCGGGAAGCACGTTGCTCACCAGAGCATGTAGCTGCACCTCGCCGAAGGTGCCGCGAGAGGTGCGGTCGGCCAGCACTTCCTGCAAGCTCACCACGCTCGACGAAAGCTCGGTGATCTTTTTCTGCGCCTCATCGATGAGCTGCAGCCGCGTCAGCACGTTGTGGAACGTTTCGGTGGTTTTCTCGAAACCCTCGCTCAGCCGCCGCTCGACCTGGCCGCTGATTTCCTGCAGTTGCTTGTCGGTGGATTGCGTCAGCGACTGCATGCGCTTGCTTTGTTCGTCGGAGGCGCGCATCAGATGCTCGGCGACCTGGCGCTGCGCTCGATCCACGCCATCCTGAAAGTGCTGCTGCATGGCCTGCTGCGATTCGCCCTGCCGTTGCTCGAGCCCTTGTTGCAGCGCCCCGAAGCGCTCGATGAGGCCTTCGCGCAACTGCTGAATCGCCGTCTGCTGCTGTTGACGCGCATCGGTAAGCTGGTGCGTCAGGCTGCGCTGCGCCGCGTTGTGCTGTTCGCGCAATTCGTGATCGAGCCGCCGCACCACGTCTTCGGTTGTGCGCGAGCCGGCCGCCAAAGCCGCCGACAGCGCGTCAGTGCGCTTGCCCTGCTCGTCGAGCCGCGTGTCGAGCCGGTCGAGCGCGGCAGCCGTTTCGCGCCGCCGGCCTTGCATCGTTATGGCCATGACGGCAAGCAGCAATACTCCGATAGCCAGCAGGACGAGGATGGCGAGATCAGTTGTCATCACAATGGAACCTGCCCCGCAGCTCTACGACACAGTAGAGTTGCAAAGAATATCCTTTCACAGGGCCGTTGGCATCCCGCGGCGGCCAAGCCGCCAGCAAGACGCCGCCGGCAAGGCATCGCCAATAGGCGCAGCGAGAATGCGCGGCCAGAAACTGTACAGCCAAAAAGTACGCAGCGGAAGACTTCCAGAAAGAGCCGGAATTGGTTCAGGGGCGACCAGCATTATAACCAACGAGCGAAAAGATCAATGCATCAAGGATCACACAGTGAAGCCGGCGCCCAACCCAGGACTCTGAGTCGCTCAACCGCCGGGCGGCGGCAAGATCGGGGAGCCTGTCGAAGCCCAGCCTGCTCAACCTGCGATAGGCTAAGACTTGTCCCTCAAACTCGAAATCGAAAAGCTCGTCTACGGCGGCCACGGGCTGGGCCGCGTCGAAGGCCGCGCCGTGCTGGTTCCGTTTGTTCTGCCGGGTGAGCAGCTCGAGGTGGAAGCCGTCCGCGAAACTCCCTCACTTGTCCATGCCCGGCCGCTGAGTCTCTCCCAGCGCTCAGAATTTCGCGTTACCAGCGACTGTCCCGTTTACGGCGAATGCGGCGGCTGCCAGTACCAGCACATTGCTTATCCGCAGCAGCTCGAATACAAGCGCGAAATTCTGCGCGAGACGCTGCGGCGCGTCGGCAAGGTCGCCTGGGAAGGCCCCATCGAAACGATCTCCGGCGAGCCGTGGGGCTATCGCAACCGCACGCAGTTGCGCATCGCCAAGCGGGACCGCAAGGTCATCGTCGGCTTTCTCGAAGCCGGCTCGCGGCGGCTGATTCACGCCAGCCAATGCCCGATCAACTCGCCCGGCCTCAACCGAGCCCATCAGGCGCTGCTCGAGATGGCGCATCAAAGGCGCTTTCCGCAGTTCCTCAACGAAGTCGAATTCTTTACCAACGAAACCGATGTCCAACTCAACGTGCGCGGCACCGGGCAGCCGCTCTCGAAGACTTTCTTTGCGTGGTGCGGCGAGACGATTCCCGGCTTCTCGGCGGACGAGTACATCGACTATCCGGCCGGCTCCGACATGTTTCGCGTGGACAGCCGGTCTTTTTTTCAAGTGAACCGGTTCCTGACCAGCAAGCTCGCCGAAGCGTCCGTGGAGCAGGCCGAGGGCGGCCGCGCGCTCGATCTGTACGCCGGCGTCGGGCTGATGACGCTGCCGTTGGCCCGCAAGTTCGGCCAGGTCTTGGCGGTCGATTCGAGCCTGCGGGCGGTGCGCAGCCTGCAGTTCAATGCCGAACGCGCCGGGCTGGACGTGAAAGTCGTCAATCTGAATGTCGAAGAATTCCTGCCAAGCTGCGAGGAAGGATTCGACTTCGTTGTGGCCGATCCGCCGCGGGCAGGGTTGGGTCCGAAAATCACCGCCGAGCTGTTGCGGCTGCGGGCGCGGCATCTGGCGTTGGTTTCGTGCGATCCGGCGACGCTGGCGCGCGATTTAGCGGCGCTCACGGCGGGCGGCTACGAGATCGCCAAGATCACCTTCGTCGATATGTTTCCGCAGACCTTCCACATCGAGTGTGTGGTGGATCTGCGCTGCTAGGGGTCGAAGCGAAGCAGTGCTTGTCTTGAGCCCGTGGCGGGGCTTAAGGCAGACGCCGAAAGCTTACCCCTCCCACACCGCCGCGAACCCGATTCATCGGCCTCCGAAGACCCGGCGCGCCCCCCTACTCGGCCGGCTTCGCCAGCGGAGTCGTTTCCCCCTCCGTCATCCCCAAGACCCATTTCGCCGCTTCGAGCCACATCTTCTGAATGCCGGGCTCATCCCAAACCGTTTCGCGGTGCCCCAGGACGCTCGAGAACACGCGGCCCTTACCCCAGGTGTCGACCCAGGTGATCGCGAAATCGCCATCGGTGCGCTGCACGCCGCGCGCTTTCATGTCCACCGAGCTTGGATCCAGGCTCATCAGCACGCGCACGTTTTTACGTTCATAGCGGTTGAGCTGATAAATCTCATCGGTGATCTCAAACGACGCCGGAAAGTGCTTCGTGGCGGGAAACGAGCGGTCTTCGACGTTGATGCGCACCTTGGTATGCCAGGGGTGCTGATTGAACGCCCCGCCGACCATTTCGACGTATTCCGGCCAGCTTTCGCGGAACGAATCGGTGCCGCTGTGCGCCACCAGCACGCCCTTGCCGTCTTGCTTGACGAACGTCATCAGATCGGCCTTTTGCGCGTCGCTGATGGGCAGATCGCCCTGCGTATAGAACATCACCGCGTCGAACCAATCCAGGTTTTTCCGGTTGCCCTTCAGCTCTTGCTTGGTGACCAGCTCAAGATCCGTATGAAAACGCACATCGAAAATGCCGGACTCTTGGCCGATCTTCTCCATGGTGTACATGGCGTGGGAAACCGCGTCGTGCGCGAACCCCTGGCTGCCGCCCAAAAACAGGATGTGCTTCTTCTGGTTCTCAGCCGTTTGGCCCCAGGCGAGCACCGCAAGACCCGACGTGAGCAGGGCGAGATGAAAGAATCTTTGAGCGGTCATGGCGCGAACCCCCTCTATTGCTGGCGGGGCGGCTTCCGATAAAACACCCGCCGTCCCGGGCTATCATCGCACCTCGCGGCGGATGGTTCAAACCGGGGCCGGCAGCGGCGGAATTCCCCCTCCCGGGCGGACCAAGACAAGCACGCTAAAATAAGATCAAAGCCATGCCTATCTACGAATATCGTTGCTCTCAATGTGGGACCATGTTCGAGGAACTGGTTCTCGCCAAGTCCGCTGAAGCGGTCAAGTGCTCCGGTTGCGGAAGCTCGGGAGTCGAGCGCAAGTTTTCCACATTCGCCGCGCAGTCTTCGAACGGCTCCGCGAGCGAAGCGAAAAGCTTCGAAGGTGGCTCCTGCGGCTGCGGAGCCCGTCCCGCCGGCATGTGCGGCATGAACTGACGCCGCGGCGTTCCACGTTCCTCCGCTTGCCGCTCAGTCAGCGCTAAGCCGCTCAGGCAAACGGCGGCTTGCCTGAATTGTCTCGAGCTCGATAGTTCCAAGCCCACCGCGGCTACACGGCTTGCGACTGCCCGCGAATTGCCCGTTTCAATAAAGCGATCTGGCCGGCATGGTACAGATTGTGCTGCACGAGCCCGTGCAACAGAACGTATTTCGAAACCTCGCCCATTTCCTCGGCTTCACTCTCTCCCCGAGTTGGACTTCATCAAGCTGTAGAATCTCTTTCCGCAGCGCCTCGGTGGCGGCCACCAGCCGGCCCCGGCTCGCTTCCCAGGCGCCTTCCGACACCTCGGCCGGGGCGGGGAAGTTCGCGGCTTCGCTGACTTCGTATTCCTCGCCCCGCAGCCGATGTTCCACGAATCGCGACCACGCCGTGACGTGCCCGACCAGTTCCCAGATGCTGTGGCTCGCGGCGACGGGGTGCGAGGCAGCTTCCGCCGCATTCACGTCGCCAAGCAGCTCCAGCAGCGCGGGTCCGTGCCAGGCCGGTCCTTGCAGGGAGCGCCAGAGCTGGTCGGCGATTTGTTCGGCCTCTCTCATAGGTCATTCGCCTCGATCCTGGACGCGGGTCCGCTGGTCGCGCCCGGGAGCTTCGGGGTCATCCGAGTTCGTGCCCGGGGTGTTGGTGGCGCCCCGCAAGCGGCGCCGCAGGTCAAGAATCCGGCGCATGAGCTCAGGCAGCGGCTCGCCGATGGCGGGTGTCTCGGGCCGCGTCCGCGAGATCAGATCCTGTTGGATCCGGCAGCCCCGCGCCTGGGCCAGCGCCAGAAGCTCGGTATCAAAAAACCAAAACTCGTCCCGCACTAGAGGTACGATTTCAGCCGCCACGCGCCGGCTAAGCGCCTTAAACGGGCATTGAACGTCGGCCACCGGCAGATTCAGGGCCAGCTTCAAGCCCAGGTGATAAAGGCCCGAAGCAAAGCGGCCGTCCCAACCCCCGCCGGCGGGGACACAACGGCCCGCGGCGACGTCGCAGTGGTCCTCCGCGACCAGCCGAACCAGGCGTGTGATGTCTTCCAGGTCGCTTGGCAGGTTATTGGCGTCGATGTAGCAAAACACGTCGCCTAGCCCTTGCGAACCTCGCTTCAGCGCCCTGCCGCGCCCCTCCAGGGCCACCTGGACCGCTTGGACGCCCGAGTACTGCTCTTCGAGCTTGCGGGCCTCCCAGAACGATCCGTCGGTCGATCCGTGGTCTACTACGACCAGCTTCCAGCGGTAGGGGAAGCGGCTCTTCAGGTGAGCATACAGAGAGGAGATATCCCGCTCCAAGGTACGGGCCTGGTTATGGACCGGAACGACGATATCCACGTTCATGGCGTCTTCAACATCCATCGTAGCCGGATTCTTCCATTCGTAGCCGTGTTTCGCCTTCTCAGCCGGCCGGGCTGGTTTCCCCCGGCGGGCCGTTTCGGCCGGGCGCCCGGTCACCTCTTCCCTGGCGGTCTGGAGTTCAGATGCAACCGAATTTCTCCTGGTGCGTTTATATAGTTAGTCGGGGGCGCGGGGGAAGTTACGCCCACAGGAAACCCGCAAGGAGATCCTTATGAGGAAGCTGATCGGTGTCACCGTCGTTGCGGTCCTGACGAGCCTGCCTGCCATGGCGCAGGCCGTGGAAGAAAACGCCAAACCCGCGGGGGAGCAGGAACGGGGAATTTCGAAACCGGAGCTTGCCGAGCCAGAACTATCGGCCCCCGCGCTTTCCGAGCCAGAACTCTCTGAGTCGGAAATCAACGATTCGGAGTTGGCCGAAGGCGAGGAACACGCCGACGCCGACCACTTGATCCCGCGCGGCACCCGCGTGCCCCTGGTCCTTTTGAACAGCGTCAGCACCAAGCATGCGTCTCCGGGCGACCTTGTGTACCTCGAATCGGTGTTCCCGGTCATTATCGAGGGCCGCATCCTGATTCCGCCGGGCACCTATGTCTCGGGCAGCGTAACCAGCGTCAAGCGCACGGGCCGGGTGAAGGGCCGCGGCGAGCTGTATCTGCGTTTTGAGCAGATGATTCTTCCCAATGGCACCATCCGCGATCTGACCGGGCGGGTCGGCTCGATGGACGGCCGGGCGCCGGAAGATTTCGACCGCGAGGAAGGCCAGATCAAGGCCGAGAGCAGCAAGGGTGAGGACGGCCGCTCAGTAGGCGAAACGGCCGCCGCCGGAGCGTCGATCGGCGGGATTGCCGGAATTGCCGGCGGCCGAACCGGTATGGGCCTGGGAATCGGCGCCGCCGCCGGAGCGGCAGCCGGGCTCATCGGCGTGCTGACGTCGCGCGGCCCGGAGGCGATTCTCGAAAAGGGCAC
>JBBDWJ010000172.1:25632-28028 GCA_040902925.1 Bryobacterales bacterium | reverse complement strand
CGCGTATAGACGCTGGGCTGCGGCGCCGCGTCTGCCGGACCGCTTCCGGGGCCGCGATATTCCCCCGCAGGCTGATAGGTAGGCCATTCGCCAGTAATCGATCCGATGGCATCGGCGAACTGCTCGGCGGTAACGCGGCGAACCTCGGGCCCGCGAAACGCATAGTCCCGCAGCGGCTCTCTCGCGCGCGGCACGGCGGGCATTTGATAGGTTCGCGACGAAACGATGGTTGAGATCAAGCGTTTCAGGTCGTACCCGTTCTTCACGAAATCGCCGGCCAGCCAGTCGAGCAACTCGGGGCTCCACGGCTTTTCATCCATCTCATCGGGGTTGGCGACGATGCCGTGCCCGAGCAGGCGCATCCAAACGCGGTTCACCAGGGTGCGCGGCAATCGTCCGTTGCGCGGGTCGGTAAAGATCGCCGCCGCCGCTTCGCGCCGGGCTTCGAGCGACGGAGACTTCGGCGCGCGGTTCAGTTCGGGGAAAAGGAAGGCCGGCTCGGCGTAGTCCTCCTGGGCCACGTCGCAGCGAAAGAGCTGCAACCGATCCTCGGGCGCGAAATAACCGGCGAGCGCGTAGGCGTCTTTCAGTTTCCACTTGCTGATAAAGCTGTCATGGCAGGAGTTGCATTTCAGATTGAGGCCCAGGAAGATCTGCGCCGTATTCTGTGCGGCCTGCATCGCCGGGCTCTGGCTGGCGCTGACAACCCCGCGCCAGTTCACGCCGATCAAAAATCCCTCCGGATCGTCTTTCGCCGTGGGATTCAGCAGATCGTTCACAAACTCGTCATACGGCCGGTTCGCCTCAAGCGAGGCAAGCAGCCAGTCCGTAATGCTCTTTCGCGACGCCGTCTCGGAGTAGTAGTTGACCCCTTGATCGTTGCGTAGCAGATCGTTCCAGAACGAAATCCAGTTTTCGGCATATTTGCGGTCGTCATCAAGAAGCCGCTGGACAAGCTTCTGCCGCTTGCGCGAACCCTTGTCATTCACGAAAGCACGCAGTTCCTCTGGCGACGGCAGCAAACCCCAAATATCGAGATAGGCCCGCCGGGCGAATTGCGCGTCGGATACAAGCTGCGGCTCGTCAACGCCGTTTTCCGCCAAGTAAGCGGCCACGAAACGATCCAGCGGATCGTCCCAGTTCTTCCAAGTCCGCTTGGGAGCCTTCGGGCGTTCGAGAGATAACGGCGCTTCCCACTTCGGTTCCGCGGGCGGCGCTGTGGGAGCCGGGCGAGCGCCCTCTTCAATCCACGCGCGCAAAACGGCGATCTCGCTACCGGAAAGCGGGTCGCCGCCGAAAGGCATGCGCGGCTCGACTTCGCCCGAGACGCGCCGCAACAGTAGGCTGTCTGAGCTGTCGCCGGGCTTGACCGCCGCGCCGCTGCGCCCGCCTTCCAGCACGTCGGCATACGCCGCCAGCGCAAGCCCGCCGGACCGCTTTTCCTGGCTGTGGCAGGCGACGCACTTGGCGCCCAGAATCGGATGCACCTCGCGCTCGTAGTCAATCACGCCCGTAGCCTGTGGATACGCCGGCCCTGCCGCGAAAGAACCTGCCGCAAGCGCCGCCATGACGCGCCCCGCGGCGATCAACCGCCGTTTCAAGAAATTCCTTAGCTGCATTTTCCGCCCGGTTCCACGGTCTAAGCGCGCCCACTTGGGCGCCGCGTCCGTCCGTCAAGGGTTCGTCCGTTAAGGGTTGAGTCGGATCAAAAAACTCGTTCCACATCCAACGAGCGAGCGTTCCGCGTTGCTTCCCCTATCGTACACTGGGAGGATGTCGAACCCAATCACCCGCCGGCAGTTGGCCGCGGGCGCGCTCGGCGCCGCCGCCATGGCCCAAGCAGCGCGTTCCGCCACTGATTCGACCTACACCGGAGCGCTTGACGGATCCACCGACAAGGTCGCTCTGGATAACTTTGACTCGCTGACCTGGACGCAACAGCGCTACCTGGAGGCGCCCCTCAAACTCACCTATCGAGCTGGCAACGTCCGCCAGGCCGAGCAATGGCAAAAGCAGTTGCGGGAGAAAGTCACCGAACTCATCGGCGGCTTCCCCGCCAAACGCGTGCCGCTCAAAGCGCAAACGCTCGAGGTGCGCGACTTTCCAACCTATCGCCGTGAGAAGTTCATTTTCGAAAGCCGCCCTGGGCTCGCCGTGCTGGGTTATCTGCTGACGCCGCGCGAGGGTGCGCCGCATTCCGCGATGATCTGCCTGCCGGGCCACGGCCGCGGCGTCGACGACATCGTCGGCATCGACGATAAAGGCCAGGATCGCACCGACAAGGCCGGCTACCAGCACGACTTCGCGCTGCAGGTCGTCGAGCACGGCATGGCGGCCGTCGCCATCGAGCAGCTCGCCTTCGGCTGCCGGCGCGACGAAAAAGCCCGCGCCCGCGG
>JBBDWJ010000172.1:24290-25622 GCA_040902925.1 Bryobacterales bacterium | reverse complement strand
CCTGCCAGCCTTCCGCCGGTGCGGCTTTCCTGCTCGGCGAAACAATGGTCGCCTGGCGCGTCTATGATGTTATGCGCACCATCGACTGGATCGAAACCCGCAAGGAAATCGACCCCAAACGCGTTGGCTGCATGGGCATTTCCGGCGGCGGCACGATCACAACGTTTGCATCGGCGCTCGAGCCCCGCATTCGAGCCGCTCTCATCAGCGGCTACCTGAACACCTTCCGAGACAGCGTTTTCAGCCTGGCGCACTGCATCGATAACTACGTTCCCGGCATCCTGGAATGGTGTGAGATGTACGATGTCGCCGAACTCATCGCGCCGCGTCCGTTGTTTGTCGAATCAGGCGACAAGGACAACATCTTCCCCGTGGCGGCCAGCCGCGCCAGCTTCGAGCGCGTCAAGAAAGTGTATGAAGTTTTCGGCAAGCCGGATTTGGCCGATCAGGAAGTGTTCGACGGTGAACACAGCTTTTTCGGCAAGCGTGGCCTGCCATTCCTGGCGCAGCACTTGTAAACGCGGCCACCGGGAGTCTCTAATCGGCTCCCGCCAAAATCAATCCGCCCCTGGAAGCCCGTGGATACGCGCGGATGCATGCATTCAACCCTGCTTACAATCTGTGTGCGCCAGCGTTCCTCTGATGGCTCCTAGGTCTTCCGCTGTTCGTGAGAGGTTGCATTCATGACAGGACCCGCCTATGCGGCGGCACAAGCGATCGCCGGCCGGCTACGAGATCATTTTCGTTGCCATATCTCGGCCGCGCGCGGCCAGGGCCTCGAGGGCCTGGCTCCGGAGCCCGACTCGCAAGCGATCGAGTGGATCGTCGATGCCGCGTTCTGGGCAAGCCTGCGCCACGAAGAAGGCTATTCGCCGAAAATCTCGCTGGCGTTTCTGCCGCCCGGCCAAGCCAGTAGACCACTACTGTTCGAGCGCCCGATCCGCCTTACACCCGGCGCCCTCACAAAGCTTGCGCCGGCAGTCGAGCGCCCCGGGATTCATCTGGGCGTTTGGCGCGCCGACGGCGACGGCAATCCCATGCCGCAAACAGGTCATGGCACGCAGGAGACCGTCGCCACGAACGCAAATTCGCTAGTCGTGTGGGGTGCGACGCGAACCATCCCCGGCTACTGCTTCGTCCTCGAAGTGGTGGCCCCGGGTCTGCTAGTCATCAAGCATCGTAGCGGCGGCCCGGGATCAGGCAAGTTCGTGAACGTCGCCGTGCTTGAGGGAGATGAGGTCAAAGTACTCGACCCGCAGGCAACGGACTTCGCCGGCTCGCCGCCGCTGGTGAAGGCCTTGCTCGGACTCGAGGCGCCCAATCCGGCCCGCG
>JBBDWJ010000172.1:2268-24280 GCA_040902925.1 Bryobacterales bacterium | reverse complement strand
CGGCCCGCGAACCCTTGAACGTTCTCCTGCAGCTCGCCGTCTCCATGCGCGCGCACGCGCGCGGCGGATCGATGCTGGTGGTTCCTGCCGGAAGCGTCGATTGGAAAGAGTCGATCGTGCGGCCGATTTCTTACGGCGTGACGCCCCCTTTCGCCGAATTGGGCCGGCTGCTGCGCGACGGCAACGGAGAGCCCTCGGACCGCCGCCGGCAGGATGCGCTGCGCCATGCGGTGGACGCCATTGCCGGGCTGACCGCGGTCGACGGCGCGACGATCATCAGCGACGCTTACGACCTTCTGGCGTTTGGCGCAAAGATCACGCGCCGTGACGTCGCCGCGCAAGTCGAACGCGTCGTCTCCGCCGAGCCGATCAAAGGCGCCGTGGCGCGCGTCGTCTCCCCAAGCGAGTTGGGCGGCACGCGGCATATCTCCGCGGCGCAATTCACGCAAGACCAGCACGACTCGATCGCGCTGGTAGCCTCGCAGGATGGCCGCTTCACGATCTTTGCCTGGTCGCCCGCCGACGAAATGGTTCACGCCCACCGCGTCGAAGCGCTGCTGCTGTAACGGAACTACCGGCTGAGGATGCCGCGGGAATCGTGAACTTACTTTTCCGCGACCGGATCGAGCTTCCACTTCTCGATCGCGACTCCGACAATGAGGAACTCCAGGTCGGACTCGCCCGTGTTCTCGAACGAGTGAACGTCGTTGAGCAAGACCGCCAGGCCGTCGTCCTTCCCAAACGGCACAGTTTCGTCATTGACGTGCGCGGCGCCGGAGCCATTGAGGACGTAGTAAAACTCTTCGACTCCCTGATGCTTTTTCTTGCCGGTCGAAGTTCCAGACGGCAGGACGAGATGATCGACATAGGACCACGTCGTGTAGAAAACCTCGGGCGCCAGGGCCCTGCGGTAGAGTACCGTCCCGCGGCCTCCAGCGAGGTTTTCGACGGGCTTCAACAAAGACTTGTCGTAGCGCGCGCTGATGAATACCGGAATCCTGTCGAGCGGCGCGCCGGCTCGGTCGTCACCGAGATCAAAAGCGTCATATTTGCCTTTGCGCGTGCTGACAGCGATGTTCATCCACTGCGTCGGGCGGTCAGTGTGGTTATAGATAGCGTGTGAGTTGCTCATGCGGCAGGGGACCGAGGCAGGCCCTTCGATCTGCGACGTGCGGCCATTGATCGTGAACTGGGCCTCGTTGTCGAGAATAAAAAACATCTCTTCCATGTGGCTGTGGACGTGATGACCGATGCCGCTTTTCGGCTGGATCTCGCCGCGATGCACGAACAGCATGTTGCTGCTGAATGCCGAACCCGGCAACAGCGTCGTGAAACGCACTTCTCCCGCGCCCGCGTGAACTCCAGTAAGAACGCGATAGGTTTCCGGCTGGGCGTGGACGATGCGTTTTGCAAGCGGGTCGCGGGCGGCCAACGGGACAGCCAACGGAACGGCCAGCAGCAATAAGGTTATCCAAAAACGCTTCACAGTTCAGCCTCCCTCCGATGGCGGGCGCCAGCCATAGCTAATGGCTTCATTCTCTTTTCGCGCGGCTAAGCCAATCCAGAACACGCTCGCTCGATTTCCAGGCCGCGCGCCGCCCCGGCCAGCGGGTTACTTGTCCACGATGAAATCGAACGCACCGTCGGTGTAGAACAGAATTTCCGTCGGCTCGAGAGCGGTGAAAGGCCCATGAGGCTCCTTGGGCGCGGCGTAAGTGAACATGCCCGCCACCAGATCGCCGCCGGGGGCTTGCAGGCGTCCCTTCAGGATGTAGATGTAATGCCCGCACGTGTTGTGGTGGTGGCGCGGCTCGTGAAACCCTTTCGGATACTGCACGATCGACGAGCTCATCTTCGTGCGCGGGTTTTCGTGTAGCGGGCGGGCTTGGAGCCCTGCCGGCATGCCGTCGATGGCGACCGCCTGCCAGGCGATCTCGGAAGTCTTGACGGTAAAGGAGCTGTCGCCAGTCGCGGCGACGAGCGCGAGCATCGCGATAGCCAGTGCTAATACAAGTTTCTTGATCATGGATAGTCTCCTGGGCGGCCTAGCCGCTGCGTGGAACGGCTAACGCCGCGCCGCGAAAGAAATCGGATCGGGCTCGGCCGCGCCCCGCGTTTGTGCCGATTGTACGCCAAGCGCGCCGCCGATGGGCGAGTGCCCGGGCATAAGACGTAGAAGTCGTGGGGCTGAAGGACCGGCGGAAGAACGGAAAAGTCATCCTTGCGGCGGTTCGTTCCAGATCGCTCAATACTGGCTCGCGAAACGAAAACGAATTTACTTGTACATCAACCGGCCGCCGATGAACTCGAAGACTTTGTCGGGCATTTTGATTTGCTGCCAGGCGCCGAAGCCGGCCGTAAACGCCAGCGGCCACAGCAGGAACATGCCTACGGCGCCCCCGGCGGCTTTGTCAATCCATTTCCCCGCCCCGATCTCAACCGTTAGAGAATCCTCCGACTGATAGAAAACGACGTTGAGGGAAGTGGACATGCCGACGAAATCGCGCCATCCGCCGCGCTTCTTGATCTGGAGCAGCACCCCTTGCGTTTCGGTCGGCAACTGCTGCGAATCGAAGCCCTGGCCGTCAAGCCAGGTCTTGACATCGGCAATGAGCCGCGGGCCTTCGCTGGCCGCGAGGGCGTATCTGCGAGTCTTCGCCGCGCGGGGCGCCTGCTGCGGGCCCTGTTCCGGAAGAGAAGCGCCGCAAGAGGCACAGAACCTGGAGCCCGCGGCCATCTGCGCGCCGCACTGCCCGCAGAACCTCGGTTCCGACGCGGCTTCGGGCTGGTGGTCAGGATGGTAGACCGGGCTCGGCTCGGGGGCGGGGCGATACGCGGCCGGTCTCGGCTCTTGGGCGGGCGGCTTAGACCCCTTCGCGCCGAATGCGGCGTGCTCTCGATTGGGAATCGGCGGGTTGTCTTCCAGGCTCTTCAGCGCCGCATCGACCTTAGTCGCAACTTTGGCAAGCAGGTCGTCGCGCCGCTTCAGGCGCAGCAGCAGATCGCGAATCTCGGCGTGAGAACGGCCCTCCCTGAGCCCCGCTTCGAGTTCAAACAGAAGTGCAATCTGCTCTTGGGAGCTCAATGGCGCGCTCGTATCGATCCGCTCTTTTAGATTGCTCAGATACGAAACGGGCACGGCAGGCGCGGGCGGAAGGGGGTCGGGCAACGCTGCGGCGATGGGCGACGTGTTGATCGCCTTAACCAGCGCGAACGCCGCCTCCTTGTCGAGCCGCCTGTAATCGGTGACCTGGATTTCGTTGAGCGGAGGTGGCAGCAGGTTGATGTTTACGCCATCCACAACCAGCACAGGAAGGATCGTTCTGCCCAGTTGCGTCGCGTAACTCAACTCGCTTCTACAGGCCTCCGAGTCCAAGGATTCCGGCGAGAGGCTGAAGACGAAAACTCTGCAGTCACGGATGTTGGAGAGAATATTGTCCCACCAGCGCTGACCGCCAGTAAGCGTCTCGTCATGCCAAGCCTCAATACCAACCGCTTTCAGATCCTGAATCAGTTGAGTGATCACATCGAGGTTATGGCGGCTGTAACTGACGAAAACTCGTTCCATGCGCACCTGTCCTATCGCCCGAGCTTAGAACCGCTATTGGACTGTCCTGGAGAAAGCTTTACCGCAATTGGCCGCGGGCGCGATATACGGGATCTTTCGCATAGGCCCTTCGCGGAGTCACTGAGTCTCAGTGGCAGTCCGCGAGTTGCGCTTAGCTTCCTGGCAGGATTCATTGGCCCTTGAGTAAGGCGTCAATGACGGCGCTTACTGATCCCATCTCCTTGGCGCTTCCTAAGGTATAAGCCTGGCGCGACCGCGCTACTGGAATCTCCGGTCAAGGTGTGCGGTGCCGTAATAGTACATCCACTTCCGCCGCAAAGGCAAGGAAGTTTACGGCCAAACCCGTTGCCGAATTTGGAGATCGACCACGCCGGCAGATCACTGACCGGCGCCGCTCACCGCACCCGAAACCGGCACGCAGCGCGGACTGAAATCCCGCTGCGGACAGCTCCCGTTCATGAAGGCGTATTTGCAGCCAGCAAGGGGGCGCCACCAGAACCTGAAGCCCCGTGGCTGAGTGTTTCGACGTGGTTGCGGCGTCTCTCCGTAGAAGGCGGGCCGGCAATCCCAAGAGGCACCGCGATTCGGCCTATAATCAGCTACCATGCGCGCACCACTCAGCCTTACCCTGCTCATGCTTTGTTCAACAGCGTTCGCCGCCGAACCCAGGATCCACCGTGGTCTGGCCTACGTCGAGCCCCACGAACACCGTCACACGCTCGACGTCTACAACTCGACGGAAAGCAAAAACAATCCGGTCGTCGTCTGGATTCATGGCGGCGGCTGGCAAAGAGGCGATAAATCCGACGTGGCCACCAAGCCATGGACCTTCGTCGAGCGCGGCTCCGTCTTTGTCTCCATCAACTACCGTTTCATTCCCAACGTGACCATGAAGCAGATCGCGCAAGACGTGGCGAAGGCGATCCGCTGGAGCCACGATCACGCCAGCAGTTACGGCGGCGATCCGGACACGATGTTCCTCATGGGCCATTCCGCCGGGGCCAGTCTGACGGCGTTGGTTTGCACTGACGACAAGTATTTGAAGGCGGAAGGGCTATCGCTTGCGATTCTCAAAGGCTGCGTGCCGGTCGACGGCGACGCCTACGACGTGCCGATGCAGATTCAAAGCGTGGAACAACGGCGGGCCGAAAGCTTCACCATGAAATTCGGAGACGCCGCAAGCCAGAAGGACTTGTCGGCGGTGACCCACATCGCGAAGGGGAAGAACATCCCGCCATTCCTGATCCTCCACGTCGCCGATCCGAAGGGTGCGGCAATGCAGCGCGGAAGTGCTGGTTCGCCTTGTTGCCCGGAAACCGATGTGCAGTCGCAACGGCTCGCCAAAGCGCTCGATGGAGCAGGCGTGCCGGCAAAGGTCTTTCCAGCCAAGGGCAAAAACCACACGACGCTCGATGCCGAGCTAGGCCTGCCCGGCGACGAGGCAACAAAAGTTCTATTCGAGTTTTTAGACGAAGTGCTGCAGCAGCGATAGGGCACGAGGCGACGCTTCCAGAGTTCTACGATGCCGTAGCGGACAGTTCGAAGGCTGTCCCCCTCCTGGTATATCTGACGCCGTGAGGCTAGCTCCGCTTGTGGCGTTTTAGCAGCGCCACCGCGGCGAGCCCGCTCATGAGGAACACCACCGTGCCCGGTTCGGGAACAGGTGTTGTCGCGCAGATCATCCAGCGCGAAGAAGTCACCCGTCACCTGAAAATACTTGATGTCGAACGAGGGCCGCGAGAAATAGGCGTACGAGTTACCACCAGCCGGGCCGGCGCCGGAGTCCAGCAGAGCAAAGCTGGCATCGAAGATACTCATGGTCTCGGGTCCGCCGGAGGAGTTCGCAATCCCGATGCCGACCATGCTGGCTGGGTTGACGAACTCAAACAAGATCGTGCCATCCCAACCCAGATTTGCATCCGTGCCTCGTTCACCTGTCGTACCGGTTCCAATATAGTTCGGCGGGCTTTGGCTTCCGCCGTATCGAGCAAAGATACCAACACCCTCGGTCTCTGTGATCGAGGCCAGGCCCAGCCCCAGGTAGTCCAGAGCTCCAATCAGCGTCCCCGACGCCTGATCGTCAAAGTCGATCAAAGTGCCGAAAACGGGGTTGAGGGCCGGGTACGGCGTTCCCACGATCGGGGCGGCGGAGAGAAAATGGGGAAACAGAACAGCCACAGCAAACGCGATGAAGGTTCTCATTTACCAGCCTAATTTCCGAGTGTCCAGGTATCCGACCGAGCATAGCATATCTCCGAGAGGTTTCCTGGGAGAGAGGGCCGTCGGCTAAAATGTGCCGGGCGGACGTTAGTCCCTTGCGGCTGCCTTGGCCGTGAACAGGCCGGGGCTTGCCCCCACAACGTTGATGCCAGGAGTCGCCCCGCGCTTTCCACCGGCTGCCAGCCGGCCACGGCATTCCCCAGGGGCCGGGTCCGAAAGGCCGGGGTTGACCCTAGGTCACCTGGAACGGCTCAGTCGCCCCTTTGATAACGCTCTGGATGTCTTTGATTCCTACTCCGGGCCCTCGCGGGATGATCAAAGCTCCGTCCTTGATTTCGAGGTGCGGATCGAACCAGTCGCCGTAGCGTTTGACGCCCTGTTTGTATTCCTGATAGGGACCGACATCGGGAACGCAGGCGGCAAAGTGCAGCGTGTAGACGAACGAGAACCCCCCGGAGAGATGCACGGTGGTGGGCATCTTGGCCAGCGCGGCCATGTTGGCAACGCGTATCGAGCGAATCATGCCGCCGTAGTAGTGCAGGTCGGGTTGCACGATATCCACGCCGCGGTTTTGAATCATCCAGCGGAAGCGGTTCTGGCTAAACTCCTGTTCGCCGCCCGCGACATGAATCGTCAGCGCGTCGGTGACTTTCTTGGTCGCCTCCAGGTCATCAAACGGGCAGGGTTCTTCGTAGTGCAGGAATTTATTTTCTTCGAGCAGGCGGCCGATCTCGATGCCGTGCTCAGGGTCATACGAACTGTTGGCGTCGCCGTGAAGAGCTATGGCGTCGCCGAAAGTTTTTCGAGTCAGCGGGACGAGCGTTGTGGTCCGGCCCGGGAGGGCGTCAGCGTTCCTGCTCATGCGGCCGCCCAAACGAAATTTGATGGCCTTGGCCCCGGTTTCTTCGATGAGGCTCTGCAGGTACTCGATCTCCTCGGGAGGCGTCGTATCGCGGCGGCCGCTGGCGACATAAAAAGGAACTTCCTGCCGCACGATGTCGCCGAAAAGCTGCCCCATCGATTTCTTCGCAATGCGCCCGAGCATATCGAGAATGGCGAACTCCACCCAGGCGTGCGCGCTCCAAAACGCGAGGCCCTGAAGCTTGTAGTTGCTCTGGTAGCGATAGAGCTCCCACAGATGCGTTTCGAGGTCGCGAGCATCCTTGCCGATGAAGAAGGGAATGATCGACTGATTGAGGATGGGGTGAAAGTCCTCCGCCCGCCCGTTGTCGAGCGAGATGCCCTCCGCGCCGTCTTTGGACCGCACGTGTATGAAATAATCGCGATCCTTGCGGAGCAGCCGGATCGAATCGATGATGACGGGCGAAGTCATCCCTTCGACCTTCAGCACGGGCCGGGCGGCAGCCTGATCGAGTTCCTCGGCTGTCGGGCCGGCGGCGGCCGCGGACGCTTTGGATGCGGCCGCATTGGATGCGTCCGTTGGCGAACTGCACGCCGAGGAAAGCGAAAGCGCACCGGCGCCCGCGGTCATTTTGAGAAAATTTCGTCGTTCCATGATTCGTTCCGTCCTGCTCCTGCTTCTTCCCTGCTCTACCCTCCGGGGCGACGTCTTTGGTTCTTGCGCCACGTACGTCGAAAACCCTGATTCCCACAGGGCCAACCCGGGCTCTCGAAGTTATTGTAAATGGACCAGCATCGCTGCCCATGAAAGCGACCCGCTCTCGAGCTCGCTGCTCGATTTCGAAGCTACGAAACCGTAACATCCTCATCCGGAGCCAACCGGGCAGACCGGTGCGGCCGAGCCGCATCTCGGCGCAAGGCATTTCGAGTTAGATACGCCTGTCGGCTTCGGTAGTCCTGGCTGGTCGGCTTGCCGATTCGAAAAGACGTCCTGGCGATTGTTGCCGAGTTGTCTCCTACGCCGCTATTTCAAATATCTGGTCAAGCTCGAGGTCTGCGAGTAACGTTCGCGGGCGCCCTGTAAAGACCATCCATTGACCTGCGGTTGCGATTTGGATATGCTAGCCGATCCGGGCAGCCCAATCTGGGCAGCTATGACAGAACTCGTGATGGAAATCGCAGTCTCCTATGCCACATGTCAAGGTGTTGGGACGGTTCGGCCCCAGCGATCCGCTGCGGGTGTGTTTCTTGGTCGACGGCGGTGTCGGGCGCGGCCAACCCAACAGGCGCGCTGACACGCTTCTCGTCCAGTTTTTTCTGTTCTGAACAAGGTCTGGCGCCGCGCAGAGAAAGGCGAGTCCTACGGGGTTCCTGGAAACCCGCCCTTAGCCATCGATGGGATCTGCGGCAACGATGCGATCGCGGCGATCAAGCGGTTCCAGACCATCTTCTACGGCGGGTTGGGGGAAGCTGTCATCCACGATGGCGCCGTCCACCCGTGGCCTGCTGGACGAGCGGTTGGGCCGGCCCACAAGCAGACCTACACGATCGCCGCCCTCAACGTTGTGTTTGCCGACGAATACGGCAAGGAAAAGCACCTATTGATATTGAACGAACCAGAATTCCCCAGAGAGCTGTTGTACGATCTGTTCACGTAGTGACTCCAGCCGCGCACAAAGAATCTCTTATCTCGACGCTGCCGCGGCCGTTCCTACACCCGGCGCATCCGTCGTCACCATCTCGAGGACCTCGGTCCAGGTGGTCATCATTTCCTCCTCGGTTCGGTCCCCCCAGCGCACGGCGATCGACGGATCCGGATTGAACTGGTTTTTGGTGCTGTTGTCGTAAGTGAACGTCACCATCAGCCGGCTGCCCTTCTCGATGCGAATGGGCTCCCGGAATTGATAGTTCAACTGCCAGTTGAAATCGTACTTCGGAACGTAGAGCAAAACCTCCTGCGTCCCGTCGGGCCGGACTAGTTCATAGCGCGCCGACTTTCCGCGGTAGTGCATGTGCGGCGTGATCGAGATGAGCTGCTTGTCGGTCTCAAATTCGTAGCAGCGCTTTACGGGATGGTTCTCCGCCCCCGGCGGGATTTGGAAGAAGTGATTCCGCACATCCATCCGGCGCGCCATCTTTTGTGGTTGCCCGTCGTAGAAATACAAACCGATGCTGGTTCGGTCCGTGGCAGGCAGCTTGATGTTGGCGTAGTGAACCTGAAAGCGCAGTTGACTTCCGGCGCGCACATACTTTGCTGCCCCCGGCGTGAAAAGGTCGGGCTGGCGGCCCGGCAGGAACGCCACGAACGACCCTTCCTGGAACCCGGAAAGCCCGGGCAGATCCGGCACGTCGCCAGCGCAGGCGTCATTCACCACGGGCGCATCCGCCCGCACGCGCATGAGCCCTTCACCGGGCTCCTTCTCCATGTAACTGGCCACCCCGCCAGTCAACCCGATCTTGGCAAGCGCCGCTTGCTTCTCACCCCCACGATCCGGCTGCGCACCTGATTGCGCATTCGATGGCGCACCCGACGGCGCAACCGCATCGGGGCCTTCTAGCACCGAAACGTGCACGTGATGCACAACCCGCCGGTTCCCCGGGCGAATCTCCGCGGCTCGAATCCATTTCCCTTCGGCCAGATTGACCGGCACGACGAAATCCTTGTTGATGTCGTTGCCGGCCGGCACTGCGTAATCCTGGCCAATGTCGATCACCAGGTCCGGCTTGCCGAATGTCCAGCCCTCGCCAAACACCGGCGGAGCAGGCAGACTCTTCGGGTCGCCCTCGGGGGAGCCGCCGTCGACCCACGCTTGGACCACCTGAATCTCTTCATTAGAGAGGCGCGGGTCATTGGCGAAATGGCCATGCCGCGGGTCGGCAAACCAGGGCGGCATCTTACGAGTAAGGATCGCCTCGCGAATAGCCACCGCCCAAGGCCGTGCCGACTGGTAGTCGAGCAGCGACATCGGCGCCACCTCGCCCGGACGATGACAGCTCACGCATTTCTCATAGAAAATCGGAGCCACGTCTTGGCTGAACGTCGTCGCGGCGGAAGCCGCCGAAGCCATCGCGACAGCAATTAACAGGATTCGCATTGTGCTCCCTCCCCGGGGATAGACGAGATTCCTACAATGCCAGACTCGATCCCAATCATACGATAGATCATAGTCCTTCAGAACTCTCTCAGCCTGGAAGATCTTGATGAACTTCGAGGCGGCGGCGCGCTCGCCTGATGCTCCCTCGTCACCGCTTTCGCTTACAAGGCCCCTCTTCCGGTCACCACCAACTCCAACCCACTTTCACTGCGGTGCTGCGATAGAATACTCGCATTCGACTTCTTGGACCTGATAGGGAGTTGCCATGCCGGAAAAACTGCCAGCCGTCAAGAAACTACCCGAACAAACTGCCGCTGAAGCCACCGGCGGAACGACCCGGCGGGATCTGTTCCGCATCGGAAACGTGCTCGCGCTGCCCGCACTTCTGGGCGGTTCGCACGCCATCGCCGCGTCCGGTCCGCTTCGCGCGGGACCGCAGGTTTACCAATCCATCGGCGTCGAACCGGTCATCAATTGCCGCGGCACGTTTACCATCATCGGCGCATCTGTCGAGCTACCCGAGGTGCGCGCCGCCATGGACGCCGCCGCTCAGCACTACGTGCAGCTCGACGAGTTAGCCGACGCCGACGGACGAAGGTTGGCCGAGTTGACTGGCGCCGAGTGGGGCATGGTTTCGGCCGGCTGCGCTGCGGGCCTCAAGCACGTCACAGCGGCTTGCGTGGCGGGCGGCAATCCCGAGAAGCTTCTGCGAATCCCCGACCTGACGGGGTTGGACAAAACCGAGGTCGTAATCCCAAGGTCGTCGCGTAGCGTCTACGATCACGCCATTCGCAACATTGGAGTCAAGGTCATCATGGTGGACACGTTCGAAGAACTCGAGCGCGCTCTGAGTCCACGAACGGCGATGATCTACCTCTCCGCGGGTGGAGCCTCGACTTCCGGGCCCCTGTCTTTGGAGAACGTCGCGAAAGTCGCGGCGCCCAGAAACATCCCCATTCTCGTGGACGCGGCCGCCGAGGTGCTGACCATTCCCAGCGTTCACCTGACTCGCGGCGCAACCGTGGTGGCCTATAGCGGAGGCAAGGCGATCTGCGGACCGCAATGCGCCGGCCTGCTGCTGGGGCGCAAGGATATCCTGATGTCGGCATGGCAGGCTAGCTCTCCCCACCACGGCCCGGGACGCGACAACAAGGTCGGCCGCGAGGAAACAGTCGGTATGGTGGCGGCAGTCGAGGCCTGGGTCAAGCGAGATCACAAGGCCGAATGGAGCAAGTGGCTCTCCTACCTTGACACCATCTCGAAGCGGGTTTCGCAGATCGACGGCGTCGCCGTGGCGGTGCGTGAGCCAACCGGCCTGTCCAACCGCAGCCCTTCACTGGCCATTTCCTGGGACCCCTCGAAGCTGCACATCACAGGCGAAGAGATCGCCGAGGAGGTCGCGCGAACCAAGCCCAGGATAGCGCTGGGGGCCAACAGCGGCGGCGGCCGCCGCGAAAGCGTGCCCGATCCGGGCTCTACCTCGATCAACATCACCGCCTGGATGATGCAGCCCGGCGACGACAAAATCGTGGCCGACCGGCTGTTCGGCCTACTCTCACAAAAACGCAGCCCCAAACCCCCGATGTCCACTCCGGCCGCCAACCTGGCCGGCCGCTGGGACGTCAGCGTTGAATTCTTCAGCAGCAAGAGCCAGCACACCTTGATACTCGAGCAGGAAGGCAACCGGCTGCAAGGCTCGCACCAGGGAGACTTTTCGGTGCGAGACGTGTTTGGCACGATCGACGGGAACCAGATCACGCTCCGCAGCGCCGAGCGCATCCCGGGCGATGTCATTATCTACACTTTCGCCGGATCCCTTTCCGGCGATACGATTTCCGGGCCCGTCTACATGGGGGAATATCTCAACGCCAGGTTCACGGCCGAGCGGCACGCCTATCCCGCCAACAGCGGATCGATAGTGATACCAGGCGGGCCGCCGCTAGCGAATTAGCAGGTACACCTGTTCAATTCGGACCGCAAAGGGCGAAGGACGGCTACGGGCCTGTTCCGTCGCCCTTCAGGTCACGTTGTCGAGTAGACAACCGCCGTCTCGATGAATCGTCGCTGGGAATCCTTGCTGGCTAGCGCCTAACTGCGGCGCGCGGCCAGAGCTCCCGGCAGTTTCTTGAGCTGGCTCTCGAAGCCCTCGCCGGCGAGGCGCGTCCATTCCTCGTCGCGGTGCTGATCTATGGTGACCACCATGCGCACGCTCGCGCCTTCAGCAACGAACTCGACAGCGATGTTGTTTTCGTAAGCCTCCACGCCCGGGATGAAGTCGATGACGTGCAGAATCTTCAGGCGGCTGTGCGCCTCGATCTCGACAAACGTACCGCGTGTTTCGTGCGAGACGGGCATGCCCGCGTCGTTCATGTATTCGATCTCCGCGGCGCCTACCGCGATCATGTCGTAGAACAGTTCGCCTCCCACGCGCAGATCCAGCTTGTGAACCTCGACGCGGAAGCCTTCCGGCCCCCACCAGGATTCAAAACCTTCCTTGGTGGTCCACAGATCCCAAAGATCCTCGAGCGGGGCTTCGTAGCTGCGCTCGAACTTCAGCGGCTGACGCGCTGTTGAGGCGGCTTTGTTGTTCATTTCCTGTTCTCCTTTTGGCTGGCTACGCGGGCGCTCCGCTTCTTCTTGACGGCGTCTCCAAAGCGATCGAGCCGCGCCTCCCAAAGGCCGCGGTAGCTCGTCACCCAGTCCTCGACCTCGCGGAAAGGCTCCGGGCGCAACGAGTAGAGGCGGCGCTGTCCGTCGGGCCGCATCTGGACAAAGCCCGCATCCAGCAGGATGCGCAAGTGCCGCGAGACGCCGGACTGATGGATATTCAGCCGCCCAACGACATCGTTCACCTGCTGCTCGCCGCCGCGCAGAACGTCGACGATGCGGCGCCGCGTCGGGTCGGCAATCGCCTGGAAGACATCTAAATGCACGACTATGCATATACATAGCAATAAATATATAGTGCTGTCAAGAGACACCCCGGTACAGCTTCCACTTCAACAGCCCTCCGAGCACACCGCTGCTGGCAAGCATATCGACGTGGAAGCGCCCCGGGTGCACCGCGATACCGAGGGTAACCTACTGGCTATTCGTCTAGTCAGTTACGCGGAGTCCTAAAGAAATAGAGCCAATACGGCGCATCCGCGCCACCCGCCGGTTCGCGGGGAAGTGGCGTTGCAATGAGCCCTCGCGACAAGAGCTGTTCGCGGACTTGCGTCGGAATGTCGTCGCGCTCGGATGGAATGGCCAGAATCGTAGCAGGCTTTAGCCGCAGCGATTGGGGAAGGTCCGGAAAGTCCATTCCGATTGTGTGGTGGCCCCAAATGAAAACCGAGTTGAGGGAAAGGAATTCGGGAAAGCTTTTTTCGCGGCGGTCGTACCAGAATTGAACTTCCGCGGAGCCGGCGACATTTTCGATAATTTGTGCCGCACCCGCAATACGCTGGAACGAAAGCCGGGCCGCGTGGCGTTGAGCGCGGGAATGCGCAAACGGCGCTAGCGTCGCATGGCAGGCGCACAAAGCGAAAAGGACCACGGCGGACGCCCAGCGGCCGGGGCGGCGGAGCAGGAATACTGGGATGAGCAGCGCCCCAAACGCCAGTGGCAACCACAATCCGAAGTGCGTAGCCACTTGTTGCAATACGGCGGCGCCCCAAAGCGGCACGGGGAATACGACCAAACAGAACACGGCCGCAACAGCAAATCCCGCCCGCGTCAGACCTTCGAACATCGGCGCCAAAGCCGATCCAAGCGTCAGAAACAGCCACGGAATCAAATAGCTGGCGTAGTAGAAGAGTTGCAGCATCGGACTGCCCGCGGCTTCCAGCCCTACCAACAGCAGTAAAGCTACGCCGAACAGCACGCCGAACACACGAGCGTAGGCCAGGGCCTGACGCCGCTTCCAAGCGGCGATTGCGGAAACGCCCACGGCTACAAACGTCATCGCCGGCAGGACCAGCCACTTGGCGTGAGCAAGCCATTGCGTCCCTGGCACCGCCCACGGGTTTGTCGTCGCCATACTGTGCAGCGCGAAGCGAATCGACGGCAGAAAGAACAGCCAAGCGCCGCAGATCCAATAGTTCACCAAGCCCAGCAGGAATGACAGCAGCGATGCTCCCGCTACAAACCACCACAAGGCAATTGACGAGGCTCCGATGCTCGGAAAACGGCCGTGGTTGATCTTAACCGACGCCAGCCAGTAAAGACCTAACAGAGGGCAAAAGATCAGGCACAGCAAGTTGGCATGAACCATAGACGCGGCTGCCGCTCCCGCCGCGAGGTATGCGATTGAGGCAGCGCGGCGGCCCGAACCGTGCGTGAGAAAAGCAAGGCTCAGCAAGCAGTAGGCGATTCCGGCGCCGTCAACATAGTCCCATCCGGCGGCGTTCAAGAAGAAAGCGTATCCGCCCAGCAATAGCGAACCCAGCAACGCTCCACGGCGGCCAACGGCGCCCTTTAAGGTGAAATAAAGCGACAATACCGCCAGATAGTACACGGCGAGATGGAGCACGATACTCGCCGCTTCGGGATTTCCCAGCAGCCGGTGGACACCATAGCCGGGCAAGATCCACGCCAGCCGGCTGCCATAGTAGTGCGTCGCCAGAAAGTCATCATTCTTGAATGCAATCAGGTCCTGAAAATAGCCATAGTAAACCCAGGGATCGATATAACCGGCCGGAGTAAAGATCCAGTTTGAGCTTATAGCGAGCAGCAGCAGCGGATAGCAGACAAGCAAAACAGGAAAATAATCGGCTGCCGCGCGAGCAGGTCGAACTGTTCGCGCAGACGCGGTCCCCGGCGATGACGGCCCCGTGTTCAAAGCGAGTAATAATTCGAAAGCCGGGATTTTCCAACGATTAGCCCGGTCAGTACCCGGCAGGGGGTTGCTTCCTTCCCATCGGCCGCGAGAAGTCCAATCCCCAAAACAGGCACCCTTCAGAGTACACGCGTTCCGGTACGCAATGCACGGTTCGCGTTTGGCGGCGTGATCGGAGGTTTGACGGCCGCCGGTGATGTCGTAGGGCTCGTGCTGCGGGAAACGGCGATCGTGGCAGCGCTGGGGTCGCGGGCAGCCTCGTCGTTGGCGCCGGCTTATCTCGGTTCGTCGCATCGTTGCTTTTGAGGCCCACGCGGGCCGGATGTTTGGGTTTGGTCAAATGGTTTGGGCCGACGCAGGTAACATGCCTGCGCCACGATCTGGCGCCACGGTTTGGCTCGCGTTCCGCGCTAAGATACGGTTTGCGGCCTGAGCGAAGCCGCCCTAGCGTCGGGATCCCGCCGCTACTTTTCAAAATACTCCCGGACGGATGTCTCTACATGAATGAACAATGGCTGCAACGCGCTTTAATTGTGCGGCGAAGTTGGCTGCTCGGCGTCCTTCTTGCGGCGCTGACCGTTGCGCCTTGGGTGCAAGCGCAAGTGCTTCCCCGGGCGCAACCCGAGTCGGTCGGGATGTCGTCAGAGCGGTTGCAGCGTCTGACTCGCGTCCTCAACGCGTACGTCGCCGATGGCAAACTCCCCGGGGGCGTTGCGCTTGTCGCGCGCCTCGGTAAGGTCGCCTATCTCCAGTCCTTCGGGCAACGCGATCGGGAAGCCGCTTCGCCGATGCCCGAGGATGCGATTTTCCGCATCGCTTCGCAGTCGAAAGCGCTGCTGAGCGCGGGCGTGATGATCCTGCAGGAAGAAGGGCAGCTTGTCATTTCCGACCCCGTCGGAAAATATCTGCCGGAGTTTATGGAGACGACCGTCGCGGAGCGAAAAGGGGAAAGCTACGAAGTCGTCAAGGCCAAGCGGCGGATTACGATTCGCGATCTGCTGACTCATACGGCGGGTATCGGCTACGGCGGCGGGCCGGCGCGCGATCGTTGGGAAGCGGCCGGTATCTCCGGCTGGTATTTTGCCGACCGCGACGAGCCTGTCGGCGCGACGGTTTCGCGCCTGGCGAAGCTGCCGTTCGATGCGCAGCCAGGCGAACGCTTTGTGTACGGCTACAACACCGACATTCTGGGCGCGCTGATCGAGCAAGTCAGCGGCGAGACGCTCGATGCGTTCCTGCGCACTCGCGTGCTCGAACCGCTGGCAATGAACGACACGCATTTCTATCTGCCCGCTTCCAAAAAGAACCGCCTGACGGTCGTCTATTCGTCGAAGGACGCCGGCGGAATCGAGCGCGCTCCGGACCCGGGTCACATGGTTGGACAGGGCGCCTATGTCGAGGGACCGCGAAAGAGTTTTTCGGGCGGCGCGGGGCTGCTCTCGACAGCTTCGGACTATGCGCGATTTCTACAGATGATGCTCAATGGCGGCGAGCTCGAAGGCAAACGCCTGCTCAGCCCCAAGACGGTCGAGTTGATGACGGTCGATCATGTTGGAGACCTGAGCACTACCCCGGGTCAGGGCTTTGGGTTGGGTTTCTCGGTCCTTAAAGACCTCGGGGCGCGCGGATCTTCAGGCTCAGTGGGAGAGTTTGGATGGGGCGGCGCATATCATTCCACCTACTGGGTGGACCCTCGGGAAGGGCTGGTCGTCGTCTACTTCACGCAACTGATTCCCGCGAAGAACGTCGACGACCACGAGAAGCTCAGGGCGCTGGTCTATCAGGCTCTCGTGGAGTAGCTTTTCCGGCGTCACCCCTGGGCTACCGTTCTTCCGCGCCGTTACTCCGGAGCGCAAGACCCGTCGATCTCGACGGGGTTCTCTAGCGGCAGCACCACTGTCACAGTCGTTCCCTTTTACCGAATCCATGCGGACCTCTCCGGCATGCTCATGGATCACGCGGCGCGCGGAGAACAGGCTCCAGGTTTCCGGTTGCAACGCGGCCCTTTCACGGAATCGGTAACACTCGGCGTCTTCCCAAGGTCTACCCAAGCTCACAGGGCGTGCTGAGCCGTACCAAAGTCAGGGAAAGCTCAACGCAGGTGAGCCGTACAGAGGAGAGAACTCGATGAAGATGCTAGGAATAGTCTTGATCGTCGTGGGGTTGATTGCTCTCGCCTACCAGGGATTCAGCTACACAACCACGGAGAAGGTTGTCGATCTCGGCCCGCTGGAGGTCACCAAGGAAAATACGGAGACAATCCCGCTGCCGCCCGTTCTCGGCGGACTCGCGCTAGCCGGCGGAATCGTGCTGGTGATCGCTTCCGGAAAAAGGTAGCAACGCCCGCTGGGCGCCCCGGGCCCCTCTCTAGCGATCCGGGACGCGTAGCGCCGAGGCCTTTGCGGCAAGCGATTTGGCAGGGTGAGCCGCTCGACCGAGACGTGACACGACACCCCACCGATCCCTTCAAACCCAAGCCGATCCAGCCACGGTTCCTCCAGACCCAGGTTCCTCCAGACCCAGGTTCCTCCAGAAACAGGACCGCCGGCCCTCTTGATACCCTATATTTGCCGGGCAAACGGGCGCCTCGATCGCACTCTGAGGGCACACTCTGAGGTCTTGCCGGCAGCTCGAATCCCATCAAGGCAATAGCCCGCTAGCAGCGTCGCAATGCGGAATCCAACCGCTCTTCTGCCCGTGCCATGAACCTGTTTCAGGCCCGGCGCGTATTTCAAACGAGACCGGTCGCATCGATTCCGCTGGGTGAGACCTGGAAATCTCGGGCCGCCTTGGGGCGTCCTCGCGGGAATTTCACACGCATAGACGCGATGAATTTGTCGATGGCGGGCCGGGCGTCGTTTTCGCGCATCTTCAGGTAGGACGTTTTTTTTCACGTCCGAGGAGCTCTATGATCAAGACCATTGCAATCAGCTTCCTGCTGGCCGCCTCGGCGGTTCAGGCGGGCAACTATTTCCCGATATCCGCCGGAAACCGTTGGACTTACCGGTCAGCGTCGGGTGAAAGCTTCGAGATCGTTATCAGCGCCGCCCCGATTCAGAACGGCGAGCATTTCTATCACAAGATCACCGGCTACGCGACTCAGCCGCTGTATGTGCGCGCCGAGGGCGACCGCCTCTATTGGCTGAACGAGGAACAAGATCGCGAAGAGATCCTGGCGGACTTCAAACCCTTCTCCGGCGGTTATTACACCACTCCCATCTCGGCGCCGTGCGGGCAGGACGCCCAAGCGCAGGAGAGGCCAGTGGAATACGAAGGCGGCGGCGGGATGGTCTTCGAGGCGCGCGAAATCCGCTACCGCATCTATGACTGCGCCGACACCGGCGTCGAAAGCGAACTCTATATCGAAAACATCGGGCTGGCTCGACGCGTAGTGCAGACCATCGCGGGACCGCGCGAGTTTAATTTGACGAGCGCCAACGTCGGCCCGCTGACGCTCAACAAAATGCCGGGGGTTCAATTCCGTGTTTCAATGCCCTCGTTCCTGGTCACACGAGAGAGACCGGGCGAAGCGGCGGCGACCGATGTGACGTTGGATCTGCTGGTTGATCGCATGGACCCGCTGAAGCTGAAGTACACGACGAGCCAGCGCTACGACATCGCGATCAAAAATGAGCGCGGAGAAACGGTCTACTTCTGGTCGGCGACCGCCTTGTTTGCGCAGGTTGCCTCCGAGGAGTCGGTTGTAACGAAGCAATACGTGGTGCCCCTGGCGCTAACGCTGCCCGACGGCAACTACCAGCTCGAAGCTTGGCTCACGACCGCTTCCGCCGAGCGGCAATTCTCCGCCACCACACCGCTAACCATCTTGACCGAGATCGCCCCCGCGTCGAGCGAGCAGCATTTCCGTGCGCGTGCCGTCCGCAGATGATGTTTACGAATCGACGCAGTTAAACGTGGATTGCAGACAGGTCAGCGCCGCAGGTCAGGCACAAGTAGGCCAGGCCTGCGGCGCGGCCTAACGGCGCTCCTCTGGGACAATACTTCGCCAGCGTTACGACATTGGCGTCACGGCAATATTTCTACGCTTGTGCGTGGATCAACATAGATCGTTTCCGTATCCGCCGCAGAATTCGGCATGTCGTAGAATAGGGGTTCGCTTGGGCAGGACTGCCCATTCCCGACGGCATGACGCGATTCGGAAATCAGCACAGCATCTCTCCACGTTCGAGCGTTCGCGTGGGAGCGGCTTGCGCAATGCTCGCGCTGCTGCTCACTCTCCACACGGCTTGTTCGCGTTCCTCAGAGCCGGTCACCGTCTTCGACTTGCTGCAACCGTGCACCAGCAAGGAGGGTCCTATGGACGCTCTTTGCGGTGCGGTTGAGGTCTTTGAAGATCGCCCGGCGCAAACCGGGCGCAAGATTGCCCTCAAGGTCGTTGTGCTTCCCGCCTTGAGCAACGACCCGCAGCCCGATCCGCTGTTCATTCTCGCCGGTGGGCCTGGCATGGGAGCCGCCGAAAACGCGGCTATGTTCAAGCGGGGGTTCGATCGCATCCAGATCAACCGTGACATTGTGCTTGTCGATCAGCGCGGAACCGGCGAGTCGAATCCGCTCGACTGCGACCTGCCAGAAGGCAAGCTCGAAGATATTTCCCGGCTCGACTCCTACCCGGTCGAGGAATTTCGGGCGTGTCTTGAAGGCTACGATGCCGACGCGAGCCTTTACACGACTCCGATTGCCATGGACGACCTCGACGAGGTGCGGTCCTTTCTGCGATACGAAAAGATCAACATCTACGGTGGCTCGTATGGCACGCGCGCCGGGCTGGTTTATCTGCGCCGCCACCCTGAACGCGTGCGCACCGTCATCCTTGACGGCGTCGCCCCGCCCGACATGAAGATGCCGGTTTCGGCTCCGCTCGACGGGCAGCGCGCGCTCGACCTATTGCTCGACGATTGCGAGGCGGACGCTGCCTGTAAGCAGCGTTTTCCGGATTTACGCGCCAAGGTGAAAGGCCTATTGGCTCGCCTGGAGAAGCAGCCCGCGCGCGTCCGCGTCCAGCATCCTCGAACGGGCGAGTGGGCCGAAGTCGAGTTTGGCCGCACACTGCTGGCGAACGTCATGTTTGGCGCCTTCTATTCGCCGCTGACTACTTCGCTGGTGCCGTTGCTCATCGAACGCGCCGAGCAGAACGACTTCCAGTCCGTACTGGCGATGGGTTTTGCCAGCGAGGGCCTATCCGACCTTCTCAGCCCGGGGATGTTTCTCTCCGTGATCTGCAATGAGGATGTGCCGCTGGTGACCGACGAGAATCGCGCGCGCATGGCGAGCGAAAGTTTTCTCGGCGACATGTTCGAGTACCGCTTGAAGCCGTGCGCGTTCTGGCCGCACTCCGAGATTTCCGAAGACTACTATGAGCCGGTGGAATCCGACCTTCCGGTGCTGATTCTCTCCGGCCAGCTCGACCCGATTACGCCGCCGCGCTGGGGCGAGCACATCGCCGAACATCTGACCAATGCCAGGCATCTGGTCGTTCCCGGCGTCGGCCACGGCGCCATGGGCCAGGGTTGCGTCACGCGCCTGGTCACGCAGTTTCTCGACGAAGGAACGGCCGCGAATCTTGATACTGCCTGCATCGGGCAGCTACGCAGGCCGCCGTTTTTCGTCAGCGCCACGGGGCCACGGCCCGATAACCCATGATTCAGGTTGATGGTTTAATGAAGCGTTTTGGAAAAGTCGTCGCGGTCGACGGCGTGTCGTTCAGCGCGCCCGACGGCGCCGTCACCGGGCTGCTGGGTCCTAACGGCGCGGGTAAGACGACCACGTTGCGGATGTTGTACGGCCTGATGGCCGCCGACCAAGGGCACATCCGGATCGACAACGTTGACGCACGGGCTGATCCGCTCGCCGCGCAAGCCCGCCTTGGCGTGCTGCCGGACGCTCACGGACTTTATCCGCGGCTCACCGCGCGCGAGCACATCGCCTATTTCGGCCGCCTGCAAGGGCTCGATGAATCGACTCTCAAGAAGCGAACCGAAGAGTTGATCGCATCGCTGGATATGAGCGGCATCGCTGACCGCCGAGCGCAAGGTTTTTCGCACGGCGAACGCGTCAAGGTGGCCGTGGCGCGTACGCTGGTCCACGGCCCGCAAAACGTGCTACTGGATGAACCGACCAATGGGCTTGACGTGATGAGCACGCGCGCCGTTCGCGAGATCATTCGCAAGCTGCGCTCCGAGGGCCGCTGTGTTCTGTTCTCGAGCCATGTGATGCAGGAAGTCGCGGCATTGTGCGACCGCATCGTGATCATCGCGCAAGGCCGCGTCGTTTCGCAGGGAACGCCCGATGAGCTCCGAAGCCAGACCGGCCATCAGGATCTCGAGGAAGCTTTCGTTTCGCTGAGCGGCATCAACCGGGAGCTGTCATGAACCTGCGCCGTTTCTTCGTAGTCTTTCGCAAAGAAGTCATGGACGGCGCGCGTGACCGCCGCTCGCTTTACTCGCTGGCGTTATCCGTGCTCGCCGGCCCGCTGCTGGTCGGGTTCATGTTCAACCGCATCGCCGCAAGACAGAGCAGCGCGCGCGAAGTCGAGATCCCGGTCATCGGCACCGCCAACGCTCCCGCGCTCATCGACTGGCTCCGCCAGCAGGACGGCGTGACCATCGTCGAGGGGCCCGAGGACGCCGAGCTTGCGGTGCGGGAACAGGATCAGGATTTCGTGCTGGTGATTCCCGAGGAGTTCGGCAAACAGTTCGCCGAGGCGAAACGCGCCGAGATCCAACTTGTCACGGACGGCTCGCGAGACTCGGCCCGGCCCAAAGTGCAAAGGGTCCGCGGCCTGCTCGAACTGTACAGCGTGCAGATCGCCACCCTGCGGCTGATTGCGCGCGGCGTAAGTCCGGCGATCGCCGCGCCGATTCGGGTCGACGACATCGAAGTTTCCAGCGCACAACAACGCGCCGCGCGAATTCTGACCTTCGTGCCGCTGTTCATCATGTTGGCGGCGTTCACCGGCGGCATGCAGATCGCGACCGATTCGACGGCAGGCGAGCGGGAGCGCGGGTCACTCGAGCCGCTGCTATGCAATCCCGTGGCGCGAGAGGCGTTCGTGATCGGCAAATGGCTGGCGGCGGTCGTGTTCGCCGTCGTCGCGATGGTCCTCACCACCGCCCTGTGTACGGCGGTGCTCGAATCGTTGCCGCTTCAAGACGTAGGCATCCGCTTTCGCTTCGACACGAAGGCGGCGCAAGGCGCGCTGGCCGCGGCTCTGCCGATGGCGCTGCTCGCCAGCAGCATGCAGATGTTCATCGCCAGTTTCGCGCGCTCGTTCAAAGAGGCGCAGAGTTACCTGGGGATGCTGATCATGGTTCCCATGCTGCCCGGTATTCTGGCGGCCGTGTACCCGCTCAGCAACCAGCCCTGGATGGCGCCCATTCCGATTCTGGGGCAGTATGTTCTGCTGAACGATGTGTTGGGTGGCAAAGAACC
>JBBDWJ010000172.1:0-2258 GCA_040902925.1 Bryobacterales bacterium | reverse complement strand
AAAGAACCGACGGCAATGTCGCTCGGCATGGCGGCGTTTGTGGCGCTGCTGGCGAGCCTGGTTCTGGTGTACTTGACGACGCTGCTTTTCCGGAAAGAGAAGATGATTTTTGGCCGTTGAGAGCGTTTGACACGCGCAACTCCACGGGGCGGCTCAAATACGATTGAACATTCGGCCGCGGTTGAGCAGCAGGTTGGGGTCGAAGCGCTGCTTGATGAGCCGCATGACCTCAATGCCGGAGCCGGACTCGGTCCAAGATTCTAGCCCTTCTTTTTGCCCGACAGGCGCATGCTCGACGACCGTGTTGAGCCCGGTTTTACGGACCTCGGCGAGGCACTTGCGGGCGTCCTCGATGTCTTGGCAGTAGACGTACGCCACCGCAACTCCGGCGCGAACGAGCACGGCTCGCCCGCCCACAGCTTGGAAAATCTGCCCCAGCGCCGTGGGCAATCCCGAGACGCGCAGCACGACGGTGTTCGGTTGGGTTTGTAACACCGTCGGCGTCAACTCCCGTATCGACCGCCACAACGAAACCGCCGCTTCATCGACGAGGCTCATCAATTCCGCGCCGCTGCCGCTCACCAGTTGCTCGAACTCGCGCTGATAGCGGTCCATCAACGGGCGGTTGCCGCCCATCTCGACGAGCAGGGAATATTCCGCCGGCAGATCGAACCCGAGATGTTGCGCCGCCTGCGTATTGAGCAGATCCATGGCCATCGGATGCAGCATGCTGCCAACCAGATCGCGGCGCAAACTAAGGAGAGCATCGAGCGAATCCGAAGAGAGCCCAAACGTGCGCACCTGCTCGGGAAACGGAAACACCTTGAAATTGACGCTGCCGATGCAGGCCAGGGTGCCGAACGAACCGACCAGCAGCTTGGCCATGTCGAGTCCGGTGACGTTCTTCACGACCATGCCGCCGGATTGAATCTCCTTGCCGGCCACGGTGCAGAATTTCATTCCGATCACCATGTCGCGAGCCGTACCGTAGCGGCGCCGGCGCGGGCCGCTGCAATTGGCCGCCACGACGCCGCCGACGCTGGCTTCCTCGAAAAACGGCGGATCAAGCGGCAGCATCTGACCGTTGGCCGCAAGGGTTTCGGTCAGGTCGCGGAACTTCATGCCGGCTTCCACGCTGATGGTCAGGTCCTTGGGTTCGTAGCACAGCACGCGGTTGAGCGCGCGCGTGGAAACGACGACATCCGCTGGCGCAATCTCGCCGCCCATGGTCCGCTTGCTGAAATTGCCACCGACCTCGATGGACTGGGCCGACGCGGCCGCAGCGTGGATCGCCTCGCGAAGTTCAACGATCGTGGCTGGAGCCAATTCCGTGGGCATGATGATTCCGAGTGCCTAGCAGGGCCTTGAACGCCGGGGATTCAACCACAGATGGACACGGATGATTTATCGCACCGCCTGAACAGATGTCGAGAACTTATCGCGCTGTTCGGGTCAGAATTGCGCTTACTACCAAAGTTCAGAGTCTAGTGGCGCTTTTCCAGGCCCACTCATGGCGACAGCCAAACCGCCTTATCTGTGTTCATCCGTGTTCATCTGTGGTTCCCAAATAGTTATGGCCGGCCCATCGAAAGGTACTCGAACCCGGCCGCGCGAACCTTCTCCGGGTCCAGCAGATTTCTGCCGTCGAGGATAAACGGCCTCGTCATGGTCTCGCGCAGCTTCGCCAGATCGACGTCGCGAAACTCGGCCCAATCGGTAAGCACTAGCAACGCGTCGGCACCGCGGGCCGCATCCAGCGCCGATTCGCAATAACGCACGCCGTGGTCGCGCTCCAAATCGGGACGCTCGCGGCGCGCCTCGCGGCCGGCTTGCGGGTCGTATACCTGCACGCGCGCTTTTTCCTCGACAGCGAGTTTTTCGATCATGTCGACAGCGGGGGAAAACCGCAGGTCGTCGGTGTTGGCCTTGAACGAAAGCCCCCAGGCGCCGATCGTCTTTCCTTTCAGGACCCACACTTCGCTCTTGAGTTTTTGCAGAAAGATTTCCAGGCGGTTGAGGTTGACGCGTTCGACCTCGCGCAGCAGGCGAAAGTCGCAGCCGCGATTCTCCGCGATGCGGATGAAGGCCTGCAAGTCTTTGGGGAAGCAGAAGCCTCCGAAACCGATGCCGGGACGCAGGAAAAACTTGCCGATGCGATGATCGAGTCCCATGCCTTCCGCAACCCGCCCCACATCGGCCCCGACTTCGCCGCACAGATCGGAGACGGCGTTGATGTAGGAAATTTTCAACGCCAGGAA
>JBBDWJ010000171.1:0-28280 GCA_040902925.1 Bryobacterales bacterium | reverse complement strand
AGAGGTTTTTTGTGGTCCCATGGAAGGTGGCATTCCCCGCCAGGTCGGCTTGAAGCTGGCCTAGCAGCGCCGCCGGGTCTCCACCTTCCTTGAAGTCGATATCCAGGATCGCATTAAACGTGAGGGGCATAGTGGCTGAAAGTCTACTACGTTCGGACTGCTTCGTCAATTGATTTCAGAAATGTGTCCGTTACAGGAGAGATAATGAATGTCACAATACGTCTTTCCCTCCAGCGGTGTGCTGATACTCGACGGAAATAACGCGACACTCTCACCCGAAGATTAACTATTGTGGCGCCACTGATTACAGGCTGGATATGTAATGATCGATGTCGTTGCCGTGCCGCAGCGTATCTCGAAATCTTCCAAAATACCGCTAAGCTATGTCTGCCAGATTACGGTTCGATACAAAAGTCTATGCCATTGACGAAGATTCCGTCGCGCTGATCGGAGAGCACCACGAACGACTGATTTCGGGCCCAGCGGTGTCGAAGGCCCTGACGACGCTCCAAACCGATCTTCCTGGGGTGAGCCCTGAAATCCAGACGCTCCTCGAGAAGGAAGACCTGCTGCGGCCGGAAACTACGGCCGATCCGGTGAGCGCAGGCTATTGGGACTCGTTGGGGATCGACGCCAACGAGGCGAATCGCCACTTGTCCAACATGCCGGTTGAGGTTCGGTCGCTTGTTGACGGTCTGGACGCCGGGCCCCTTTCCCAAGTGCTCGCTTCTTGTGCGGGCCAGCGCGACAACCCCACGTCGTCACTGCTGGCCGTCGCGGTGAACGATTATCTGGACCCTCGCCTTCAGGAAATCTCCGGCCAGAGACGCCAGGCCAGGAAACCCTGGTTCCTTTTCCGCCCGATTGGCAGGATTTTGCTGATGGGCCCGTTCTTTGAGCTCCCTGAAAGCGTATGTCTTGAATGTTTGGCTTGGCGCTTCCGGGAGAACCGTTGGCTGGCTACGCAGATCTGGGGGCTGGAACACGCTCCTTCGAGACCGCGGTTCTTTACGCCGGCAAGTGTTTCCGCTGGTTCAGGTCTGGCGGTCAATCTGATAGCAAACTTTCTAGCGGGCTCTACGAACAACCGGCTTGCCAATGAGATTTTGTCCATTGACCTCTTAACTCTTGCGACGGAACGCCATTCGATATGGCCTAGGCAAGACTGCCCGCGTTGCTCGCAGGTTTCCGGCCCCCTGGACGTTAAGGTAGCTCTTGAACGCTCGGTCAGCCCTTTGACAGGGATTGTTTCCGATGTCAACGTTGCGGAGAGCCAGTGGGCCCAGGGCTTTTTCGTCGGCTATGGCAAGGGAAATATCCCAGTGGTGCCGGAAAGGGGCGGCGGCCGGTTGGCGGCATGTCCGCGACGAGTCTCGGGACGGGGGTGGACAGCCGAGCAAGCGCGGATGGGATGCATTTCGGAAGCCGTGGAGCGCTATTCCTCGGGGTTTCAAGGGTCCGAGCCCCTCATCACGGCAACGCTCGACGAGCTGGGAGACGCGGCGATCCACCCAAGCAGTCTGCTCCCCTACAGCGAAGCCCAGGCAAGCCAGTGGCGATCCGAAAAAGCTGGCGAAGGGTCGTTTGCGAGGGAAAGCCTGGACGCCAATCGCCCGATCCAGTGGGCGAAGGTACAACATCTGCCGGGGGAACGCTCGCGGTACGTTGCGGCGTCTTGGGCCTATCTTGACTACGGTGTCGCAAACGACGCCGGCCACTATGCTCCAGGTCATTCCAACGGTTGCGCTGCCGGTAGTTCGTTCGAGGATGCCGCGAGCCGTGCGTTCCTTGAACTTGTCGAACGCGACTCGATGGCCCTATGGTGGCTCAATCAAGCAAGGCGGCCTGCCATCCCGACGGAAAAAGTTGGCGATGCGGCGCTCAACGAGATCGAGCGTTCGCTTGCGAAAGCCCGCCGGCGGATTCACTACCTCGATCTGACGAGCGACCTCGCGATTCCTGTGATCGCCGCTGTGTTGACCTTTCAGGATCGTCCAGGCGTATTGGTTGGAATGGGATGCGACCTGACGATTCCGCGGGCGATGCAGAAAGCAGCGGAGGAGGTACTCCAACTGGATACCCTTACCGCGTGCTTACCGCCTGAGGAAGCGATTGCCTATGCAAGCGAAGTTTGGGCGCACTATGTGACGGCAGACGACCATGACTATTTCATGCCGTCGGATGAGGCGGCGAAACTCAGCTCCGTGGCGCCGGAAGAGCCGGCCAGCGAACGTCTCGACGCCATTACTCAAGCGATTTCAAAGGCTGGATTGGAATGCTACGCGCTCGATCTGACACGCAGTCAACTCGGTGTGCCGGTAGTCAGGGCAGTGGTCCCTGGGCTGCGGCCTTTTTTGAGGGCCTTGGGGCCTGGCCGCCTTTACTCGACGCCGGTCAAGCTAGGTTGGCTAAAGAAGCCGCGCCTTGAGGAACAGATGAATCCTTTTGAGTTCCCCTTTTAGCTCCGGGCGCCGCGAAACATTTCTTCAACGCGCAGCCCGCCATTCACCAGCCTTCCTGGGCGATCACCATATCCCTTTGGCGAATCTCGTTGGAGCAAGTCTGCTAGCCGACCCGTGGAGCCAAGGCTAGACCCAGTTGGTTCCGCATTTTGGCAACAGCGGGGTCGGTTGCCATCTCGTCAAAGTAAGGCCAAAGACACAGGCAGGAAAGAGCCGCCTCACGCTCGTCATAGGCTACCTGCAACCAACTTCTGGCGGGCTCGCGTTCATCCAAGCTCGCGTGGAGACATGCAATATGGAAAGCCCAGCGGCCCGGTTCCTCGGTGCGGCGGGCCTGCAACTCCATAACGAATTGTTGAGTGCGTTGCGGATCTCCGCATTGCGCCATGACATGGCCAATGACCGGCAATACATAGGGGAAACGCGATTCCTCGAGATGCAGCGCTAGCTCGCGAGCGCGGTCACGCTGTTGTTGCTTGAGATGGCACAATGCCATCAGGGCGTAGCCTGGGGAGTAATCAGGCTTCAACTCCAGCGTACGTTCGATCGTGACAATCGCCTCGGGAATGGAGTTCACGAAGTAGTAGTGCCATGCGAGCTGAATGTTAGCCTGAATCGAAACCGGATCGCGATCCCGGGCCTCCTTGATATCCCGGCTGCCCTCGTCGAAGCGGCCTCTTCGATCCAAAGATGCCCCCCGCCACTGCAAGGCGGCAGTGTAGGATGGGTCCAGTTCGATGGCCCGGCGAAAACCGGGGTCCGGGTCCTCGGCAGCCCACGGGTCAAGCCCTACAGCCAAACCCCACGATGCATGGGGTGCGGCGTAGTCGGGCGCGAGGCGAACTGCCGCGTCCGATGCTTCTCTCGCTTGCTGCAATTCCGTGGCGGACGCTCCCTGGCCGTAGTCGGCTCGTATCGAATGGCAATCAGCCAGCCCCGAGTAGGCCAGGCCGAATTCTGGTTCCAGTTCGATTGCCTTGCGGAACTCGGCGGAGGCTTTTTCGAGGAAGTCAGCGTCCCGCTGGCTCCACAAATACCGCCCGCGCTGGTAGGCCTCCCAGGCCGGTCCGCTCGTCGGGTGACCCTTTCGTTCGGTTGTTTTGAACAGCCCGAACGACCATGCAGCCAACGCCACGCCTCCTGCCGCTCCGCCGCTCAACATAAACCGCCGCCTCGATTGGTCATGAGCAACTGGCGGCGAAACGATTGGAGCGGGCGCGGGGGCTTCCAGAAGCGTCAGGAAGTCGCCGACGCTCTGCGGACGGTCGGCCGGGTCGGGGGCCAAAACTCGCGCCAGCGCGTTTCGCCACGCTGCCGGGAGTTCGGCTGATAGATCCGGCAGATCGGGCGCGTGGGAAAATCGCTTGAGGCTCTCGGATATCGTTTTTGTGGGTTCGAACAACGCCTTTCCAAACAAGATTTCGTAAGTCGTCAAACCGAGCCCGTACAGGTCGGTGGCGGGAGTCACTGTCTGCCCCAAGAACTGCTCGGGAGCCATGTAGTTGGGGGTTCCGATCATCATTCCCGTCGCCGTGATGTTTCCTTCGCCATCACCCAACTGGATCGTGGAAACGGCTAGGCCAAAGTCGGTCACGACGACGCGGCGCGGATCTTCCATCGCGCCTTCGATCAGAACGTTGGAAGGCTTCACATCGCGGTGCACTATGCCCTCGCGGTGCAGCGCGTCCAAGCCCTTCGCGATTTCGCGCACAATTTTCAGGCACGCCTTCAGGCTCAGAGTTCTACGCCCGGCCAGCCCCTCGGCGAGCGACAGGCCTTCGATCAGTTCCATCGTGAAAAACAGCAGATCGCCGCCACCGGCCGCGTAGCGCCCAACATCGAAAATGCGGATCACATTCGGATGCGTGACCCGCCTCGCCATGAGGATCTCGCGGCGAAAGCGGGCGGCCGAGTCCCGCAACGCGACCCCTCGCGGGCGCACCAGCTTCAGGGCCACCTCGCGATTGAGCGTGGTATCGGTGACCTGGTAGACCTCGCCCATGCCGCCGGCGCCGAGAAGCTTCTCGATTCGGAAGCGGTCATTCAGAGTTTCGCCAGCCTCCAGCAGCACCACGGGTTCCCCGCGCGGCTTGGCGATGAGACCCAACGCGTTCGAGACATTCGTAAACAGGCGATCTTCTGTGGGGTCCTGTAGCTTGGCGAGCCAGTTTCGCGCCTCCGCGAGCCGCTGTTCGTCGCCTTCACAGCGTGCCTGGAGGTAGGCAAGCCTCTGCGGCTCCGGAAGTTCCATTGCTTCCTCGACGAGAGCGCAAAGCTGCTGCCACTGCTCGATATTCATGGCCGAACCGCGAGTTGAGTCTTCAACCAGGAACGTCCCAGTTTCCAATCCCGCTTCACCTGACGAGGGGATATGCCGAGTACTTCCGCCGATTCCTCAACCGTTAAGCCGCCGAAGAAACGCAGCTCGACGACTTGGGCCAATCGCGTAGAAAAACCCGCCAGCGCCGAGAGCGCCTCATCCAATACCAATATGTCATCCACACGGTCGGAACTGACCTGAAGGCCGTCATGCAGTTCGACGGCAAGCTGCCCACCGCCGCGCTTATCAGACTTTCGCGCCCGGGCGTAGTCGATCAAAACGCGCCGCATCACCCGCGCCGCGATCGCAAAAAAGTGGGCGCGGTTCCGCAACGTAATCCCATCGTGCTGGATAAGGCGAATGTAGGCCTCATGCACCAGCGCCGTGGTCTGAAGGGTGTGGTCGGGCCGCTCGCGGCGCAATTGCGCCGCCGCGAGTCCTTTGAGCGGAGCGTAGACAGCGTCGATAAGGGCTTGCTGGGCCTGGGGGTCACCGGTACTGATCCGGTTTAGCAGAGCGGTAATCTGGCCCGACTCGGTTCCATCGTTCAGCATTACCCATCACCACCTACATGATATGCCAGTGGCCGGTCTACGCAAAGGCGCCCGAAGAGCCGGCTGCCTTTCGTCGTGTGGAGGCGGGACCCCGCGAGCGCGGTGAACTCCGGCGCGGCGCGCTACCGGGGCCTCTCAATTGCCTCTCTTTGCTTCCCTGGGAATGTCCGAGAGGGATTTCTTGCGGCGGCGCAGGAACAGGTCGGTCGCAGACCGCCTCGATATCGAAGGCCGGCTCAGCAGGCGGGGGCATTCAGCAACCCTTTGTTGTTTTGACGTTTCGGAGCGTAGATTCGAGCACCGATATCTTCGCGACCGTGACATGGAAAGCCGTCCGCGTCGTCTTCCTGGCTCACTGGAAGCCGCCGGCGGCGATGCGCCGTGTTTTGGGATTGTTGTCGAGTTGCCGCCAGCCCGGGCAGCTTTCGCCGCTGCAGGGCGGGCCGGTATACCGCCAGATCCGGCCATCGCTGTGCCGCTGGTATAAGTGGCTACCCATGGCCACGATCTCGCGGCTGTTCGGATTGTTGTCGAGCCGCTCCCAGCCGGGGCACGAATTACCGCTGCATGGGGCGCCGGTATGGCGCCAGATCGAACCGTTCTTATGGAGCTGGAACAACTGGTTTCCTCCGCCCGCGATCGCAATCGTGTTGGGGTTGTTGTCGAGCATCTGCCAGCCGGGGCAGCTATTGCCAGTGCAAGGCGTGCCGGTGTAGCGCCAGACCCGGCCGTTGCCGTGCAACTGGTAGAGCTGATTTCCGCCGCTGGCGATGGCAATCGTGTTGGAGTTGTTGTCGAGCTGCTGCCAGCTCGGACAGGCGTTACCGGCGCACGGCGCGCCGGTGTGGCGCCAGATCGCGCCGCTCTTGTGCAACTGGAATAATTGGCTGCCGCCCGCTGCGATGGCCTTCGTGTTCTGGTTGTTGTCGAGCATTTGCCAGCCGGGACAACTGTCGCCGGTACACGGCGTGCCGGAATAGCGCCAAATACGCCCGTTGTTGTGCAACTGGAATAATTGGTTGCCGGCGGCCGCGATGGCGCCGGTGCGCGGGTTGTTGTCGAGCATCTGCCAACTCGGGCAGGAATCACCACTGCAGGGCCGTCCGGTGTAGCGCCAGACCCGGCCGTCGTTGTGGCGCTGGTACAACTCGCCGCCCGCCGCTGCGATGTCCGCCGTTCTTGCGTTGTTATCCAGCCGCTCCCAGCCGGGACAAAACTCTCCGTCGCACTCCGTGCCGGTGTAACGCCAGACCCAGCCGCCGTCGTGTAGTTGATAGATCGGATCGGTGTGAAGCTGATAGAGATGATCGCCCGAGCCGACCATTGCGGGGTCGCCCGCCGCGATCATGCCGGTGCGCGGATTGTTGTCGAGCTGCCGCCACCCCGGGCAGGAATCGCCGTCGCACGGCGCGCCCGTGTAGCGCCAGATGCGGCCGTCGACGTGGAGTTGAAACAGGCCGGCGTCAGTGGCAGTGAGCGCGACCGTCTTCGAGTTGTTGTCGAGCCGCCGCCACCCCGGACAGTTGTCGCCGCTGCACGGCGTTCCGGTGTAGCGCCAGACCCAGCCGTCGTTGTGAAGCTGGTAAAGCTCGCCGCCGGCCGCCGTGATGCCCACCGTCTTCGAGTTCCGGTCGAGGCGCTGCCAACCCGGGCAGTTGTCGCCGCTGCACGGTGTGCCGGTGTAGCGCCAGATCCAGCCATCGTTGTGAAGTTGAAAAAGCTGGGCCCCGGCCGCGGCGATGGCAACTGTTTTCGAGTTCTTGTCGAGGCGCTGCCAGCCGGGGCAATTCTCGCCGTTGCACGCCGTCCCGGTGAAGCGCCAGATCCAGCCGTCGTTGTGAAGCTGATACAGCTCGCTTCCGGCGGCGGCGATGGCGATCGTCTTCGCGTTCTTGTCGAGACGCTGCCAGCCCGGGCAGTTACTGCCGCTGCATGGAGTCCCGGTATAGCGCCAGATCCAGCCGTCGTTGTGCAGTTGATAGAGATAGTCCCCGGCGGCGGCGATGGCGAACGTCTTGGGGTTGTTGTCGAGCCGCTGCCAGCCTGGGCAGCTTTCTCCGCTGCACGGCGCACCGGTATAGCGCCAGATCCAGCCGTCATTGTGCAGTTGATAGAGAGACTGGTGATGGTGAGTGCCGGCGGCGGCGATAGCGACGGTCTTGGGATTGTTATCCAGACGCTGCCAGCCCGGGCAGTTCTCACCGCTGCACGGCGGACCCGTGTACCGCCAGATCGGCGCACCCTCGATTCGCCGGGCTGCGATGCGCGTCCAGCAGGCCACCGAGGGCACCCACTTTTTGAAACCCGTGCGCGCGTTGGCTCGCAGGGCGAACAACATGTAGTCTCCCGGCGGCGCGGCGGCGGCAACGTAGGGCGAGTTGAACGATATGCTGGAATCGTTTGAGGATGTGATGTCGAGTTGGACGAGCCGCTGATCGGTGTCGAAAGAGTGCGTTGCGCTACCCGGCCGCATCAACACGACACGGTTCACCCGCCCGCTCCTCGATGGCGCGATCCCCATTGCGTAGCCCCTGCCGTCGGCCACCATCTCCGCCGGGCAGTTCGTGATCACGGGCCTATCAGCCGTGTAGTACCAGGGAGTGAAAATCTCCACGCGTTCTTCCGTTTTTTCAGGGCCGTCCTGGTTGCATGGATCAGGATTTCCGCATTGCGAACCGGAGTGGTCCTGACTGCCGCTGGCTGTCCAGACCCGGCCATCGGGCAGCAGCAACGCGGCGCCGTGATAGTTGCGCGCAACGGCCGCTGGCGCGGTCAGCAGCCAGGCGTCCATCTCCGGATCGTAGAGCTCCGCCTGCTTAACGGCATGTACATCGTGATCGGGCGGCTTGACGCCTCCTGTCACGAGAACCTGCCCCGTGGGAAGAAGCGTCGAATTAGCGTACGTGCGCTGCGGCGGGGGAGAGCCGAGCTCCGGCGGCCGTGTTCCCATCGCCTGCCAGGCTGGGTTGGGCTGCCCGAGATCCTTCACATACGACTGGATGCCGTTGATCAGCGCAAAGCGCATCTGCGGATAGTTGTTGCCCACCGGCGCCAGCGGCAGCAGTACGCCGGTACCTTTCCAGGTGTCCTTAGAACCGTGTACCTTGCCCGGCTCGCTCTCGGGCACGATATCGCTTCCCGCCGGCGCGACCGCGTTGGTCATCGGGTCGAACGTATAGTTTTTTCTGTCGGCAGCAGCGGGCGAGGCGACGAACAACCTGCCGTCGGGCAACAGGCTGACTCGCGGATACGTTCCGATCGTATCCATGGCGACGCCCGTGCTTGACCAAGCTGTTTCTCCGTACGGCAGACGCTGGATCTGGTTGCCCTCGGCCGTTTTGGTTCCGGGCTGCGTGTTCACGCCGGGAAAGATAAAGGTGTGGCCGACCCCTGTAACGAGCGTCGGATACCAGTGAGCCGCTGCGCCGGTAAGCTGAGTGAAGCCGCCACTTGCCGGGTCATATCGCGCCGAATCCGGAATTCCATGGCCGTTGTTGACGTAGCTGACGAGGCCGCCCTGGAAAATCACTCCTCCGGCATGATCGTGCGAATGCCCGCTGCAAAACGCGTCTTTGGTGGAGCCATAGGGGGCTGGAGATGACAGCGGTGCGCTCCAGGCGCCGCTGGCGATGTCGTAGAGGCGCGCTTCCTCTCTGCCCCAATTGAAACAACAGTTGTAGCTGCTTCCTCCAACGACCAGAATTTTGTTGTTTCGAAGCAGCGTTGCATGTGTCGCGAGCATGTGGCCAGGCGCGGCCTCCCCGACGGCCCAGGAGCCAAACGTCGCATCCTCTTCAGCCCTCGCAGCGGGTATCCAACCGCATGAGGCCGCGAGCGTCACAAGCAACGCCAACGTGCTGACTTGCGTGCTGAGCTGCTTCGCAATCGAATTCATTTCCGCTCCCTCCGTGGCCTTCGCTTGCTGCCGTCGAGATCCGCCGCCGTGAATTCACGGCATGCGGGCGTTCGCCGTGATTGCGGAAATTGTATCGCCGAACTCTTGATGGCCCAAGGTATTTCGCGCATCGACGTGAATTTACCGCGGTTCCTAGAACTACGAGACGAGTGATTCTAAGGCGAATCCCTCAGGGCTCGCATCTGGCGCTCTCATCTCTGGACTCTCCCCACGTGGGCGGCGACGGTTCGGCGAGGCAGGGGTTTCCTCCGCAAACCCTTCCAACTGTCCCGCAGTCACCATGCGAGTCAGGTGATTTTCGAAATGGTGTGGATCACGAGTTCGCCAATCCCTTCGCACGCGACAAGAATAAATACTCGTGAACCCCGGCCCGAAACGCATCGGCCGCTGTTTGCTCCGAGCCGTGCGGATCTAGTGCGACAATTCTCGCGGCCGGGTTCGCAGCCGCGCAGCTCGGCTAGTCGACTCCACGCGTCTTCCAGCCGGGCGCTTCTTTCTACAAAAGCGATGGCAACGCGATCAAGCTGAGAGTGTGGAAAAGTTTCGGCGCCGCTTGTACGGTAACGTTAAGCGCCTTTCCCGCGTTCTTTTCCGAAGCGGTCGGCGTTGACGAAGAATATGTCCTGCAGGCTATCGAGATCAAAGTCGAAGATCGCGACGCCGGTACCGGTGGCTTCGACAATGTAGGTCGCGTTCGAAAGCGATCCCGACACGTTCACGCCCGTCAGACCGGCTTGCGCGGCGATATCGACGTAACTCACCTCGGGAAGCGCCGCTCCCTCCGGCAAGGCCCGGGGCAGCGGTGTGACTGCCGCTGGCCATCCCCTGCGCAGCGCATTTCTGTGGCGATGCGACCGCGGTCAGCAATAGGCAGAAGGCCAAGGCTGTCCTAAGAGATCGGCCGCACAACGCGATGCCACGGGCGCGCAACGGGCGATGCGAATCGATGCCACGGGCGTGCAGCCGGCGATCGCATTGCTTCCGTGGCCGATTCCGCAATTTTTTCGGGATCATTGGCAGCGGCAAGAGTGGCCAGCGATGGCGCTATCGCGGACCTTTTTTTTCCTGTTTGCGTTTTTCTTCCAGTTCGCTGAAGCGTCTGAGGGCGGCCAGCGCCCTCTCTTCGTCCCCTTGTCGCCGGTAGAGCCTTCCGAGCGCGTAATGAGGTTTCGGGTCCGACGGATCCAACTCGGCCGCCCGCGAAAGATGTGCAAGCCCCTGCTCTAGCTCGCCGCGCGTCTCGAGCAGCGAACCAAGTTGATACTGCGACTGCGCCAGCTTCGGGTCGAGCCGGACAGCTTCGCGCAAATGCAGTTCCGCTTCTTCCGTACGGCCGAGGCGATAGAGCATCGTGCCCAAGTTGAGCGAAGGCCACGGCGAGGGAATCGGCTGTTTCTGATTGAGTTCGATAGCTTTCTCGAACGCCCCAAAGGCTTCGTCATGACGGCCGGCGCCCTCGATCGAGAGCCCGAGATTGTCGTAGGCGCGAAGGAATGACGCGTCCATAGCGATCACCCGGTTGAGCTTTTCGATGGCGTCGGGGAACATCTGGCCGTCGTAGTCTAGCCGCGCCAGCCAATAGAGATAGAGCGGGTTGCCGGGGTTGGCCTCGGCGAGCGATCGCAGCTCCGGCTGCGCCCAGTCGCGATGGTCCAGCACAATGTATGCCATCGCGAGGGAGAACCGGCTTTGCTCGTCGAGCGGCTCGATCTTTTCCGCCTTCTTGTAGGCGATGGCGGTGTTCCAGTAATTTTCGTTCTGAAACGAGATCTTCGCGAGAGTTTTTAGCAGCTCGGCGGAGTCTGGGTGTCGTTCATATGCCGCCGCCAACACCTTCTCAGCTTCGCTCCACTGTTTATTTCGAATAGCCTGCTCGAAGCGCGCCCGCTCGCCGGATGATAGCGGCAGAGCGTCTGCTATCACGGCCGAATTCTCAACCGCCGGCAGGGTTTCCACGGACTGCGCGACGGCCGGCCCGCTTGTTGCCGCCCAAAGCACGACGAACAAAGCCGCCGCGCAAATGGCGGACCGCCAAACAATGCTCAGTGAACGATACATTCGATCGTGAAGCTGCGTTGCTAACCCGCTAGCCAACGCCGAAGATCTACGGCTGCTTTTCCAGTTGCTGCTTCATGCGCAACGCCATCAGGCTGCCGGGGATGGCCGCTAGCGCACCGCTTCGGCGGCACGGCCTATTGGCGCCAAACACGCCACGGCCACAAGCGCAAGCGCTGCGATTTTTCGACCCATCCTGGTTCCCAAACAGCGCCAGGCCAATCTCTTAGTCAGCCACCACATTGTTTTTCGTGCCAGCTACGCCGCGGCTAGTCAATACGGACGAACCTCGATCGATCGCATAACCAGCTCGAGCTTTTCCTCTTGCTGCTTCTGCAGCCGCTCGAACTTCTCTTTCTGCGCATCCTGGCGAGTATCCTTCGTTCGCTGGTAGAGCAGCAGCAGATTCAAGTTCGTTCGATAGCTCTCGGGGTCTATCTTCATCGCTTTTTCGAGTACCTTTGCCGCGTCCTCATGCCGGCCCTGCCGGATGTAGGCCAGTCCAAGATCCGCATGGGCATCGGGATATTCCGGCTCTTGGTCGATGGCTTGCTGGAGGTACTGTTCGGCTTGATCGAGGTCATTGTTCCGCAGAGCGATGCGGCCAAGGTAGTAGTTCGCGACGGCGGTGGTTTCTTTCATCTGGGCGACGGCTTCGAATTCGTGCTGGGCTCGTTCGTAGTCTCCGCTACGATACAGCGCAACGCCGAGCGAGAGTCTCCCGCGCACGTCCCCGGGCTTCATCGACAGAAACTTCTGGAGGTAGGGTACGGCGTTGCCGGCGTTCGCTGCGTGGACAACACAGCACCCAGCGCGTAGTTGTAGTAAGGCTGATCGGGCGACAACTCCACGGCTTTCTGCAACGAATTGCGCGCCTTGATGACCAACTCAGCGGCCAGGCACGTCATCCCGAAAAAGAAGTGAATCGAAGCGTCGCCAGGCTCGAGATCGCGGGCGTGCGCCAGGTAGCCTAGCGCGCCTTTGTAGTCCTCTTGCTTGTAGGAGACCCGCGCGAGCTCGCGCAGCAGGGGCGTAAGGTTTTCCTTGAACCCTGGAGCGGCCTTTTCGAGGTTTTCGCGAGCGGGCTGCAGCTTGTTTTCACGCTCGTAGGCCAGCCCTAGCTGGCGAATGCTCTCATGCGAGGCGATTCGCCTGGCGGCCAAGCCTTCGAGCAGCACGATGCTGACGCTGGTCTGCCCAGCGCCCTCGAGCACGGCCAAGATCGAGGTCACGTCCAGTTCGGAAAGATCGCCAGCCCCCAGCAGGTCTCGCGCGGCCTGCTCGGCCTCTTTGGCCTTTCCCAAGGCGGCTAGGTTCGCGCAACGAACCGAAAGCGCCTGAGAACGCTGTTGTGCCGCGTTCGGCAAACGGTCCAGGTGAGCCTGCGACTGCTCGTAGGCGCCACGGTGCTGCAACAACACGGCGAGCTGGTAGTTGGCCTCCACATGGCCGCGGTCAAAGCCGATGATAGCTTCATACGCAGCAACCGCCTTGGCGACCATGCCGGAGTCGCTGGGAGTTTGCTGATACAGACGCCCCAAATTGAGCAGAGCATCTACATAGCGTGGCGCCAGTTCGATGGCCTTTTGGAAATGCCTTTCCGCCGCCTCAAAGCCGCCCTGCTGCGCGCTGACGATGCCGAGAGCATTGTGGAGCCGCGGATCGTCCGGATAAGCCGGCAGAGCTGCCTCCAGCTTCTGCTCCGCGACGGAAAGTTGCCCTGTCTCGAGCAGCCTCTGCACTTCCCGCAGCAGGTCTTCCGGAGAACCGGCGCCGCGTGCCGCTATCCACGGAGTGAACAGAACCAGCGCACCAGCAACGACGCACCGCCGGCTTGCGGAACGAAATCCGTCCGCGAAGCTACGCCCTGAAGACCTTGGAGACATTACGAAGTCTGCAGCAGGTGCTCAACTGTTGTACGAGTCGCAGTTGACGCACAGAACTCAATTATACTGCGCGTATGCCGCGTGGAAGCTTCAAGCCGTTGATGCACGGACTCCGCGGAAAGCAAAACCGGCGCCACCCGAAGCTTCGGATGGCGCCGGCGGTTCAAGCGAGAAGAGACAAGTCGTTTCCGGCGTTAGAACTCGATCCGGATGCCGAGTTGGACGTTGCGTGGAGGCGATACTCGGCCGTCCCAGGCCCCGAAGTCCGGCGATGGAAGGGACAGCCGCAACCGGCGTGGCCGTTGATGCACTGCCGGCGCGCGATCGTCCGTGAGGCTTAGTAACCCCGCGATGCGAGCGGGTAGCCCGCCTTTGACAACGATTTGGCCAGCCCCAGCTTTGGCTCTGGAACGGCCAGGTCAGCTCGCGACGCAATATCCAGGTTGGAGCGCGATTGGAGTTTCGATCCATTCCCGCATGACTGACAGCGAGCGGCTTGGCGCGGGCCGCGTGTATCCCGCCGCGTCGGGAGATCATAGCCAACTTCTGCCTATCACCATGCGCACGGAAGCGCTGATCGGTGTGTTACGATCCGCCCATGGAACGCATTGTGAATGTCATCTTCCAGGGCTCGCCCGCAACATCGTTCCACCACCATCGCGACACGTACGTGTGGCTCGAAGCTTATCGTCTGCTCGAAAACAACCTGGGCGAGCCGGGCGCTGAATCGAACAGTTGCACGGGGACTCGTCTGATGGATTGGGAATCTTGGACTTGAAAAAACAAATGGCGGTTCAATTCGTCGATGCATCGCGTCGTCGCTCGGCTCTCGGGCCGTATTCGCGGCGAGGCTTTCTGGCGCTGGCTGGCGGCGCGGCGCTGCTTCGCGCCGGGCGCACCGAGCCGCAACTGATCCTGCACAACGGCAACATTCTCACCGTAGACGCTCAACAGCCGAGGGCGCAGGCCGTCGCCATCGCCGACGGACGGTTCATAGCCGTGGGCAATAACCAAGACGTGCTTGCGATGGCCACCGCGCGAACGAAGAAAATCGATCTTGCTGGAAACACCGTCACGCCGGGATTCATCGACGCACACACGCACCCTGTTTACTCCGGCATCCGGCACCTGCGATGGGTGGATTGCGACCTGCGCTCGATCGCCGAGATACAGAGTACAATCCGCGACCGCGCGGCGAGCACGCCGGCCGGCGAATGGGTGGTCGGGTTCAAGTACGACGATACGAAGACGCGGGAAGGCCGCAAGCTGACGCGCCAGGACTTGGACGGTGCAACCGTAAACCACCCGGTATTCATTCAGCACCGCGGCGGACACACCGCCTACGTCAACTCAGCCGCGTTTCGCGCGGCCGCGGTCAGTGAAACCGCAACGGACCCGCCAGGAGGCCAGTTCTTTCGCGACTCCGCCGGCAAGCTAACCGGCGGGCTAGCCGAGCGGGCCGTCGATCCGTTCTGGCAAAAGATTCCGTTTACCTACACTCGCGACGACTACCGGGCGGGCGCGAAGCTGATCTCCCAGATGATGTCGCGCAGCGGCGTGACTTCGGTTCACGACGCCGAGGGCGGCCCCGACGACCTGCGCGCCTACCAGGATGCCCGTGACGCGGGTGAACTGGCGGTGCGTGTTTACTGTTTCATCGTCTACGATCACCTCGATGAGATGGTGGCGGCTGGCGTGCGCACGGGCCTTGGCGACGAGCACGTAAAGGTCGGCGGCATCAAGCTGGTGTGCGACGGCTCGATCTCCGAACGCACGGCCCGGCTCTCCATGCCTTACGAAGGGCGTCCCAACGATTTCGGCATTCTGGTTACGGAGGAAGCCGAACTCTACGAGCAGGCCCGCCGTGCGCACGAATCGGACTGGCAAATCGGCACTCACGCCAACGGGGACGTGGCGATCGACATGACCCTGCGGATCTACGAGCGTTTGCAGCGCGAACGGCCGCGGCGCGACCCGCGCTTCCGCCTGGAACACTGCACGGTGATCAACGATTCGTTGATTCAGCGCATCAAAGCCCTCGGCGCGATTCCGACGCCGTTCTCGACCTACGTCTACTATCACGGCGAAAAGATGCGTGAATACGGGGCCGAGCGCTTGAACCACATGTTCGCCGTGCGCAGCTTTCTCGACGCCGGCATCGGCGTGACCCAGGCTTCCGATTATCCGCCGGGGCCCTTCGAGCCGATGATGGCGCTGCAATCGAGCGTCACGCGCACCGACATCAAAGGAACGCTATGGGGACCCCATCAGCGCGTATCAGTGGAGCAGGCTTTGCGCGTCGGTACGCTCAACGGGGCTTACGCCTCCTATGAGGAGCGCCTCAAGGGGTCGATCGAAGCCGGAAAACTGGCCGATCTTGTCGTGCTGGAGAAAGATCCCACCAGAGTCGATCCGTTTTCGATCATCGACATCAAGGTTGAGAGGACCATGGTGGGCGGGCGTTGGGTTTTTGAGGCGTGACGGTTCTGGATGCGCGCTGACGCTTACCGCTGGCGTGCAGTGGAACCCGGAGCCGCGATCGCCTCTAGGGGCGTAGCGTGCTACGCCCTCGCCAGGGGGTTCCTTCAATCCGTGGGTCTGTTGCATACGAATCCAGCAAGGGTTGCCTGCGCAAATTTGTCTGCGGCGCGCGAGGCGGGCGTAGCACGCGACGCCCCTACACAGACCGGCGAACACTGCGGATGAGGCGGGCCTGCGGATCTCGATATGCCAATCCTTTTCATTGTTCTTCTATCGTTTTTTCTGTCGCCGCTAGCCAGAGCGGCTGAACCGTTTTCCGACCGCACGCACCCCTCCAGAATCTTCGGTCAAGAGCGCCACTACCGCGTTTTTTTGCCGCCCGGATACGAGACGAGCGAAGTCCGCTACCCGGTGATCTATTACTTTCACGGTCACAGTGACCGCTACACGCTCGAGCACTACGACCAGGGCGCCGATACGGTTCCGAAGATCAGCGCCTTCGTGGGCGCGCACCAGGTGATCGTGGTTTCCGTGGATGGCTACGTCGCGAAAGACTACACGGGTTTCTATGGCGGTTCGCCCTGGGACGTGCGCGAAGAAGGCGGCGACTATGATTTCGGCGAATATTTTCGAGAGCTGATTGCGCACATCGACGGCCAGTACCGCACGCTGACCGACCGCCGCCATCGCGCGATCTCCGGATTGAGCATGGGCGGTTTCATGAGCCTCTACCTCAGCGCCCGCTACCCTGACCTGATCGGCAGCGCGTCGTCGTTCAATCCGGGTCCGGAGTTTTTCGCGGGAGACAAAGGCCATCGCGTGTTGTGGCGGCCCAAAGATCACGTCTCGAATCACACCCATTCGATGGTCCGCCTGATTCGCGCCAGCGGCGACTACATCAGCCAATATCACGAAGAGACGCGTGTGGCCTACGCCCGCGCGCACGACGTGGATTTCGAGTTCCGCCAGGACGAGTACCACCGCCATTGGGCAACTTCGATCGGCGAAACCTTCGCCTTCCACGCGCGCGCCTTCGAGCGCTCCGAACTCGACAACGTGCCCGTGGTGTTCCATCACGCAAACCCCTACCGCTCTTTCGACGTATGGGGCTATCACGTCGAGACCACGGGCGCCGCGCCAGGGCTGACCTATCTGCAGGAGGTTCGACAAGGAAGCCTGCGTGTGACGACGCGCCAGTGGGCGCCCGATGGGCCTCCAGTCGACGGCCGCGAGATTAGCGTCACCACAAGTCCCGTGTACCAGGCAGGCGCAAACTACCGCCTTGTCGACTACAACCTGACCTCCGGCAAGACCCAGGAAAGCCAGGTCACGGCGGACGCAAAAGGCCGCATCCGTTTTCGCGTGGACGGCGCGGGCCATCAAATCAGCTTCGCCGGACCAGGCACCGGGGCGCAGCCTCCCGTCTTGCTGCCGCTGACCAGCAAAGACAAGCTGCGTGTGGCTCCGAACCGCGATGTACCGCTCCCGATTCGCATTTACAATCCCCGCGCGGAGCCGATGGAGAGCGTAAAGGTCGAGGTGTCGAGTAAATATCCGACCGTGCGGTTGTCGCAGGGTCCGGTGACGATTCCCGAAATCGCACCCGGTCAAGCCATCGATTTGTCGGACGGCTTGAAAGCGCGCTTTACAGCCGGCGAAGGCTATTTCGCGCCGGCGCGATTGGATCTGCACCTCACTTACGACGGCTGGTACGGCTCCGACGAGATCGTGGATGTGCTGATCATTCCCGAATCCGTTCCGGAGCCGGCCGCGATCGAAGTACTCGATGGCCGCACCATGAAGTTCAACGTATTTCACCAGGCAGGCAATCAGGGCGGCGGCGAATCCATCGAGCGCGAAGTCACGGAAGGTTCAGGAAACGGCAATGGCGTTCTCGAACCGGGCGAAGAAGCGGCCATCTGGGTGGAGATGGCTCAGGGCATGGATCCGTTCGATAAGAACAACTGGTACCGCTGCAAGGTTTACACTGATTCGCCCCACGTGGCCGAAATCGGAGACATTCGCGAGACCAAACAAAGGGAATGGACCGGCGCGCAGTATCGCACGAGCTTGATTCGGCTGTCACCCGAAACGCCGCCCGGCACGGCAATCGAGCTACTGCTCGACAATGAATCGTGGAGCTTCCACTTCACGCCTGACGTCCGATACGGTCGCGAGAAGCTCTATCAGGCCTTCCAGCTTCATCGCAATCATTTGCACCGCCACGAGCTGCGCGTGCGCTGATGGGAGCGGCGCGAACCCGGCTGTGGCGGCTATCGGCATCATCGCCGCGCCGTTTCCGCCGCTACTGTTGCGGCGTAGCGCCGCCTATATAACCTAAGCTGCGCAGCCGCTCGATCGTTTGGGCGTCCAAGGTGGATTGCCCGCCCGGGCCTAGCATCTTGCTCACTTGCTGCTGTCCCTCGATCCACTCCCGGATTCCGGGCATGAAGCGCTCGACAACCCGCGGGTTCTGCTCGGCGACATTATGTTGGTCGCCAGGGTCGGCTTTGCGGTCATAAAGTTCGATCTCGTTGAGCCCGGAGCGTTTGGCGTCGCTGCGAAAAATCAGCTTCCACTGCGGGTCGAGCCGCGCAACGGTCCGCGTCAGATTCTCCGGCACTGGCACGGGGCTGGTCGCGACCTGCGGTATGCGCGAGGTCATGACCGGTCCCTTCCTCGCGAAATCCTGGCCCAGGGCCAGCGGAGCAATACTCTGACCCTGCACTACGCCTTGGACCGGAATACCTAGCAGATCGAGAATCGTCGGCATCAGATCAATCAACTGCACCGGCTCGGATACCCTGCGCGGCGCCGGCAACAACCGCGGATTCCACATCAGAAACACGCCATGAGTCTGCTCCTGATAGAGCGTGGAGCCATGGCCGGTCCAGCCATGTTCCATGAACTCTTCGCCGTGATCGGAGACAACAACGATCAAAGTGTTGTCGAGCACGCCGAGTTCTTTGAGCTTGTCCACAAGAATCTCAATACTTTTGTCGTTGTGAGCAACCTCGCCGTCATAGCGGTCCAGAGCCCGGCGGATGTAGTCCTTCGGATCCAGCCCTCTCTTGCTGGATTCCTCGCGGCTGAATATGGGGCCGCCCAAATCGCGAATGCCCGCCATATTGTGGTAGTCGCTGTCGAATTGCGGCGTCTCTTTAGCGTTGGCAAACGCAGCCTCGAATGCCGCCGGAGGCCGGAACGGAGCATGCGGGTCGGTGGAATGAGCGTAGAGGAAAAACGGCTCGTCATGGTGCTGTTCCAACCAGGGCAGCAGCAGGCCGTTCAAGGCTTCGGAATCGGTGGCGCGCTGAGACTCCGAGTTGTATCGCTGCACGGCCGGAAACTCGCTCACGTAGTCGAAACCGCGGTCGAGGCCCGTCGTGCGGCCCGCGAAGGGGTTCGACACCATGCTTGCCGTCACATATCCCGCTTGACGCATCTGTTCGGCGAGCGTCGTGGCGCCCGCCGGAATCCGATCGGTTTCCTGGTAAATTCCGTGCGTGACCGAATAGAGGGAGGTCATCAACGACGCCACCGACGGCTTGGTCCAGGTGGACTGCACGTGACAGTCTTCAAAAACTACGCCTTGGGATCCCAGCCTTTTCAGAAAAGGAGTCGTGTCCCGCTCATGGCCATAGAGACTCGTACGGTCGGCGCGCAACGTGTCGATCATGTAAACCAATACGTTGGGGCGAGGCTTTGGAGCGTCGTTGGTGAGCAATGGATTCGCCCACAAGCCAACCACGCCTTCTTCCGCCTTGGTCTTGAACGCCAGCCGAAGGTTCTGGCCTGCGTATGCCGAAAGGTCCACCGCGGCGTCCACCCACGTTTCCGGATCGTCGTGCTTTTTCGAATAGAGAATCTTGTCTTCGGCCGATGCGCGCACCTCGAACTCTACGGGCTTACCTGTTTCGGCCACTCCGATACCGAAATGGAGCAAGGTTTTCCCGCTTATCGGGACTTCATATGTAAAGGAAGACGGCGAGTGTGCATACACCGTGCTGCGATATTCCTCCCTTTTACCCACCGTGAGCCGGCCAACTGCGTCGGGAAACAGGGATTTGCGAGGCACCAGCTCGACGTACTCAATCGCGACCGTATCGTTCGGACTATCAGTCGGCATAATGGCTAGAGGCCGATTGTAGTTCGGAAAACTCAGGTCCAGGTTGAATCGATAGACACGGAAGTCTTTTGGCGGGCCCAGTTTTATCGAGCTTTCCCATTGGCCGATTTTGATCTTGGTTTCCGAGCCTCGCTCGGCGCCCATCCGGATCAGCACACTCTCATAGCGGCTCCAATTGATGGCCTGGTTTTCCGGTGACGCAATGACCGGAGTGTTTCCCCGGCCCTTCAGAATCAAAAACCCTTCCTGGAAGTCCATCGCGCCCCGCAGGAGTTTCCAGTCCGTCTTGCCGCTGTCGAACCGCCAGACGATGGGTTCGGCCAGGCCGGCCGACGACGAAATATCGGGCGCGGAAACCGTCGCGGATTCCAGATGGTCGTCGAAGCGATAGAGTTCCACCTGGGGAGGCGGAGTTTTGCCGCATGCCAGGCAAAGAAGCCCAATCATGGCGGGCACAAACGATGCAGCGCGCCGCCGGCTTTGAAAAACGGCTGTAAGGGTATTGTCAGACACGCTGATTCGTATTCGGCAAATTTGCCGCCGGCGATTCCCGCACCGCGATCACAACCAGGGCGCGATGCAAATGGCACAGGGCCTTTGCTACGGCTACTGTTTCATCTCCAGCGCCTTCCACTCTTCCAAACGCTTGCGCACCTGCTCAGCCATCGGCGAGTCCGGCTCGAGAGCTACGTACTGCTGATAGGCTTGCGTCGCGGCCGGGAAATCCTGCTTTTGCGAATAGTAGTCGCCGAGGATGACGAGCACCCGCGGATACATTTGCTCTCCGCCCTGCTGCTTCACCGTATTGGCAGCCTCGCCGGCGCGGTCCAAATTGCCGAGCATGAAGTGGGCCATGGCCGCATAGAATTGAGCCTCGGTCAACCCGGGATTCAGGCTCACAGCTTTGTCCGCGAGCCGGGCCGCCTCTTCCTTGTTCCCTTGCTTGAGCTCGATCAGGGACAGGGGCGGATACGGTTTTTGCAGGTTGGCGTCCGCCTCGATCGAGCGCTGAAACGCCTGCTTGGCCTTTTCAACATCCTGCTGCCGCAGGCGAGCTTCGCCCAACTCGTACCAGGCTTCGGCAAACTGCGGGTACAATGCAACCGCCTTGGCGAGGTCTTTCGCCGCGCGGTCCCAGTTGGGCTTTTCGGCGCGGGCTTCCTTGAGCCCTTTTTCGTAGGCCTTCTGAGCCTCCTTCGGCGCCTGCAAAGTCGTCGCACTGACGGTCGGGTCGCCGCCTTTGCCATAGGGCGTCAATACGAGGTTGCCGATCTCCGGGCTTTCGAAGACGCTGCGGCGGCCCAGGTTTACCACGGAGGAAGAGTAACCCGGTAGCGCCGCCCGCAATTCGCAGCCCGTCAGATCGACGTGGCCAAGCGAGTCCATGCTGCCCGCATTGGCCCGCCCAAAACTGTCACTGTCGACTCCCACGGGCCCGGCATCACGCGCGTTCGACATCGATGCGGTGGGGTCGTTTCCCAGCGCGACCTGAAATGCGCCGTCGCTCTTGGTCTTGCCCTGCAAATGCCGCCGGCCCCCGCAAATGGTTTCGATCAGGGCCGTGTCGGGCGGTGCCGTACCGTCGGCCAGAACTACGCGTCCCGAGAGGCTGATTCTCTCTCCGGCGCGAACCTCCATGGCGCGCCGCGTGTCATTCTGAGGCGCCGCGCACAGAGACACCACGGCTAGCCATGGCGCGCCTCTCGAAACGACCGCCCAAACCCGTGAGGCAGTTCGCATTTCTTTTCTCCCGTCCACCATTTCGTTGACCGCGCGGCTCCAGGTTGTCACCCCTCAGCAAAGCAGAAACTGTGCCCAAAAGAAAAGCGGGGCCCGCAGGCCCCGCTCAAACAGAAAGAAGCCGCTTCGGTAGCCGCTACCAGTTCAACCGCAGCGAGAACTGGATGATGCGCGGATCATTGTCTTGAACCCCGAGGTCCTGCAACCCACTTGTTGCGTCGGGGTTGCGGTCCATCGGCGTGTTGAAGGCGTTGAAGAAGTCCGCGGTGAAGCGAACGTTGACGGCCTCGGTGACGTAGAAGGTCTTGAAAAGCGACAGATCGACGTTCCAAGCCGAAGCGCCCAGGAAAAAGTTCCGAGGGTTCCAACTGACCGTGTCGCCGAGCGGGGTGATACGAATCGAGCCGTCCCCCAACACCTGCGGCAGGCTATTATCGCCTCGAACCGGGTTGAGCGGGCGCAGGGTGCGTTGAGCACGGTCGACAGGCACCAGTTGTTGCAGCGCAGCCTGGTCGACACCGGTGGCGGCCAGGGGATTGAAATCGCCCCGGAAGAACACGCGTTGCTGGCGCCCGCCAAACGTCAACTCGAGGCGCTCGTCTTCGGCCAGCGTGGGGTCGCCGAATAGATAGCGCGCGGTATTGACATTCCTCCACTGCCCACTGCGCCAGTTTCCGATCGAGGCGATCTGCCAGCCGCCGATCAGGTGGTTCAATACGCCCGAAGCGCCGTTACCCCACTTTTTACCCTTGCCGAAGGGAAAGTCGTAAATCGCATTCCATCGGACGCGATGAGGGGGCACCTCGCCGGAGTTGGTATAGCCGAGCCGCAAGCGCTCTTCGTAGGTCAGGTTCGGAGCCCCCAGGAGCTGGATATTCTCCGGAACGCTCAGGCCGGATCCGGCGCCCGCGGCATTGATGCTGCCGCCGCCGCTGGTGAACCCGCCGGTGTCGTTCGTTGTCATCGCGCGCGTGAACGTATAGAACCACTGGAAGGCCAAGCCGTTCGAGTAGCGGCGCTCGATCTCCGCCTGCAGAGCGTGGCTGTTCGAGAAGCCCGTGTGATTGGTTCCCCGCGGCGCCCACTCCCTGTTGGCGCGAAGGTCGTCCCGTCTGCCGGGAACAATCAGCCCCGTTCTGGCCTGGTAGTTCCATTCGGACTCCCGCGGGTTGACCTCGAATTTCTGCTCCAGGTCACGCCCGTGCGTTCCGACATAGCTCAGGCGCAGAGCCGTATCGCCGGCCAGCTCGCGCTCCATGGTGAAGTGCCAGGTTTGCGCGCGGTTGTCGCGCCAATCGTTGACGTCCCACACGTCCATGCCGAGTGCGTTGGTGCTGATGCCCGCCGCGGAATTGATATCGACGGTGGCGTTCGGCAGGATTTCGTTCGGCTGCGGAGCATTTCTGAGAGCGTAGTAGGGCTCCTGTCCGTTCCGGTCGGCGAGGATGTTGACGAATCGCAGATTGAACGGCGGATTGGTGCGCGCCGCCTGCAGAATTTGCGACAGCGGCATGGTCCAGAAATACTCGCCATACCCGGCCCGTAGAACGAACTTATCGGTGAGCCGGAAGGCTGCGCCGATGCGCGGGCCGAAGTTATTGTTGTCGGCGGGCACCAGATTGCCCGGGAATCCGATCGAGTCCGCCGTCACCCAGCTCAATCCCCGGTTGGCGTAGGATTGCAGCATCGAAGGCAGCACGCCGGAGACGTCCTCCGCCCGCGTGCTTCCCGGCGTGACGACCTGGAACGTGCTGTCAATCGTGGTGAGATCGAGATTTGACAGCCGGTTTCGCTTCTCGCCATAGGGCGACCAGCGGTCGTAGCGCAGCCCCAGGTCGAGAGTCAGGCGCGGACTGACCTTCCAACTGTCGTGGAAGTAAAGCCCCGCCTCGAACTGCTCGAAATAGAAGAAGCCGCGGTTGGCCTGGTTGCGCAAACCTGTCGGAATACCGAGCATCGTGGTGGCAAGGTCGAAGCCGGTGAACGGAGCCGCGGCTTCGTTTTCGGGGTCCCACTGCGAAGTCCAGTTGGTATAGAAATCGTGCGACCCTTGGGCCTGCTGTAGCTCCTGGATGTTGTTGTACTCCTGGCGCAGCTTGGCCCCGAACTGGATCGAGTGCTTGCCCTTGATCCAGGTGATGTTCTCGTCGATCTGGTAGGAAGTCAGGTTCTCATCCTTGCGGTTGTCGCCGTCCCAGCCTCCGCCATAGAGGAACGGATAGGCGCCGTAGATGGTCGGCCAGCCCGTCACGTCGAACGGATTGGGCAGCCCGAGCATATCGGCCCAAGCCGTATCGTTGCCGAGCGTTCCCGAGTTATTCACCGAGCGGTGGTTGGAGACCTGCAACTCGCTGATGAACGTCGGAGTGAATGTACGCGTCCAGCGCGCCATGCTGTTGTAAACCCGGGCGTCCTGGAGCCCGCTGCCGCCGCAGTTGTCGCAGCCGGGGGGCGGAAAACCAAAGCGGCCGCCTTGCCGGATGCTGGCGCGGTCGGCGCGCGTGAATCGGCCCGAGATGTTGTCTTTCTCGGAGAAGACATGATCGCCCTTGATGGTGAACTGATCGATGTCGTTGGTTAGCGGATAGAAGGTCTGAAAATTCGGCCCCTCGAACGGATCGACGCTATTGGTCGGCGTCGGCGTCAAGGTGCGCATGATCTTGCCGTACTCGCTCAGCCGGCTCTGCGGAATCACTTGGTTGGGAAACAACTGCCGGAAACCTTCCGCGTTCGTGGAAAACGGGTCGTAAACGAAGGTCTGGTTTTGCAGATCCTGGAAGATGTTGTTCATGTCCCCGTCCCACATGTTGGCCAGCGGAACGGAGGTCTCGGCGTAAGAGTTCTCGCGGATCCGGCCGCCCTCGTAGGCGGCGAAGAAAAAGGTCTTGTCCTTGATGATCGGCCCGCCGCCGGAAACGCCGAACTCGTTGCGGATCAGCTTGGCGGATGTGGCGCCATCCTGCCGCTGCCGCGCGCGCAGCCCGGCCGCGTTGTTGCGGTGAGTGGCGAAGGCGCTGCCGTGAAATTCGTTGGTACCGCTCTTGGTCACCAGCGTAACCGTGGCCGGCCGCGAATTACGGGCGTTGGAGCCGACGGTCTCGATCCGGAATTCTTCCACCGTGTCAAGCCCGGGCTGCACGCGCGCAATGCCGCCGCCGAAACGGTCAACCAGCGACATGCCGTCCAAGGTCATTTCGGTCGACCCGACTTTCATGCCGTTGACGCGAGCGTTGCCGCCGCCCTCAACACCTGGCGTTAGATCGAAAAGGTTGGTGATCGCCCTGCCGTTGAGCGGCAACTGCCGGATGCGAAGAGAATCTTTCACGTCCGACACTTCCATCCCGGTCGTGGTGATGATCGGAGCCGCCCCGGTCACTTCAATGACCGTATCGACCGCGCCAACCTCCAGGCCCGGGTCAATCGCCACCGTCTGCCCGGCCTGCAGCGTGAACGTGCCTTCGTATCGCTTGAAGCCTTCCGCCTGCACGCTCAGTTTGTAGGAGCCGATGGGAAGGGCGGGGAATTCGTAGCTGCCCACGTCCGAGGTTTGCGATTCCCGGCTAACGTTGGTCGCTTGATTGGTGAGAGTTACGGCCGCCGCGGGAATCGCGGCGCCGGTCGCGTCTAACACGGTCCCTTTGACCGTTCCGAGGCCGGTTTGCGCGAGCGCCGGTATCGCTAGAACAGCCGTCAGCAAGACGGCGAGCCCGATAAACGGGATGCCACCAAAGTTACGTTTCATGCTTCTGCCCCTTATCAGCAGTAGTCGGTTCGCGATACTAAAAAAGTGAGGTTCCTGTGCCGCTGCGGCAATGGCTCTAGGGGGATCGCCCTAGGCACTTTGTTGCACAGTGGATATAACTTTCGATTGGTACACGGATCCTCAACCCGCATCCAGGAGGGTTTTCGGTAAGACTAACTCAGCCCGGAAGGTGTTGTCAACAGCTTGTAATGGGAGATTCAGGCTGCGCCGGGCGGCTGGCAGGCTCCGCGATAGCCTCGCGATTCTTTGAGAGGATGCGCTGTTCTTTATTGCATCAGGAAAAAAAGTTTGCACAATTCCGCCGCCTCGCGTAGCATTGGGGGTTACCCATGGTAGTCCGTCGGCATTCCGTGCCACAGGCAGCCGCCAACCGGGCGCGCGTGCTGCGCCTGTTGCGTCGCCACCTTCGACTTTCGCGCAGCGAAATCGCGCAGCGAGCGGGTCTTTCGGAAGCCTCTGTGTCCCGCATTATCAGCGAATTAGCTCACCGTAAACTGGTGGTGGAAGAAGGTCTTGGAAGGTCCACGGGCGGCCGGCCGGCGGTCCATTTGCGGCTCGATACCGAACATCACCGCGCAGTCGGCGTCGACATCCACACTTGGGAAACGCGTGTTTCTTTGGGAGCGCTGAACGGCCGCATCCTCGATAGCGCCTTTTTCCGGACGCCCTCCGACCCCGCCGAAGCCTTGGATGCCGTAGCCGGCCAGATCGAGACCCTATTGGCGGATTCCGGCGGCCTGCGGGTGGAAGGAATCGGCGTCAGCGTGCGCGGGCTGATCAACAGCCGCGACGGCGTCGTCGAGCACGGTAACGACGAGCACTGGATAAAAGTGCCGGCGCGTGAGCGCCTCGAAGCGCGCCTGCAACTGCCCGTTTACGTCGAAAACAACGTCAGAGCGGCGGCATATGCCGAATATCACTACGGCAGCCCCGACGTGCGCGACGCCCATTGCCTGCTGTTCGTCAAGATTGATGAAGGGCTCGGCGTCAGCATGATGCTCGAAGGCGAACTCTTCTACGGACAGCACATGGCGGCCGGTGAGTTTGGGCAGATGGTTATCGACGACCAGGAAGGCAGCGCCCGTCACGACCGTCCTGGGTGCCTGGAAAAACTAGCCAACGACACGGCAATCTGCGAGCGGTACCGGTCGCAGAACGGCACTGGACGCGCCGCCGCTGGTGGCGACGTCACCACGCGCGCCAAACAGATCTGCCACCTGGCCATGTCCGGAGACCAGGCCGCGGTCAGCGCTCTCAAAACAACGGCCCGCTACCTGGGCGTCGGGATTTCCAACATCGTTTGGGGCCTCGACCCCGATGCCGTCATCATCGACGGCACGTTGACCGAAGCCTGGCCGCTGGTAGACACCGTGATTCGCGACCAGTTCGCCGATGGGAGAGAATTTCTGAATTTTCGGAATCTACTGCTGCGTCCTTCCGCGTTGGAAGGCCGGGCGGCAATCACCGGCGCGGCGGCGCTGTCGTTCCGTTCGCTTTTCGAGAAGGCCCAACATGCCCGTGTATAGTCGCTGGGTGGCGGTTGAGCGGAAGGCGGGGGCCCAGGGCCTTGCGTTATTTCTTGCCGCTGCAGTTTCCATTTGTTTATTGGCCGCGGCTGGGAGTGGTTGCAATAGCTCCGCCTCGCGTCCCGATGACTTGGCGGGTGGTCTGGAGCAGCGTCTGCGCGCGGACATTGCTTTTCTGGCGGACGATCAACTGGAAGGGCGAGGGACCCCCAGCCGTGGTCTGGATCTCGCCGCGCTGTACCTGGCTTCGCAACTGCAAGCCTCCGGGGCTCCAGCCGCCATTTCCGGGTCTTACCTGCAGCGTTATTCCCTCGGTGAATATACGCCCGCAGAGGCCGACGTCACCGTGCGCGTCAACGGAAAACTGATCGCACCAAGCGACTACGTGTTTTGGAACGTAGCCTATGACCCCGGCCGCGGACCTATCTCGCTGCCGCTGGTCTACGCCGGAGACGGCATCGTTGCGGAAGACAAAAATGTCGACGACCTGTCGGCGCTCGATCTCGCGGGCAAGGCCGTGGTCGCGAAAAGAGGCGCCCCCTGGCCGCTGAATCCCGACGATGTGTTCGGTCCGGACCGCGCCATGGGCAAACTGATCGGCGCAACCGTGCGAGGAGCCGGCATGCTGGTCTACCTCAGCGACGAGCTCGACCAGGGTGACGAGGCCGAAGCGCACTTTTTTCACGAGATGAAGGCCGCCGGCGTTTGCTTTCTGCGCGAACCCAAGGTCACACACGCTTCGGGGCTCAACCCTGTGCTGGTCATCCGGCCGGCTGTTTTCGCGCAGGCGATGAACAAAGATATTGTGCAGATCGAGGCGGGACCACTCGGAGCGGGCATTGAAGTCAACATCCAGGCCAAAGTTCGCGAGGGCGCCGCCTCGAACGTGCTGGCGAAGATTGAGGGCTCCGACCCAGCTCTGCGCGCCGAGTGGGTCGTACTATCAGCGCATTACGACCACATCGGCGCTCACGACGTGGCTGCTGGCGAAGACGGCATTTGGAATGGCGCCGATGACAATGCATCGGGGACCGCGGCGGTGCTGGAGCTGGCCCGGCGCCTGGCACGCAACCCGGGCAAGCGCAGCGTTCTGATCCTGTTGACCAGCGGCGAGGATCGCGGCATTCTGGGCTCAGCCTTTTACGCCGCCGAACCGCTGATTCCCATGGACCGCGTCGCGGCGCAAATTAATCTCGACATGATCGGCCGCTCCGAAGGCAGCGTCCAGGCGATCGCTGACGGCTCGACGGTTCTGTATGATCAGACCGTTCGACTCGGCGGGTCTCACGGCATCGAAGTGATTCCCGATCAGCAGCCTACCTGGCGCCTAGTCTATCTGACGGATGCGTATCACTTCGCCCGCGCCAACGTTCCCTACGTCTTCTTCTTCACCGGGACGCACCCCGACTATCACCAGCCCTCCGACACGGCCGATAAGGTTCGCTACG
>JBBDWJ010000170.1:0-28388 GCA_040902925.1 Bryobacterales bacterium | reverse complement strand
CAGTAACGGCGCGAGGAACAGCTCGCAATCGTGGCCACGGGACGAGAATCTTGCCGGCTTCCACTATACGCAAGAGTTGTTGAGCGATCTGTCGGATCTGAATTTGGAATCGATCGTCAAATGCAGCGCGCAGAAGGTGGATTTGACGGTATCGAAAGAGGATGAGACCTACTTCCGGCTGCAGCGCCATCTGGAGACGCAAGGGATCGCCTCGAGCTATCGCCATCTTGCGGAAGCGAACGAATGGTACGACGTGACGCACGTGCACGTCTCGTTGCTTCCAGGTCCTGTGATTCGATCGCTGACCCAGCCGCTCGTGGAGACTGCCGTTCAATGAAGGAAAGAGCCATTATCTTCGGCAGTAGCGCGCGGCTGGTCGGCATAGTGACGGCCCCCGCACGCGCCACGGCGAAGCAGGATGCGCCGGCGCTCATTGTGCTCAACTCCGGCCTGCTGCACCGGGTCGGCGCCGGACGGCTCAGCGTCCGCGTGATTCGCGCTCTGGCCGAGGAAGGCTACTACGGCAAGCGGTTTGATTTTTCCGGGCTCGGCGATAGCGACAATCGCACCGATGGCATGCCTTTCGAGAAACGATGCATCGCTGAAGCGCGCGAAGCCATGGACTACGTGGCCGACAAACACGGAATTGGGCAGTTTGTGCTGATGGGCCTTTGCTCCGGCGCCGATATCGCGTTCGAGACGGCAGTGGCGGACAGCCGCGTGGTGGGCTTGATCCAGATCGATCCGTTCGCGTACCGCACGCCTAAGTTCTATCTGCACTACACGTCCTACCTGGTGCGCCAGCACGGGCCGAAACTGTTCCGCCCCACCGAGTGGTGGCGCGTCGCCAACAAGTTCGGCGGACCTGTCGTGAGAAAGCTGCTGGGAAAGCAAACCCTGGGAGAGCGCTATCCGAACCTGATCGAGTCGCCGTTCCAGCGCGAGATTCCTCCCAAGGCGTACGTAGCCGCGCGCCTGCAAGAACTCGTTGGCCGTGGCACGCGGGTCTTCAATGTCTTCACTGGTGGCATGAGGGATCAGTACAATCACCAGTCGCAATATTTTGATTGCTTTCGCGAGATCGACTTCGCCGGGCGTCTCACGACACGTTATTTGCCGGACGCGGACCACACTCTCGAGGCTCTCGATCTGCAGGAGCGGTTTATCGCTGATCTGCGGAGTTGGTTTCAGAGCCTTCCGCTGACCCCCGCCGCGGGATCCGTGGCAGAAAACGCGGAGCGAAAAAGCTGGTGGCAGCGGCTCCATGACGCGAAATACGCCGCGCGAAGAGCTTCCCTCAGCATCACAGGAAATGATTTCACGAATTCGGGCCGCGCGGCAAAGTCCGCGGAAGGCTTCACCGCGCAAACCTGAGAAACATATATCTGCACGATCCTTTGGAAAGGGCTTTGGACTATATAACATCATGAATCCATCAGTCGTCACCACCACCGTCGCAACGCAATCCGCGGCCGACGGTCTGTCGGAAAAGATCCGGTCGCGAACGGCGAAAGCTGCCGTCATCGGCCTTGGATACGTCGGGCTGCCACTGGCGACCGAGCTGGGCCGCGCGGGGTTTTCCGTCGTCGGCATCGATAAGGACTCGTCCAAAATCGACGCCATCCAGGCCGGCCATTCCTACATTCCTGACGTCGATTCGAAGCTGTTCTCCGAACTCGCAGCCGCGGGAAAGGTTACAGCCTCGCTCGACGCTTCGGTGCTTGCGGACTGCGATACGGTCAGCATTTGCGTGCCGACGCCGCTGCGCAAAACCAAAGACCCCGACATGAGCTTCGTGATGTCCGCCACCGAACTATTGGCTGCTTATCTGCACCCGGGCATGCTCATCATTCTGGAATCCACGACCTACCCGGGCACCACGGAAGAAGCGCTGCTGCCCGTTCTCGAGAGTTCAGGCCTCAAAGCCGGGAAAGATTTCTTCCTGTGCTTTTCGCCGGAGCGCGTCGACCCGTCCAACCAGACGTTCCACACGCGCAACATTCCCAAGGTCATCGGCGGCATCACGCCCGAGTGCACCGAGATGGGATCCCTGTTCTACTCGCAGATCATGGATACGATCGTGCCGGTCAGCACGTCGCGAGTCGCCGAGATGGTCAAGCTGCTGGAAAATACCTTCCGCATGATCAACATCGGCCTGGCCAACGAAATGGCGCTGATGTGCGACCGCATGGGCATCGATGTTTGGGAAGTGATCGACGCGGCGGCGACGAAGCCATTCGGTTTCATGCCGTTTTATCCGGGGCCCGGCCTCGGCGGCCACTGCATCCCGGTCGACCCGCACTACCTGTCGTGGAAGATCAAGCAGTCCGGCTATGAGCCGCGCTTCATCGAGCTGGCCTCCCATATCAACGGCCAGATGCCTTTCTTCGTTGCCGACAAAGTGCAGGCGGCGCTCAACGAGCATCGCAAGCCGGTCAAGGGCTCGCGCGTCCACGTCGTGGGCGTGGCTTACAAGCGCGACGTTTCCGATATTCGCGAATCGCCGGCTCTCGAAATCCTGACGGCTCTCGAAAAGCGCGGCGCCCTGCTGAGCTACAGCGATCCGCTGGTGCCGGAGCTGAACCTGCACGGCTTCCATCTGAAATCGCAGGATCTCGAGAAGGCCGCCGCCGAGTCCGACTGCTGCGTGGTCATCACGAATCATTCGAACGTCGACTACAAGAAGCTGCTCGATGCCGCCCCGTTGGTGGTCGATACGCGGAACGTCTTTAAGTCGGTTCAATCGGACAAGATCTTTCGGCTGTAACGCCCGCGGGCGCCGCGGGGAGGCGCCCACAATTGTGTCCTCCAGACACTCGAAAGCCCCGGAGAGCACAAAATATTGCGCACTCCGGGGCTTTCGCGGTTCGCCCGCCGGGAACCGCGGCAGCGACCGGTAGAGAAGTGATTTATGGCAAGACGCCTGTTCATCCGCCTCGTCGCCTTGGGCGGATCGCTTTTGATCGCCGTTCTCGCTGCGGAATTTCTCTCCCGCATTGTCATCGGACCGCCCAGCCGGGAGTTCCAGGTCTATGACAGTGAGATGGGCTGGCGCAATGAGGCCGGCGCTTCCGGATGGCGTGTGACGGTGGATTACCGGCACTGGCAGTCCGTCAATGAGAAGGGGCTTCGCGGGGAGTTCGTTCCGTCCTATTCCCGCAAGAGCGACGATGTCTTTCGCGTGCTTGTCTTAGGGGACTCTTTCGTGGAAGGGGCCGGTGTTTCCGACCATGAGGTATTTCCCGCCGCTCTTTCCAAGCGCCTGAATGGGGCGGACCAGCGCGGCGAGTACGAGGTGATCAACTTCGGCGTGTCGGGCTACAGCACCGACCAGGAACTGCTCGCGTTCGAGCGCGAAGGAGTCAAATACGATCCTGACGTTACCATCCTCGCATTCGTTTATAACGATCTGGAGGGAAACGTAGCCTCGAACGCTTCGGGCGCCACCAAGCCCCGCTTCGAGCTGACGCCCGATACCCAGTCCGCGCTGGGATTCATCCCCAACCCTCCGCGGCCCGACCAGGCGGCGTTTCTGAAGTTCAAAACACAACTGCGGCAGCGCAGCCGGTTGTACGCGCTGGCGACCGACGCAATTCACAAACTGCAATTCACCCGGGAGTTCCTCGGAGCGCTCCACGTCATCGAAGCGTCCGACGGTGAACCGCCCGCCAAGCCTTTTGGATTTTTCGCCGTTGATAACCAGGATTCGGCGGGCGCGGCGTGGGCGCTCACGGAAACCCTGGTGGGCCGACTCGCAAACGCCGTGGATTGCCAGGGCGGCCGCTTCTGCGTTGTTTATGTGCCACCGTCATTTTCCGTTCATGACGAGGACTGGACGCAATTCCAGACTCAGTTTGGCGGCGGTTACGAGCGTCATGCCGTCAGAGACCGACTGCGAGAGCAAGCGACCCGCCAAGGCATTGAGTTTTGGGACCTGACTCCGGCGCTTTCCGCGGCAGCCAACCAGGACAACGACCGCGTCTACTACCGGCACGATACGCATTGGACGCCCCGCGGGCATGCCATTGTCGCCGCAGAGTTGGAAAAGCTCGTCGAACAGCACAAAGCCACGCTGCAAAGCCGCTCGGAAGCAATGGAACCATCGTGCGCCGAGCGCATCACTGCCGAAGCACGGGAATGAGGGCGGCCCGCCGGAATCGTAGATCGCAAGCTATGGAATAGAGTTGGTGCGAACGGGGGGAATCGAACCCCCACTCCCTCTCGGGAACCAGAACCTAAATCTGGCGCGTCTGCCAATTCCGCCACGTTCGCGCGTGGAGTTAACTTACTTGAGCCGCAGCCTGCTGTCGAGCGGATATGCCGGGTTTCGCATGCGTGCCGGCCCGCTCTCGCGTTCATTATCTCAAAATGCCTGCCGGCGTTAGCGTTGCGATGTGGTCGCTCGGCGCTCGCCGCGCAAAACCTTTCAGACCCGCCGCTGCGCTCATCTCCGGGCCGCTTCCAGCAGCACCGCGAGTGTTTCCTCGGCCGCGCGGGTCCAGGTGAATTGCTTTGCCCTTTCGATGCCGCGTTCGACGAACTGCTCGCGCAGCGCCTTGTCCGCGAACATCTCGCGCAACGCATCGGTCAGCGCCGGGCTCGACGACGGATCAAAAAAATGCGCCGCGCCGTCGGCGATTTCGCGCAGCGGGGGAATGTCCGAGCACACTACCGGAATGCCCGCCGCCATCGCTTCGAGCACCGGCATCCCAAAACCTTCAAACGTCGAAGGAAACACCAGCGCTTCGGCGAAGCGAAACAGCGACAGCAGCACTTCGCGCGGTTGCCAGCCGAGCAGGTGAACACGACCGGCCAACTCCGCGTCCAGCAGGCGATTGTTGAGGTCCTGCCAGGCCTTGCCGGCTAGCCCGGCAACGACGAGGTGCTCGCGGCGGCCTTCGCGCAACAGGTGCGCATATGCCTCTAGCAGCCGCTGCCAGTTCTTGTGCGGGTGGACCGTCGAGACGGCCAGCAGATAGCGGCCCTCGGGCACGCCCGCTTTCCGAAGCAGATCTTCCCCGTAGCGCGGGTTGCCTTGCAGGTTCAGGAAATCGGACTCGACGCCGTGCCGCACCACCCTGACGTGCGCCGGATCGACTCCGTAGGCCTCGATGATGTCCCGCCGCGAGCTCTCCGACACCGTGACAACGCGGCGCGAGCGCTTCACCGAACCCCATACGAAAAAATCCCAGGCGCGGCGCTCGAAGGCCCCAAAATTTTCCGGCTGCTTGCGGTGCTGCAGATCGTGGATGACGGTCACGCCGGCGCCGCGGCAAATCAGCGGCGAGGTGAATCCCGGCGAGAACATCACGTCGATCTCGAGCCGCGATGCCTGCGCCGGCAGCACCGATTGCTCCCAGAGCAGGCGCAGCGGGCGAAAGCGCGCCGGCACTTTTCCGGTTACGATCTCGAAGTTGCCGGCCTGTGGGCAAAGATCCGGACCCGTTTCGCGGTTGGTGAAGACGAAGTACTGGTTGCGCCGGTCGATGCGCGCGAGCGCACTCAGCAGGTTGCGGAGGTAAATCTCCGTGCCCCCCACGCCTCCCGGAATCAGATATAGCGCGTTGACGCCGATACGGAGTCGAGCTGGCATTCGAGGCGTTTCAGTGTGCCGGAAATTCCCCGAGATGGTCCCGGTTCGAACCAGGAAGGGTCACCAGGAATGTTGTGGGAAGAACCGCTTCCTATCATATCGAGTTTGTGGAGGAAGCAGCGGACGCGGGGGCGCGGCGGCGCGGCCGCGCTGGCTACTCCCGGTTGCGGGCGGATGAAGAGCAAGGCAAAAGGCAAATTGCAAAAGGCAAAAGGCGCAAGGCGCAAGGCGCACGGCACACGGCACACCCCTCGGCGCCCGCGGGGGATACTGGCGAGATGCTCGGCTTTGCGCGCTACAATGAGGCTTCGGCGCCAGGCGCCATGACCCCTTCGCCTCTATGCTTCTCGATCGCTACCAACGCCCGCTCAAAGACCTGCGGATTTCGGTTACCGACCGCTGCAACTTCCGGTGCACCTACTGCATGCCGCTGGATAACTATGAGTGGATTGAAAAATCCCTCATCCTCAGCTACGAGGAGATTGAGCGCCTGGTTCGTCTGTTCGCAAGCCTGGGAGTCGAAAAAATCCGCCTCACCGGCGGCGAGCCGATGCTGCGGCAGGATCTCGAGCGCCTCGTGGCCAAGCTTTCGGCCATCGACGGCGTCCGCGAGATTTGCCTGACCACCAACGGCACCAATCTCGCTGAAAAATGCTGCCTGCTGAAAGCCGCCGGCCTCGACCGCATCAACGTCAGCATCGATACGCTCGACCCGGCGAAGTTCAAAGCGATCACCAAGCGCGGCGACCTCGATGAAGTCCTACACGGCTTGATGGCGGCGAAAGATTGCGGCCTGAGCCCGATCAAGATCAACGCGGTCATCGAAAAGGGCGTCAACGACGGCGAGATCCTCGGCTTGGTCGAGTTCGCGCGCGAGCACGGCTTCGGCATGCGGTTCATCGAATACATGGACGTCGGCAACGCCAACAACTGGACCGAGAACAAGCTCGTGCCGAAGCGGGAAATCCTGAAAACTATCCGCGGGCGCTACGAGCTGCGAGAAGTCGGCCGCGAACGTGACAGCGCGCCGGCCGTCGATTACGAATACATCGACGGCGGCGGCGAACTCGGCATTATCGCCTCGGTGACCGAACCCTTCTGCGGCTCGTGCAGCCGCGCTCGGCTCACCGCCGACGGCAAGCTGGTCACGTGCCTGTTTTCCAACCACGGATTCGACCTTCGCCCGCTGTTGCGGGGGAACGCCTCCGACGAACAGATCCTCGAAGCGCTACGCGGCCTTTGGAGCGCGCGCGCCGACCGCTACTCCGAAGAACGTTGGGTGGCGCTGCAGTCGATCGACGGCTATCACCCCGAGTCCCACCGCAAAATCGAAATGATCAGCCTGGGTGGCTAGCCGCATTTCCAACCGGTCCCAGCTTCCGAAGCCTTAAACCCGCACCCCACCACCGGTGTGCATCCGTGTTCATCGGTGTCCATCTGTGGTTCCAAAAAACCTCGCGCGCGCGCCAGACGTTGTAGACTGTCAGAACGTCTCGGCCGGCCACATGACTAATCCTTCGACTTCCCAAACGCCCGCGCCGCCCGTTCCTCGTTCGTTCACGGACTTCCTAAAAGCCTTCGGCCCGGGCATCATCGTTGTCCTCACCTGGCTTGGCGCCGGGGACGTCGTCGATATGGGCGTCGCCGGCAGCAACTACGGCTACTCGCTGCTGTGGGTGCTGGTGGTGGCGATCTTCATGCGCTTTCTGCTGGTCTCGCTGATCGGCCGCTACCAGCTCTGCAACCAGCACGGTGAGACGGTCCTCGACGGACTCGTGCGGCTGCATCACTGGTACGCCCCGGTGCTGTTCGTCGGCGCGATCGTCATGGGGCACGTCTATGAGTCCTACATGACGGTCGGCGTCGGCGAGATCTGCCGCAACGTGTTCGGCGTCGGCGAGACCTGGATCTGGGCCATCGTCTGCAACGCCATCGCATTCGTCATCGCCCGCCGCGCCTATAAGCCGCTGGAATGGATGTTCAAGTTCTTCCTGGCAGTGCTCTCGATTTCGTTCATCGGCTCGGCTGTCTGGGTTGGGTTCAACGCGGTCGACGTAGTGCAGGGTTTGTTCCGAATGGAAATGCCCGGCCAGCAACAGGGGCCTTTCCAAGCCATCACCGTCGCGCTGGCGATGATCGGCGCGGTCGGTGGCTCGTTCATGAACCTGGTCTACCCCTACTTTCTCGACGAAAAAGGATGGCGCGGGCCGCAGTATCGCCGTGTCCAGGTGTATGACCTGCTGCTCGGCGTCGTTGTGATGATCATCCTGAACCTGGCGGTGTGGATTCTCGGCGCCGAGCTGCTTTACCCCGACAAACACATCGCGGACCTCGACGACCTGCCGAATCTGTTGAGCACGGTGCTCGGCCCCGGCGGCCGCATTCTCTTCTATCTCGGAGTCTTCGCCGCGGTGTTCACCTCGGTCGTCGGCCACGCAGTGGGATTGGCAGCGCTGGGCAGCCACGCCTATCTGCGCTGGCGCACCGACACGCGCCCGACGCCCGCCGAATACCGCGCGCATCCGATGCACGGCCGCATCATCATCTGGTGCCTGGTTTCCCCCCTGATCTGGACCATCCCCGGCATGCCCGACTTCGTAACTTTAACGCTGGCCGCTAACGGAGGTCAGGTGGTCCTGCTGCCGCTGCTAGCCGGGGGCTTGTGGTGGATCACGGCAAGTTCAAAATACATCGGCGCCAAGCACCGCACAAAGTGGTGGGAAAACGCCGTGCTGGCGCTACTATTCATCCTGGCCCTTTACGGAGCTTTTCATTCCTTGAACATGATCGTGAACGCGATCGGCGGCAGCCTCTAGATTTTCAATTCCAAAAGCTACGGGTGAAGGTTCAACCGCGCGGCCGTCGAGCCGGCGACCTCGTCGTTAGCGATGAAGTCGAGCTTGAGCCGCGACTCTTTGGCGCTGTCGATCGTCAGGGGAAAGTAAAGATAGCCCGCCACGGGCTTGTCGAACCGGCCCGCTGGAAGGCCCTTGTCGGTCAGCTCGGTTTCCATCGCGTCACGGTCGGCTTCGGTGCTCGCCGGCGCGTCGTTAGGGCCAACACCGACGCCAACACCCACCGAAGTATTCCAGCCACCGCCGCGTCCGTAATAAGGGCCGCCGGTCGAGTAGCCGACGCCAACTTGCGGATAGAGAGTCACGTCCCGGCCGCCAGCGCTCTTGGCGTTTTTGCGCTGCAGCGCGCCGGCTGCGTCGGACGGCTTGGCGGCCCTGGCGTAGTCGCGGCTGCCGTCCTGGCGGAGCAGAAATTTCCCCTGGCTCACCTCCACGGCGCCACCCTGCTGCGGGTACACGGCCACCTCGACAACGATGTATCCGCGATTCAAGTCCGACGCAAATAGCTTTTCGACTTCCTGCGCCGACAGCAGCTTGGCTCCGAGCGAAAAATCGCCGTGATCGAGAAAGTAGGGATAGTCGCTCGGCTGGCCAAGCGGAACAAGCCCAGGCAGTTCGCCCGCCAGGCCGATCGCCGCTGTCAGCAACCCCAGAACAACGCAGAGGCCGAAAAAGCGGCAATTTCCCGCGCGAAGGTTCAGCCGGTTCGTCCACGAGCGGGGACGCATCGGCAGAGACAACTCCCTTGCATTCGATCCGGGTTCCGCGTGACGCTGCGGCTCCGCGTTCTTCCTCGTCATGGATGTTTCTCCTGCGCGGGCGTGAGTTCGGCATCGACTCGTACCGTCTTGCCGCTCAACACGTAAATGCGCTGACTGAAAGATTCGTTATCCGTGCGCAATTCGAGGTTATACGCGCCAGGGGTTAGCCAGATGGTCTTGAGGTCTTTGGCGACTCCGGCGTAGCCTCCATCCAGATAGACCGGAGCCAGCTTGTCAGCGGTTCGCAACTTCACTTGCCCCATCCCAGCCGCTTGCCGGTAGTCGCGGTAGTAGCCGGGATGAACGAAGCCCCCAAGCCAGCCGTAGGAAGGATAAAACAGCAGATCATGGGCGCCCCAGTAATGAGGCCAACCCAAGTAAGGCGAGCCCAAATAGGGGAAGCCGGAAAAGTGCGAATACCCTGCCCCAACAGTAACGCCGCCGAGGCGGACGCGCGTTCCGCGGCCCTCATCAGTTTTTGCGGCGCGCTCGGGCTGCGCTTCCGCGGCGTTCGAGTTGCCTGAATCACCGGCCAACGCGGCCACGCTCATCAGCGCTGCCAGCGAGGCATTTCGAACTGCTGGAAACCATCGCATGGAGCACACCTCCAGCCCGCGACTCTTCCCGTCTAGAAAGCGCTGGGCAGACCCGCAAAGCCACTATAGCAATCGCGAACCCAGCCAGCTAACGTCACTGTTTGTAATACATTGGACAAGCTATCCGCGCGGCGCGGCTGGCCGAAAACCACCACTTGTACGAGATCCACCATGTCGAAAGCGGCAACGCCCCGCGCAAGACTCGGACAACGCGGCGGCTTGGTCTGGCAAAACCGGCTCCTTCTGAGGAAATTGCAGGGCGCCAAACGTGACGATCGGCACGCGGTACAATCGGGCGTTTGCCGTGGCCCCGAGCGGAACTGCTTTCTCCCGCTGGGCTCGACTCATCATGCTACGTTGTGCTGGAGGGATTGGATGTCACGCCTGTCGCCGACTAATTCTGGTTTTCCTATCCGCGCATATCAATCGGCTTCGGGTCGTCCGCCCGGGCCGGGCCGCGTTGTTTTCGCCCTGGGGTTGGCGGCGCTGTTAGGGTTCGTTGGATGCAGCGGTGTTTCGGAGAACGGGGCGACCGCCATCCCGCTTGTCGATCTGTTCCGCGCCGAGATGATCACGGGCTCGCCGCAAGGCGCGTCCGCCGCGCCGGAGGCCGTGTGGAACTTCGCGAGCCCCGGCGCCGATCCGACCCTGGGGTGGAAAGCAGGGTCTGGCGTGACCGGGCTGCGCATCGTCGAAGGGCGGCTCACCGGGCGCTCCACCACCGATTCTCCGATCATCTATGCCGAGCGGCCGGCGATGGACCCCAACGATTCGCTCTATTCGCTCGATTTGCGAATCCGCAACAGCGCAGGCGGCAACATGAGCGCCGGCGGAGCGCTCACGGCGGGCATCAACCTCAACCAGCCGTTTCCTCCGCCGCTGGGCGCGCCCATGAACACTCCACTTCGGGCGGGCGAAACGTTCCAGAACCTCAGTCTGCAGCCGGCGACGCCGATGGCGCTACGGACCGCGGAAACCATCGTCATTAAGCCCGTCGACGTGGCCGGTGCAACGTTCGAAATCGAGTCGGTGCGGCTTGTCTCGCAAAAGGAGCGTCTCGAATCGATCCCCACCGGCGTGAGTTGGAGCGGCCTCACCGAGATCTACCGCGAAACCGTAGTGTCGCGATCTCCCGAGCAGTTTCAGATGCAGGTGGATGTTCCCTCCAACGCCTGGCTCGACCTACATGTCGGCACGGTGGACGACCAACCTGTCACTTTCAAGATTGCCATCGGGTCGGGTGAGAACGAGCAGGTGCTACTGCACCGCACCGTGACAACGCCGCATCGCTGGGAGGCCGCGCCGGTGGATCTGTCCGCCCACGCGGGCGCGAAAACACTCGTATTTTCGCTCGACGTTCCCAGCGAGCGCCTGCTTGGTTACTGGGGAAGCCCGGTCATCCGCCGCCGCAACGCCTCGCCGCCCGTCCAGCGCCCCGTGGCACAGGCTCTCGGAGGCGTCGAGCCGCCACGCGGCGTCATTCTGATCATGTGCGACACGCTGCGCAAAGACCACCTCAATGCCTACGGCTACGAGCGGGAAACCGCGCCGTATCTGGCGACGATGGCTTCCGAGGGCGCGATGTTTCTCGACAACGTTACGCAGGCAACTTGGACGAAAGTTGCCACGCCGTCGATCATGACGTCGCTTTACCCATCGTCGCACCGCGTTCATGATTTCGCCGACCGGCTTTCCCCCGCGGCGACGACGCTGGCCGAGGTTTACCGCCAAGCCGGCTATGCCACGGTCGCCTATTCCTCGGTGCTTTTTACCGGCAAGTTCTCGAATCTCCACCAAGGTTTCGAAGAGCTGCATGAGTCTACTTCGGCCACCGACACAGGCCACCCCGCGAAAACGGCGCGCGCCTACGTCGACCGTGCTTCGGAATGGATCGAGCAGCACAAGGACACGCCGTTCTTCATGTTCCTGCACGTGTTCGACCCGCACGATCCGTTCGAGCCGCGCTCGCCCTATGACGCCTTGTGGGCCGATCCGGCAAACAAGGCCGAGCACATGAAGAACCTCGAGAACGTCAGGAAGGTGATCGAGAATCCGTTGATGAAGCGCTTCGGAATGCCGAATCGCATGGAGCTCGAAAAGGCGGGCATCGATCCCGAGCATTACGTCGCCCATGACAAAAACTGGTATGACGGATCGATTCGCGGCATGGACGCCGAAATCGCCCGGCTTCTCGAGCGCCTGCGGACGCTCGGCCTCGAACAACAAACGCAAGTCGCATTCATCTCGGACCATGGCGAGGAGTTCATCGAGCACGGCAGAATGTTCCATGGGCAAACTGTCTACGGCGAGCTGACCGGAGTGCCGCTGATGCTCTACCGCCCGGGGACCATTCCCGCGGTGAAAATTCCCGAGACCGTGAGCAGCATCGACCTCATGCCGACGCTGCTCGAATTGAGCGGCTTGACGGCTCCGGAGGGTTTGCAGGGCCAGAGTTTGGTGCCGCTGATTGCCGCTTCGCGCAATCGGCCCGAGGGTGGCGCCGCCGCGGAAACGCCGGCGATATCCGGCTGGGAGCCTCGCGCGGCGGTTAGCGAGAAGCTGAAAACTGCTAGCCTGGCCGGCCCGCCGCCGCTGGGCACAGAGTCTTTTGGGATTGTGCTCGACGGCTGGAAGCTGGTTCACAACCGCATACCCGAACCTGGCGCGCCGGAGTTCGAGCTTTATAACCACACCGAGGATCCGCTGAACAAGATCAACGTCGCCTCAGAGCATGCCGACGTGGTGCAGCGGCTCAAAGCTGAGCTCGACAACTGGCACACCATGGTCGACGCGGCGCAGCTTCCCGCAAGCGTGTCGGAAGAAAACCTCTCGCCCGCGGAGCTCGAACGCTTGCGCAGCTTGGGGTATATCAAGTGACACGAAGCGGCGGGCCGCAATTGAGCGGCCCCACGGAAACCGCCGAAGCCGGCAACACCGAACCGCACTCGCCGCGCGAGCGCCGGCGCACCAACGCGAAATGGTTGCTGGTGCTCGCCGGCATCAACGTGATCTTCTTTTGGAAGATCGTATTCACCGATCAGTTTTCCTTTCTCATCGATTGGGATAACGCCAACCAGGTTTATCCCTGGACCCAGTTCGCCGCCAAAGCGCTTCAGAACGGCGACCTGCCGCTATGGGATACCTACGCGTTTTCCGGGCGGCCGTTTCTGGGCGAGATGCAGACCGGGCTGTTCGATCCACTCAAGCTGCCGCTCTACCTTTGGCCCGTCTCGGACACTGCGCTGCTACCGCCCGCGGCGATCGACTGGTTGATGGTCTTCGCGCATCTACTCGCCTGCTGGTTCATGTTCCTGCTGGCGCGCGAAGGGGGCATGCCGCCTTTCGCCGCGGTCGTCGCGGCCGTCGCGTTCGGCCTCGGCGGTTTCGTCGGCAACATGCGATGGCCGGGCATGCTGGATAGTGCTTTGTGGCTGCCGTTGATTTTCCTGTTCGTATGGAAGGCGCTGCGGGCTGTGTCGTGGCAAGGCAGCACGATGTTTGCCTCGTTAGGCGGCGTTTGCCTCGGCATGGCAGTGCTGGCCGGCAGCCTGCATATTCTGATCGCCGACGCACTATTCATTGCCGCGGCAGCTTTGTTCTTTGGGCTCACCGCCAAGGGACTCAACCCATCCGCCGCGCGCTTGTGGCTGCGCTCTGGTGTGGTTGCCTGCTTGACCATCGGCATCGGGCTATTGGTCGGCGCGGTGCAATTGCTGCCCTCGCTCGAGTATGCAGGACAATCGGTGCGCTGGGTCGGTGCGCCCGAGCCGATGCCCAGCACGGCAAAGATTCCTTACGACTTGCTTGCCGACGAAGCGGCTCTGCCAGCGAATTCGCTTCTTGCCTTGTTGTTGGGCGGCTTGCCAACCGGCACGGCCGAGTACAGCCCCTATCAAGGAATACTGCCGTTGCTGTTGGGGTTGTTTGCGATTTGGAACAGGCGCGAACACCCCTGGGTTCTGTTTCTAGCATTGGTAGCCGGGCTTAGTTTCTTCTACGCCCGGGGATCGTCGTCGCTGCTCCACGGCTTCGCCTATGCGACGGTTCCTTTTCTCGACAAGGCGCGCGAAGCCGGCCGCTTTCTCTACCTCACTCACTTCGCCGTGGCGTTGCTGGCCGGGTTTGGCGCTCAGGCGCTGCTCGCCAAAGCGGCGGTCGCGAGCAGATCGCCGGCGGCGTTCGTTCGCGCCGTAAAGTGGGCGACGGTGCTGCTGGCGTTCGCGGTCACGACGGCAGCTTTGGTCCGCGCTGACTTCCCAGGCCATTTCTTTCTGTCGCTCGTATTTCTTGCGGCCTCCTACGCCGTCATTGCTCTCGCCGCGCACGGCAAGAGTTTGGGGTGGCTGCAGTTCGCTGCGTTGGCGCTAATCGTTGCCGACCTGTCGGCGTTTCACACTCCGATCAAGAACAAGCGCGAGGAATCGCGGCTGGGAACCAACTCACTCGAGTTCGTGCTCAATGCCCGTCCGCTCGCGGAATTCTTCCACGCCCAAGACGGCCGGTTCCGCATCAACATCGAGCCGGAAGAGATTCGCAATCTCGGCGACCTCTACGGCGTGAGCGCCATCAAAGGCGGAGGGGCGACCACGCAAACCGGGTACGACGCGTTTCTCGCCAATGTGCGTGTTGCGATGCGATTGCTGAACGTTCGATACACCGTGACGAAGAGGCAGCCTGAAGGCGAGGAGCCCGTCTTTACGCTCGGAGACTGGCGCGTCTACGAGCATGCCAACTACAATCCCCGCGTCTGGCTGGCGCGCGAAGTGCATTTCACATCGACGCCCGAAGATACCTACGCGCGAATCAACGAGGCTGGTTTCGATTTGCTTCGCGAGGCCATGGTGGCCGTGGAGTCTCCGCCGGCTCTCGAAGCGTTCGCCGCGCCGCAGCAAGAACAAGAAGCCGGCGATGAAGATCAAGTCGAGATCCGAGCCTATGGGCCTGGTTCAATGGAAATCGAAGTAGACGCCGCGCTGCCGGGTCTTTTGATCGTGAGCGAGTCGTTCTATCCGGGCTGGGAAGCTTCCATTAACGGAGACCCCGCGGCGCTCCATCGCGCCAACGGCGCGTTGATGGGAGTCGCCGTGGCCAAGGGCCCAAGCGTCGTTACGATGCGCTACTCTCCGCAATCGTTCCGGCTCGGAGCGTGGATCACCGGGTTAACGCTGTTGGGAGTTCTGGTTTGTTCGGCTTTGAAGATCAAAACGTTCAACGAACCGTCGTCAGCTCCGCAACGCGCGGCACGCCTATAGCCCGCGGCTACAGACACACCCCTATTTACGAAAAGTACTCGACAGCGTTTTCTTCCGCAACCGGATCGCCACCGGAGTCACTTCCACCCACTCATCCTCGTTCACGAACTCGATCGCCTGTTCCAGATTCAGCAGCCGCGGCGGGATGAGGCGGATTCCTTCTTCGGAATTCGACGCGCGCATGTTGGTCAGCTTTTTCTCGCGCACGATGTTGACGTTCAGGTCCCTCTCGCGGGCGTTCTCGCCAACGATCATTCCCTCGTAGACTTCCTGGCCGGGCTCGACGAAGATTTCCCCGCGCTCTTGCAAGTTGAAGATAGCGAAGCCGGTGGTCTTGCCGGCCCGGTCAGCCACCAACGAGCCCGTCGGGCGCATTGGAATCTCTCCCTGCCATTCGATGTAGCCCGCGAACAGCGAGTTCAGGATGGCGGTGCCCCTGGTGTCGGTCAGAATCTGGCTACGCAGACCAATCAGGCCGCGCGAGGGCACTTCGAATTCGATCCGCACGCGGCCGGAGCCGTGGTTGACCATCTTCGACGTCTTGGCCTTGCGCGCGCCGAGTTGTTCCATCACGACGCCGATGAATTCCTCGGGGCAATCGACGGTGAGGTGCTCGAGCGGCTCGTGCATCTTGCCATCGACCTGTTTGGTGAGGATTTCCGGCTTACCGGCCATCATCTCGTAGCTCTCGCGGCGCATCGTCTCGATCAGAATCGCGAGCTGCAACTCGCCGCGGCCCGAGACGCGAAACGATTCCGGCCCGTCGCCGTCTTCCACGCGAATGGAAACGTTTGTCAGCAGTTCTTTCTCGAGCCGGTCGCGAAGATTGCGCGAAGTGACGTAGCGGCCCTCGCGCCCCGCGAACGGCGAGGTATTGACCGCGAACGTCATCGCGATCGTCGGCTCGTCGATTTGGATCTGCGCGAGAGGCTGCGGGTTTTCGGGGTCGCTCACCGTTTCGCCGATGGTGATTCCCTCGACGCCCGCGATCGCAAGAACGTCACCAGGGCGCGCTTCGGTTTCCTCGACGCGCTTGAGGCCTTCGAAGGAATACATCTTGGTGATGCGGGTCTGCTTGATCGAGCCGTCGAGCTTGCAGATCGAAACGTCGTCGCCTAGGCGCAGCGTGCCGGCGAAAACGCGCCCGATCGCCATGCGCCCCAGATAGTCGCTGTAGTCGAGGTTCGCCACCAACAATTGCAAGGGCGCTTCGGGGTCGCCTTTGGGAGCGGGCAAGTGCTCAACAATCGTCTCGAACAGCGGCCGCAGATCGGTCGATTCATCCTCGGGCTTGCGTTTGGCGATGCCGTCGCGGGCGACGGCGTACAGCACCGGGAATTCGAGCTGATCGTCGCGCGCGTCGAGATCGATGAACAGGTCATAGATCTCGTTGAGCACTTCCTGGATGCGCGCGTCGGGCCGGTCGATCTTGTTGATCACCACGATCGGCGTCAGGTGCGATTCCAGCGCCTTCATCAGCACGTAGCGCGTTTGCGGCAGCGGCCCTTCGCTGGCGTCAACCAGCAGCATGACGCCGTCGACGATCTTCAGCGCCCGCTCGACTTCGCCGCCAAAATCAGCGTGGCCCGGCGTATCGACGATGTTGATCTTCACACCGTTGAAGCGGATTCCCGTTGTCTTGGCAAGAATCGTAATGCCGCGCTCGCGCTCGAGTTCCCCCGAGTCCAGCGCGCGATCGGTGATGTGCTCGTGCTCGCCGAACACGCCGCTCTGGCGGAACATAGCGTCGACCAGCGTGGTCTTTCCGTGATCGACGTGGGCAATGATGGCGAGATTGCGGACAGAATTATTTAGCATGGCAGTAGCGTGATGATCCAGGGCAGCGGGGGTTCGGCCGGTCGGCTGCAAACCACGATCTCAAGACGAGGGCCGCCAATGGCCGACTGTACGAAGACTTCGTGACCGTAAGCTATTGATCCTGTGGTTCTTAAACCCTGATCACCCGTCCCAAAACTGGGATTGGCTTCGTTCGGTCACTTTTCATCGTTCGGTGGGTTGCTTGGAGCGCTGTGGTTCTGGAGCCGAAAAAATCGCAGCTTGCGCCCCGCTCATCGATTCTGGCGTGTCGTTCGTTATCTCTATCGTAGCAGGCGCCGTCAAACAAAGTTTGGGAATGCCACGCTGCTAGAGCCGGCCGACTCGGAACGAGTACCGGCTGATCTCGCGCAGATGGCGCTGCAGATCACCTATGGTCATGCCCCGTCCCGCGCCGTCCTTAACATATCCCTTTATGAAACTGCTGAGTGGATTCCACAAGCGAGTATCGGAGGTGGGTCCAGTGTCGAACAAGCCGTCGCCAGGGTGGGAAACAAACTCGCCAAGTTCGCGATCGGCCTTCTCTTTGTGAATCTCAGCGAAGATTCGTTCGACGGCTTCAGGCATCCCGGTAATGACCGCTAGCAGAATCAGCACGGCGCGGAAACTTCCTGGCTGTTCAGCGGTTCCGACTAGAACCGCGAGTTCGACCGGGTCGCTGATCCGTGCCCGATAGAGCCGATATACGTTCACGAATCTCTTGACCGCGCGCGGAGACCGACCCACTACGTTGGAAAGGTCGAGCATCAATTCCCGTTCGTGAGGCTGCAGATCGAGGTTTTGGGCCAACGGCTCAGCGGGTTCCGTTTCAGCGTCTTTCATTGCGCGATCATTTGATTCGCGGTCCTTCGGCTTGGTCTCATTCGGTTCTGAGCCCCGCGGTTCGGCGTTTCTCGGTTCCGAACCGTGATCTTCTGGCAGGGCTCCCTTTGACTCCCCGTTCGCGGGCGGATTGCCGCGGGAGGTGGCGACGCGTTGCTGAGATTCGGATCTCCCTGCGACGGTCGCTTCTGAGTCTTGATCCGGAGGCGGAGGAACTGGCGACGTGCGCACGGCGCTGATTCCAGTCGTCGTCTCGGTTGAGCCATCCGGCAGGAGACTATTCAGAAGGCGTCGCGTTGAGCGACCGTCCATGGCCTCCAGCCAGAAGGGAATCTGAAAGATCTTCTCGAGGTAGTCCTGCGGAGAAGCGGCTTCGCCTGGGGAGCCTTTCTTCTCACGATTGGCGCCGTTCCACAGTTGCTGATAGCGGAGTTCGAGCGAGCGCGACACCCAACGAGCGTCGACTCCCACTACAACGACGAACAGGGGCAGCGCCAATAACAGATGGATTGCCTGAAGCACATCGACGACGCGGTCTTCGGGGCAACGGTCCAGATCGTCCACGTACAACACGATTCGGTCGACTTCGGGGACGTCCCAGCGGGATACGCAATGCAGTTCGGCCCCCTTTTTGCGGACGTGAATCACCCGGCCGTTTTCCCGATCGCGGATGCGCCACCTTTGGCCCATCTCGACAACCTCAACGATGGTATCGTCGGTTGTTTGAAGTGGAAAGTCCTCCGCTGTAATCGCGGTCTGAAGAGGCTCCGATATCTTCAGCTCATCGAGTTCCGTTAGGGTCCCCTTCGCCTTTAGCTGAAAAGGACTCCGCTTCGTCATCAAGCCGTGAAGTTTTTCGAAGTCGCGGCGCACGAGCGCCGGCAAGCCCAGGTGCTTGCGATAGTCGTTGCTGCTCCCGTTCCTGCAGGAATGAGGTCAGCCGTTGGCTTGGAAGCAGGCTCCGCATTTCCGTTCGAACCTGTTGGACAAGCTCTCGGCGTTGTTCCACCCGCTTCGTTGCGTCGTTTACTGCCTTCTGAGCAACATGGAATGCGCCGCTATAGGCTCGGTTGTTAGGATCCTGTTTGATGCCGTCCAGCACCGTCTCGATCACATCAAACGCGCGCTTCGCCCTGCGAATGGCGGCTCCGACCCAGCCGACGACAAGGCCGCCGATCGTTACAACGACCTGCATCGCGCCCCGCAGCACCTCCGGGTCCAGCCTCTGTATGAGCCACCGCAGCGCAAGGGCTGTAATGATGCTGGCTATCAGGGCGCCAACGAAAGTCTTGACATGCCGGACCTGCCACCATAGGGCCGATAGGGTAAGGCGCGCTCGGCTGTAGAGGGCGGTGATTTCTTCGCCGCGTTCGACAATATCGTTCTGAAGGTCCTTTACGCCCTTGTCGCCCAGCACGGCGGTAAGATTCTGGCTTGGCTTAAGCCACGATCCGCTTGCTTTCGCGCCGCTCCACGCCGCCTTCGCAATCGCCAACGCTCCCAATCGCGCGCGCTTCTGTTTCTGCGTGGCTTTTTCCAGCTCTTTCTGTGCCACATTGAGATCGGCTTCCGCGTCGTGCAGCGCACCACCTTCTTGACCCAGTTTCTTGAGAAGTTCCGCCCATCGCTCCCGATCCTCGACCTCGCCGCCGCGGGTAAAGTGTTGGTTCAGACTGTCGAAAATGTGGGTCACTAAGCTGGCCCAAAGCTTAGCTTCCACGTAGTGCCAGGCGTTGAACTCGATCTGCACGATCGAGCCGTGAAACGGCGTGTCTTCGTCAGCGTCGTTCTTTTTCTTGGCATCCCCGGCGATACGGTGAATCTCATCCCGGAGCTTCTGCATGAAGAAGCTCTTACCCGAGCACCAGTCGCCGAACAAGCCGATCGACAGCGGCGGAACGACGTTTTTGGCTGCCGCCAGCATGGCGAACGACCGCACGTCGGGCATGATGCCCAACCGGTCATCCCCCCGCAACCCTTCGGGATCGAACGGAGGAATCCGCCTCACCTCCTCAAAAAACCCAGTGAAGTGTGTCCTCCACTCGTCTAGGTCGTCGGGTTCATCGACGTAGCGGCCGCCGTTCTCTATGTATTCGCGGAATCGAAACCGCAGATCATCAAGGTTCGCCCCGACCGACTTAATCCGGTCGAACGCCAAGGGACGCGGACGTCCGGACTCGCGGCCGGTTGCTGTCAGTAGCGCGCCCAAGAGGTGTCGCGCGTGGATTTGTCTTGTGCCAGCAGTTCGGCGTGCGAGTTCCTGGGCGGACTCCAATACGGTTGCAGCTACGGAGGTCAGTCGAACGATTGAATTGTCTTGCCGTTGTCCGGGCATCGCTGGGGCTCCGTTTGTCGCCGGGAGCGGTCACTTTCGCCGAAACGGCGCTTTGGATCGAGATGGGGTCTTTGATCGGGACGGCGTCTCTGATCGGGGCGGGGTTGCCGCCACGGGTGGTGGCTCTGTCTTGCGCGCCGCTTTCACAGCCGGTGATGGCTCTTGCTCGAGTGATCCCATCGCCGCAGATGGTGACTCTCCGCCGCGTGACGGTTGCTGCGCGGGTGATGGTCCTCCGAAGGGCCGTTCTCCGGGGTCTTTTGCCACCCCGTGCACGTCGGTCAAATGGAAATCCTCGGGGGGCGATGCTTCCACCGGTGGCCGAGCATTCGCGCCCTCATTCACGATGAGTTGCTTGAGTTGGTTGTGGAGGAACCACGGTGCGCTTTGCACGGAATCCGGGTCTGAGCCCACATCGTATAGCGCATCTAACAGCGAGCGTGTGGTAAAAACCGCGTTCGACGTACCCGAAGAGCGGGAATTTTCAACCGCCCGATCGATAATCTGCTGGACGAACTCCCCATACTCATAGTCGGCAAGCTTTCTTGTGGCAAGCTCCACGCGCTCATCGGGCAGCGGCACGCCTGCGGCGCGCCACCACTTCTCCCACTGGTCGGAACTGCGGTGCGCAGGGTCGGACGAGACATACCGGAACCAATCGTCCTGGACTTCCTCCAGGGAAGTTCCCGCTTCCGAGGCAATCTGATCCAACGAGGGGTCGCCCGCGGCCAGCAGAGCCAGAGTCACGTAGTCGCGCCCCCACATCTCCTGTTCTGCAAATTGGCGCTGGTAGAGTTCAATCGAAAGCGATAGTGGCTCCGAAAGTGTCAACGTGGAGCGGCGCGATGAGAGAATATGGCCTGGTGGCTCCGCGCGCGGAAGCAACTCTCTCAAACGATCAAACGCACCCGATCCGGAGGTGTGAATGCGGAGTGCGGCCCGCAGCAGATCCGCGGACTCAATCGGCCGAGCGTCCGCAGCAAGCGCGCCGGCGATATCGAAGGCCTGCTGGACGTGGTCTTCCAGGCGGAAACTGTCTAGCTCGATGGATCTGCCTTCCATCTCATTCGCAAAGGGCCGATTGCGAAGCAATCATAGCACGCGCCATCGCGTTGGAAGGGACAAATACTCGCGAAGAATTCTTAGCAGCGGCGTGAGACCGAGTTACTAGTCATCAAAAAAAGGGCGCACCCGAAGGCACGCCCTTTCCATCCCGTTACCGCGGAACGTCAGACTTTGTCCGGCGCCGGAACTTCGAAGCCCTTGCGATACTCCTGGCCGAGCATCTTGTTGGCCTCGTCATCATTGGTGAAGCGGTTCGTCGCCGGATCGAAATCCAGCATCTTGCCGCGCATCAGGGCGATGTTGCCCAAGTGCGCCATGCCGGCCGCGGAATGCGCGGTCTCGACCGGACCGTTCTGATCCGAGGTCTTGCGGCTGCGCACGGCCTTGATGAAATTCTCGTAGTGCTTGGTCGGCGCTTCGCCCGACGGGCCCGGCTCTTTCTTGCGGCCCATGTAGAACTGATACTTCTCGTAGCCGCTGATCGCCAGATAACCTTCCGAGCCATAGAACAGATTGCCGTTAGCCTCGGCGGTCTCGCTGTTCGAGATCCAGAACCGCACCGCGACTTCGGCGTACTTCTTACCGCCGTCGAACTCCATCAAAGTCGTCTGCAGCTCGGGCGTCTCGCGGTAATCGTCCCACAGGTACCGGCCGCCCAGCGAGGTGATCTTCGTCGGCATTCCGACGTCCAGCCCCCACTGCAGCATGTCGGTCTCGTGAATACCCTGGTTGCCGATCTCGCCGTTACCGAAATCCCACGTCCAATGCCAGTTGTAGTGAACGTGCCGCCGCGAGTAGGGGCGGAACTTGCCGGGACCGACCCACATGTCGTAGTCGAGCGTCGAGGGCGGCGCTTCCGATTTCGGAAACTCCTCGAGCTTCGGCCGCCACTTGAAGATCGTGGCGCGCGCCATATAGACATCGCCGATGATCCCCTCGCGCATCTTGGCGACAGCTTCCCGAACGGCTTCGGAGCTGCGCAGTTGCACGCCATGCTGCACGATGCGGTTATACTTCTTCGCCGCTGCAATCAGGCTGAGGCCCTCGTTGTAGCAATGCGTGGCCGGCTTTTCGACGTAAACATCTTTACCCGCCTGGCAGGCCCAGATGGCCGCCAAGGTGTGCCAGTGATTGGGCGTGGCGATGGTGACCACGTCGATGTCTTTGTCGTCGAACACGCGCCGCATGTCCTGCACGACCTTGGGGCGCTTGCCGTATTTTTTTTCGAATTCGCCGGCACGCTCGTTGCCGACAGTAAGATCCGGATCGACCAGCGTGGTGATCTCGACGTTATCGAGAGGCTGCAGCCCGCCGATGTGGCTCTGCCCGCGGCCGTTGACGCCGAGGACGGCTACGCGGATCGTGTCGTTGGCGCCCAGCACGCTGTCGGCGGATTTCGCGGCTGACGTCGCCAGCGCCGCGCCCGCCGCGCTTTTCATGAAAGTCCTTCGTTCCATTGTCGTTACCCCCTAAAAAGGTCCCCTTTATAGTAGCCCCTGTGAACGTTAACCACAACCGGGGGGTTGAAAAAACTCGGCGCGCCGGCATGGCGGGGGGAGCGTTTGACGCGGCATGGGGTACGCCGGACGCCAGAGGCATCCAGCGGAGGAACCGTACTTGCCAACCGGAGGCGCTCGATTCGAGCACCTTCGCGAAGGCCGCTTTAGAGTTGGCCATTTCTTCGCCGTACCCACGGAAACATTACATGTCAACAAGCGCGCGCGGCCCGGTAGTGTCCTAAACGTGCGTGCCGGTTCCGTGTCATGCGGTGGATTCCGAAATCGCCGCAGGCGATCCGAGCCCCATCCGCGAGGATGGGGTCCACGGGCTGCCAGAGGCCGCATGTTGACCACGGTCCGTCAGGGGAAGAGCGCGACCATGAGGCTACGTTCCCGATGCAGGCCGCCGAGGCATGGCTGACGGCCTTTTCACGCCATCGTTCTGCTACGCGCGCTCTACTGTGCGCGCGAATATTGGAAGTTTTCGGCGGACCTGCGTTCCCCGCCCCGTAAAAATTCCCACTCCGCGACAGATGATCCGCATCGACAAAGCGGATCGTGGCGTAGCGAGCAGATTCACTTGCGGTTTGCGGAATCGCCTTCCATCAAGCGACGTAGCGCTGCACCAACAGCGTCTCGCAGCCTTGCATCGAAGTGAATTTCTAAGACTGTGACGTCCTCGTCCTCCGCGTATAGCCCGAAGCAGAACTGGGTCACGACTCCATCGGGTAACGTGAACGGTACGATGTGAAATCGACGTCGGCCGCGCTTTAGCTGGTTCGCGGAGAGCGCCATCTGTTGCGCGACCCCTGGCTTCAGCCGGCCTTGCAATTCACGCTCGAGAATCGACATCAGCTCCAGAACGTAATCCGTATCGAACTCGATCGACGTAGAGGCATACCCTTGCGGCAACATCGCTGGGCTTGCATCAGGCAAATCGACTCGACGCGATCGCGCCTCGATTTTCTTCGCTGCAGCCGCCGCGGTCTCGCGCACCGATTGGTGCGGGCTTGACTCTTGAAGCCCTCGCAAAAGTGGCAGCGCCTCAGCCTTCAATGCGCCGGCGCCGCACTTCTGCGTTGACTCACCTGGCATTCCGGCGTAAACTGGCCTCGCGGCGGGTTTCGCTCCACGCAGCGTTCTGGTCGCCATTCGAAAGGAAAATCGACCATGGCCAGACGCCCTGTCTACAACGTTCTTCTGAAAGACCTGAGCCGCGATCACGAGTATTACTGGACCAAGGCGATTCGTGAGACCATCGCGAATAATATGACGCACTGGTTCGATGACATCTGCAAAAGATCCACTGCTTTTCGAGGCTCCACCGTACACTGCTGGTGGACATCGAACGTGGCGCTGCTCGACGACGATGAGATGATCATCTACTTCGTGCCGAATCCGCGGCGCAGTCTCATCAAAAGCGTGGCGAAATCCAACGCCGCTCATGCCGGCGGCGGCACGGTCATGACCGACCAGGGCATGATCTCGGAAGTGTTCATCTCCGAATCGGCGGGCGATGCCCGCATCGGCAGACTATTGGCCATCATCGCCTTCCACGAGCTGATGCACAACAAGCTGGACGCGCATCCGACCCGCAGCGTCGTGTCGGACATTCACAATCTGGGAGGCGCCGCAAAGGCAACTGTAGGCCACAGCGACGACCCATCGGACAACAACAAAAGGTTGATGGCGACGCATCTGGGAATCCGGATTCCGCAGTATTCCGGACATCTGTTCAGCGGCGTGCTGGGCTCGGTCGAATAGCCGCCTTGCGCCGCGATCGTTAGCGCGGATCCGAAACCGGGCTTTCTTCCTCGGAAGCACCCTCGGCGCCGCCCTCCTGCCCCTTCCAGCGCTGCAAGATGCCAAGTTTGAGAAACTCGCGCTTCGCCCGCGCGGTAACATCGCTCTGCAAACGCGGCTCGAGGCGATGATCGTAAACATACGCTTTGACGCGCAGCCGCAAATAGGGCTGCTGGTCGTAGCAATCCGCCACCAATACCGCCACCGGTTTGCTCAACAAAATATAAGGCGACGTGTAGGCCACCTCGTTGCCGACGCGAATCGCCAAGTCGGGGTCGGTATCGTGCGGCAGAAACAGATCGGTCACCACTTGGCAATCGGGCACGCCGGAGTTCGCGTTGTACACATGGCAGGTAAGAATATCGGCGTTGGGAATCGTCACCCGCGTGTCGTCGGGCGTTGTGAGTTTGGTGCTGCGCAATCCGATATGGTCGATCTCGCCGTAGGCGTCGCCAATCTTGACGCGGTCGCCAAGCTGATAAGGCCGGTCGGTGAGCACCACGAGCCCGCCCACCACGTTCTTGATCAGGTCTTGAGCGCCCAGGCCGAGGGCAATTCCGATCGAGGCGATGCCGGCGAAGAAAGTGGTCTGATTTTCGCCCGCGAAGATATCGACGATCGCAAGCGCGGCGACGATCCACAGCGTGATGCGAGTGACCGGCCCAAGGCGCTTGAAAAAGAACCGCGCCCGCGATGCGCGGCTACTGAGCAGATCCAGAAGTTTTTCGATCAGCCGGATCAGCAGCCAGACAATCAGCAACAAAGTAGCGGCCGACAGAATATTGACCAGCGTCAGTCGATCGAGCAGAGAAGGCCCGGGCGCCGCCTGTTGCAGCATGGCGAATGGCGCCATCCATAAATTCATAGCAGCCTCCTTCGGTCCATCCTAACTTTTGCCTTTTGCCTTTTGCACTTTGCCTTTTGCCTTGCCTTCTGTCTTGCCTTCTGTCTTGCCTTTGTCTAATCTTTGCCCATTCCTTCCGCCCCAATCCCCGCACAAGCTAAAGCAAATTCTGCCGGTCAAGCGCCTTGCGCACCAAATAGCCGGCTTCCGAACGCACGCGCCAGCCCGGCGCGCCCGGCTCGCGCTCCAGAATCCCTCGATCCAACAGCCCCTCGATGCGCGCCCGTGCCGAATGTTCCGGAATGCAGAAAACCTGCGCACACTCCGCGAAAGTCAGGCCGCCGTGTTGCAACACCGCCTGCAAGGTGAACAAATCCTCACGGCCGAGCCCCGTAATGAGCGGATCGGCATCCACGGCGTCCGGAAACCGCATCCGCAGGACGCCGCCATGGGCGCTGTCGATATAGCGATGCCACAGCTCGAAAGCGGAACGAAACACGCCTTCCGATTGCTGATAGAGTGCGTCGAAAAAAGCCTCGCGCGCCCGGCGGTCGAGCCCCAGAGGACGCCGCAGCCGCTCGACCAGCGGATGACGGCTCGGCGGCCGCGCAAATCGCAATCGCAGGCCCGAGAGATTGTGACGCAGCAGAATCGCGTTCTTGAGATGCTCGGGCTCAACCGACATCGCGTTGATACGGTGCGAAAAAACCTGCTCTACTCCAACAGCCGCATTGAGAAACTTGAAGGCAAGCTGATTGAGGCACAGCACCCACAACGTGGTGCGGCAACTGTCCGCCACCAGCGACAGCAGCCGCCGCAGGGCGTCGAAACCATCGACCCGCCGCAGGAACGCTCTTTCGACTTCCTCGAGCAGGATCACGCGGCGTTCCGCGCGCAACGACTCGAGCAGGTCGGCGTCGGCGGGGAGTTGCAGCGCCTGGCGCAAAAAGGCGTCCATCTGCGCCGCGTCGAGAATACGCTCGCAAAGCGAGGCGCGGATCGGCTCGACGCCGGAAAACACGCGAACCGTGGCGCAGTTGAGCAGGCTGGACTTGCCGCTGCCGCGCTCGCCAATCAGCACCACCGACACGGGCTTGGCGGCGTTCCAGCGCTCGCGAGCCTCCGTCAGCGCCGCCATCTCCGCTTCGCGTCCGACCAGAAAGCGCGGGTCCTGCACCGGCTCCAGACGGAATAGCCGCCGGTAGATCATCGGCAGTTGCTGATAAACTTCCGTCCGGTCGTCGACCTCCAGCGCGGCGCGCCGCGTGACGTGATCCAGCCGTTGGTCCCGCTGCCGCTCCAAGCCGATCTCGATCAGCGCGCCGCGGTAAGCGGTTTGGCCCCAGTCCCACAGCAGCCGCGACCCTTCCTGCCCATAGCGGCCGCCGCGTTGAAACAGGTAAGCCGCGGTGCGCCTGCCGCGCTGCCTCGCCAGCCGCGACCACAGCCCGAAGCGGCCTTCCTCGACCGCGCCGTAGCACTGCGAAAACGCCGCCGCCAACGCCTCAACCAGGCTTGCCTCAGCCAACCGCCGCAGCGGGCGCGTCTTTTTCTTTTGAAAAGCAACGAGGGATTTGGCGTTTTCAACGCTCTCGCGCGCGATCTGCTCGCCGCCTGGTTCTCCGGCGTGCCCCACTTCCAACCCGTAGGTCACGACCTCGCGGGCTCGCTCGATCTCGCGCAAGGTGCGGCGGTGAATACCTTCGGCCTCCTTGAGCCCGCTGACGTATTCCGCCGTGCCCACCCGCCCCAGCGCCGCCTGAAACGCCGGCGCCAGCCGGATCTGGCCCCAGCGCTGCCGCCAGCCCGGCAACGCCCGCCGCGGCTCAATCGTCTCGATCGAGGCGTGCAGCACGGCGTTCGAACGCCGCGAAATCGCCGCGGCCCAATAGCGCACGCGGTCCTCCGCCGAAACCAGTTCCGCTATCGGAGACGGCAGCGCCGCGGTCTGCCCGGGCTGCCAGCCCTCCAGCCAGCCGCCAAACGCCTCCAGCTCTTGGAGCAGTTGGCCGTGCTCGGTCTCGATCGAATCGACGGTGCGCTCGGTCTCTTCGGCCGAAAGTCCGCCGAGCTCGATGAGCCGGCGCTCGATGTCGTGTTGCGCCAGGATCGCCGCGCGCTGCCGCGACCAATAGACGCCGTAGTCTGTCAGCGGATCGGGCTGCGCCAGGTTGGCCGTCTCGGGCGAAACTGTCGACCGCAGCCAAGCCCCCGCCAGCCCCTTTTGGCTCTCTCCCACTCGCGCTCGCAGGCGGCCCAAAGTGCGTTCGGCGCGCTGCCGCAGCCGTTGTTTCAACGCCAGCCAGCGCTCGCAGTCACTTTCGTATTCCTTGGGATCAGAGCCCGAGCCATCCAGGCAACGCAAGGCTTCATCGCGCAGCGCCTGCCAAGGGTCGATGAGCGCCAGCGAGGCTTGCGCCATCCACAACAGCAATTCGCCTTGCAGCTTGGCCTGCCGCCGCTGCCAGCTTTGCAGGAACAACCGGCTCGCTGCGCGGACATGGGCGGGGCGCGGCTTGCGGCGCCAGCGCAGCGGATAGCTTCTCCAACTCGCCGCGGCAAGCGGGCCCACGGTTTCAGCGAGCTCGCGGCCGATAACTTCCAGAGTGGCGGGCAGGTGCCGGGTCAAGTCGTCGAGAGCGGCGCGGTGGTCTTCGATCGCCGCCAGGGCGCGCCCCTGCGGCCTCAATCGCTCGTTGCGCGCCAGCGGAGCCAGCAGCATGCGGTTTGCCGCTTCACCGAACAACGCCCGCAGCGAGTCGAGCTTGCCGGCTTCCCATTTGCGCTCGCCGGCCCACGCCAGCTCGGGTTCCACGGCGTCCAACAGGCCCGCCAAATCCTGCCAAGACGCCTGCAGCTCTTCGATCAGCCGCTGATTGCGGGCCTCGAAATCACCGCTAAACGACTCCCAAAGCTGGCTTAGCTCACTCATTGGGTTCCGGCGCCCCGACGTGGGACAGGGGCCTAAATTGTAACCGAGCGGGCCTTGGCCGGTCAGATGCAATCGCGGGCCGAGGTCTTCCGCGCTACGGGCCTTCTCGCCGCCGTCATGCGGTGGATTCCGAAATCGCCGCAGGCGATCCGAGCCCTACCCGCGAGGGTGGGGCCACCAGCTTTCCCGCACTGT
>JBBDWJ010000169.1:10729-28762 GCA_040902925.1 Bryobacterales bacterium | reverse complement strand
AGCCGACTTTCAGTCGAAATCAAACCTACCGGCTTTAGCCGGTAGTTGTTCAGTCCTTTTGCTGCTCGTCACCCTGCCGGCGCCGGCGGAGCAGTTGTTCACCGGCGTGGACCACACGGTCAACATTCCACCGCAGACCGCCAAGAAGCTCTTCAACGACTTCACGTTTACGGTGATCCCGACGGTCTCGAAGGTCACCATCGATCTCGTTACCGACGACCCGGCCGACGACCTCGACCTCTTCGTGCAGTCAGCGCAGATAATTGTCGAGCAGGAGGGCGAGATTCCCGCGGATTTTTCGAGCGAATCGTCGGCCGGCGTCGAGCAGATTGTGATCGACGGCACGACCGAACCGCCTCTGGAGACGGGCGTTTACTACTTGGCGATTCTGGCCAAAACGCTGGGGAAGCCCATCTCCGCCAAGCTTACGATCACGGTCGTCGGCGGCAGCCCGCCTTCCACATTCTCGATCTCGACCTTCAGCCAGGGAACTGCCGAGGGTTGGGAGCGTAATTACCCGGGCTCGATCTTGCCAGGGGCCACAATAGGCGATTTCGCGGGCATTCTGACCGTGGAGACGGATGAGTTTCTACGGCTCGCCGACCTCAACGGTCCGAGCCAGGATTTCGTCGTCGCTCCGGCCAAGTTTCTCGGCAACCTGGCGGTGTTCAGCCCGGCGCGTTTCGAGTTCGATTACCGCCACTCGTTGGGGGCCGCACCGCTGTTTCCGATTGAGATGCGGCTCATCGGGGCGGGTTCGGCCTTTCGTTGGCAGGGTCCGGTACCGCCGTCGGACGATTGGGTTCAAGTCGAGGCGCCGCTTGAAGCCGGTAGCTGGTCGCGAATCGCGGGAACGGGGTCGCTTCAAGACGTGCTGCGAAACCTGGCGCGCATCGAGCTCAGCATGGATCAGGCTCCGGGCGCTGAAACCAACGACCTCGACAATTTCACGTTCATCGGTGAGCCGCCGCCCCCGCCGACCGGCTCGCCCACGGGCCCGACCTCGTCGTTGTTTGAGACCGATCTCGATAACTGGACCCGCAACTTTCCCGCGGTCGGCATTTCGGGCTCGACGGCCGGCACGCCCGATGCGGCGCTATCGCTCAGCTCCCCCGGGTTCGGCTCCGAAAGTTTCTTGTTGATCACCGATCCGTCTGGATCAGGGCAGGACTTCGCCGTGCTGCCCGACAAGTATCTCGGCAACCTGGCGCAGCTCGACCGCCCGTGGTTCGAGTTCGACTACCGCAAGATCGAGGGCGGGATTTCCCAGTATCCGATGCAGATGCGCCTGATTGGCGGCGGCACGGTCTACTTGTGGAGCGGCGCGCGCCCGCGTAGCAGTTGGGAACACTTTCGCGTGCCGCTCGACCCGGACTACTGGGTGAAGTTTCAAGGCGAGGCGGAGTTCGCCGCCGTGCTGGCAAACGTCGAACGCATCGAGCTGAGCATGGACGTCGCCAGCGGCCCCGAGGTCAACGGGCTCGACAATTTCTATCTGCGCACCGAGTTTACGCCGCCGGCCGGGCGCGCGCTGCAGTTGAACCGCGAGCGCGTCCTGCTGACGGGCACAAGCGGCGGGCCGGCGTTTCCTGCCGTGCCGTTCGCGATCTCTTCCACGGGCGGCACGGTGCAATGGACCGCCTTTGTGACTCCGGTAACGGCCACCTGGCTGCGCGTCTCGCCGGGTTCGGGCGAGACTCCCGACAACGCGGAAATTCTCGTCGCTCCGAGCGGGCTGCCTCCGGGAACACACATCGCTGGAGTGATCATTCGCGCCGACGAACCCGGCGTTCCCAGCCGCATGATCGAAGTCTCGGTCGTGCTCGACCCGCAGACGAGCGCGCCGCGCATCAATATCGGCGGAGTCATCCATGCCGTCGACCCTTCGCTGCGTCTTTCGGCCGGCGGCCTGGCTTCTCTATTTGGTTTGCGCCTCGCGCCGGGTTCGCAAGCGGCCGGGTTCGTTGACGGGCGGCTGCCTCGCGAGTTGCTCGGCGTCGAAGTGCGCGTCCACAATCCCAACGGCGGCGTGATTTACCGCGCATCGCTGCTGTATGTCAGCCCCGAGCAGATCAATTTTCAGATGCCGTTTGAAGCGGCCGGGCTTGGCTCGGTGCGAGTGACCGTCAGCCTGAATGGAAGCGAGAGCCCGCCGGAGGGTGTGGTGCTGTTGCCGGCCGGCCCAGGGTTGTTCGTGCTGATGGACGGCCGGGCTGCGGTTCTCAATCAGGATTTCTCGCCCAATACTCCGGCTCAACCGGCTGCGCGCGGAAGCATCGTGATGGCTTTTCTTACTGGCGTCGGGCCGGTGAATCCGGCACTGGAATCCGGTGCGGGGGCTCCGGCGAATCCGCTGAGTTTTGCGACGCTGCCGGCCTCGGCAACCATCGGCGGCGTCGAAGCCCGCGTGGTGGCGGTAGCCATGGTGCCGGGGTATGTGGGCTTGGCCCAGGCGAATATCGAAATTCCGTCAGGGTTGCAGCCGGGCGGGTACGAGCTGCGCGTACAGCTCGGGACTGAAGTGTCGAACGGGGCGGTGGTTTCGGTGGAGTAAGGTTCGCTAGGCTGCCGCCATCCGACCGGTACCCTCCACCACACCACTGGGTCGGATCCGCTAACGAGACGCGCCCCGGACCAAATTCGCTTGCCTGCGATTCTTAGAGTCCGGCTCGCACAGCGATCGTCACGTCGTCGCGACTCAGAGCACCGCCTAGGTTGATGCGTATGGGTACTTGATCTCCCGGCGGAACGTCATCTGACAGAATCATGTTGATCTGGTAAAGGCCTACGAACTCCGGAGCCAGCCCGGAAAACTGTACGTTGGCTGGCAATCCCCCCACCGTAACTGTCGGGGTCTGCGTGGCCGTGCGAAGCCCATCGAGCGTGTTATTGCCCGTCACGGCAGGCGGGTTGACCGGCCCCATACCGTTTACGAAGACGATGATATACCCCCCTTGCGGAGCGGGCTGGGCGCCGGCGATCGAGTCTTCGGGTTGAGCAAACGAGCCGTTAATTACATCGTCATCCGCACTGACTTTCACGTTGATCGCAGCCGCGCGGCCCGGGCCGAAGTCGAAGGTGAAGATACCGGGCGAGACTCCTGCCGTCGAAACATCCACAGGCACCGGCTGGCTCTGTGTAACCGACGCTCCATCATTGACCCGCACCGTCATCTGAGTATTCTGCTGGCCAGCCAGCTCCCATGGAACCTGGGCGTTGATTTGATTCGCCTGGCCACTGACGAAGAACATCGGAGCAGGAACCTCCGAGTTGCCGGTGGAGAAGACCACTGAGTGTCCGCCGAGAGAGGTAGCGAGAGGAATCTGGCTCGCGATCTCGGAAATTGGCGTTGTAGCGCCATCGACAATCTGCAGGCCGAGGTTGGTTCCGAAGATCGAAATGATCGAGCCGGGTGCAAGCGGCTCGCGCTGAAAACTGGCCGCGTTGACAACGCCCTCCGGAGTTACAACCGGCTGCGGCAAACGGGACTGTTGCGCCAACAGTGCCGCAGTCAGACAGAGGAACACGCTAGCGATTCTAACCATTCTCACTCTCATAGCAGCGACACCTACACGCGATTGTACTGCAGAGTTCAGGCCACAACAACACAAATAGACTCAACGATTGGGCCATCAATCACCCCTGTAACAGAGGTAAACTCTAGCTACTCGCCCCTGCAGCGCCTCCAGTCTCAAGGCCAGACGCAGCGATGATCAAGGACCCGCAGCCTGAAATTAGGTACCAGGCGTCGGGTGTCAGGTAATGGGTGTTAGGTGTCAGGTGGGGGCGTAGCGTGCTACGCCCTCTCGGAATGCGACGCCAAGGCGTGGTCTTTTTCCAAACGTATTCCAGTCGGTGAGGGCGTAGCACGCTACGCCCGACGCTCAGGCCCTTGGTCGTTTGCGCGCGATTTCCTACTGTGACATTGTGCGTCTCGTCTGGCGCAATTGATTCCACGTCTCAGTAACTTCCTCGTTTTCTCCTCCATTTAGCTCGTGCGCAATCTCTGCTTCGCGGCGCGCTTCGTCTGAGCGGCCTGTCTGCCGCAGGAGTTGCGCCAGCATCCAACGCGGTTTGTACCAGGCTGGAGCGGCCTCTATCGTGCGGCGCAGAGCGGCCTCTGCTCGTTGCGCATCGTTTTGCAGGCCGTAAAGAACCGCGAGATTGTAGCGGGCGCTCTGGCGCTCGGCGGCTCGTTCGGCGGCGCGCTCACCCGCGTTGGTCGCCGCCTGCCAGGCTCGTGATTGCTCGGTTGAGGGCGCGGTCCGTTGAGCGGCTTCCATCATCCAGCGGGAGAACCACAAGTCGAAGTTCATGCCCCAAGGCGAGAGCCGCTGGGCCTGTTCGTATTCTTGAATCGCCGCGCCGATCTCAGCGGCGGCATACTGCCGCGTGCGGGCAAGCAGGGCATCAGCGGCGGCGAGTTGCACCGCGAAAACCGCCATCAGAATTGCCGCGGGCGCTGCCGCAAAGTATCCCCATCGAGGAGTTTGCGGGGTCGCTTCCGTTTTTGTTTGCGCGACGCTGGCGACAACCAAAACCGCCACGCTGAGGTAAAAGCAAAGCGCAGTCGGAACAGTAAACGCCAGGAACTGACCGCTGCCAAGCGCGGCCGCGAACGCCGCGGCAAACCATGCGCCCGTCGGCGCGCCCAGTTTTTTTAAGCGCCACGCCGCGACGACGGCGATTGCAGTCATTCCCAACAGGAATAAGAGACCGGGAAGGCCCTGCGCCGTCAACGCGTCGAGAAAAATATTGTGCGGCGACTCGTAGTAGCGGTTGGGATAAGCCTTCGCCAACTCGGGCGAGAGAAAAACCGGGAACTCGGCGCTGTACGTTTCCAGTCCCGCTCCGTGAAGCCAGGAACCGGCGGCGAACATGCGCAGCGAATCGCGCCATAGCATGAGACGTCCGCCGCCGGAGGCGTCTTCGATCGACCACCGCGCCCGGCCGCGAAGTTTTTCTCCCCAGGGCGAATAGTAAAAGGCCGCGAGGGTGATCGTGGCGAGTAGCGCGCCGGCGAGAACGCGGCGATCGATCCGCGGCCCTCGCCACACTAGAGCCATGATCCCGCCGGCCGCGAGGCCAAGGAGAGCGCCACGGGTTCCGCTCAATACGATCGCGAAAACTCCGAGAGCTGCTGCCGCCAGGGCGAGGCGGCTCCAGGCGCGGCTGCTCTCGTTTCGCGCCAACGCCAGCGCCCAAAACACTGCTGTCAGCAGATAAGTGGCGAAGTAACCCGCGTGGCCAAGCGTTCCCGGCGTGCGAACGATCGTCCACTCGCCCTCACCGAAGTGATACGACTCAGCGGGAACGAATGGGTCGATGCCGGAGTACTGCAAGATGCCATAGACCGCGCTCGCCATTCCACCAATGGCGAAGACGCGCAATAGCGTGCCTAAGCGAGCGCGCTGAGCAGTGAAATACGCGGCGGAGGCCACAACAAACAGCATGGTCGCGCCGTGTGTGACCAAACCGAGTCGCCGCCAGTTCGAGCCCGCAAAGGAAAGACCCGGCTGCGGCGATAGTAGTGTCGACACCAGCAGCGACACCAGGTGAACGGCGATCAATCCAAGGAACACGCGCCCCAGCGATTCGCGCCAAAGAAGCTTGAGACCCCCAAGCCACGCCGGGAAAAGCAGAAGTGTCGCCGCGGTTCCGCACAGCAGCATCACAATCTTGGGCGTGATGTCGTAGAAGAGCACCAAGCCCGGTGCGATCAACAATACGACTCCAAGAACTGTCGCGTTCAGTACGGCAAGCAGAACTTGCTCACGCCTGCCTTTGGATGCCGCGCCAGCCTGTTTCACTTGTAAAAATGCGGCGTTGGAGAGAGGAATATCACGAGGCGCATTTCCGGTCCGTCGGCGGCCGGCGCTTTGAGAAAGGGGCCGCAAAATCTGACCACGCGTGCGAAATCCAGCAGCGTTGGGCGCTTCGAGGCGTCGTTTCTGACGCCGGAGGAAAGCCGGAGGACGGTTGACACGCCGCGAAGGCCAAACGTACTAATAGGCTATCACTCTCGCTTTGATCGTAACGATACCGCGCTGATCCGCGCGGCTGTGGAAAGCAATGCATAGCAGGCTGGAAGGATGAGTTTTTCCCCTGTCGAAGGTGTGGGAATGCTCTGGCAACTCACCTGTACGTTGTTGGGCGCCGCTGTGACGGCCCGTGCTCAGTGCAACCCCGCCCGCACGACGCGTCACCGGCGCGCGCGGCCGGGCCCGGCGGAGGCTCGCGCTCGCCGCCACGCTAAACACTTCGAATCGCCGGCGGCGTTTGCGCCGGCGGCGTTGGTAGTACTACCGCCACCCGGCCGCGTCACCGGCACATTTGCTTACGCCGTTTTGAAGCGTGCTTTCGACGTTGCGATAGGGGCAATGCTGCTCATTGCAGCGGCGCCGCTGATGGGCGCGATTGCGCTGGGCATCGCGATGGCGCTGGGGCGGCCGGTCCTGTTCTCGCAGCAGCGCGTTGGCCGCGGCGGGCGTTTGTTTTGGCTATGCAAATTTCGCACGCTCGAGCGTCGTCCGATCGAGCGCAGCGAGGTGGAATGGTCGGCGGCGGCGTCTCATCCGTTCGCTACGTTGCTGCGACGCAGCGGGCTCGATGAGCTTCCCCAGTTGGTCCATGTGCTGCGCGGAGAGATGAGCCTCGTCGGGCCGCGTCCGGAGCGCCCTCATTTCGTCAAGGTTTTCGAACAGCAACTGCCGCGCTATGCCGCTCGCCACCATCTCGAACCCGGTATCACCGGTTGGGCCCAGGTGCACGGGTTGCGCGGCGACACGTCGATCCAGCGGCGTCTCGAACATGACCTCTTCTACCTGCGGCACTGGTCGTTAGGACTGGACGTCCGGATTCTGCTGCTTACATTGCGGGACGTGAGCGCGGCGCTTTGGTCGCTTGGGCGCAGGAAACAATGCGGCGGCGATACCGGCGTCGTTTGAACTTTTCACGGCCGGTTCGCGTGCGCCGAAATCCTGAGCGCTCGTGTACGAATATGAGTCGTAGTTGAATGGCTGAATTGCGCGTCGCTCTGGTTCACGATTGGCTTACCGGCATGCGCGGGGGCGAGCGGGTCTTGCTGGAACTCTGCCGTCTGTTCCCCAGTGCGCGCATTCATACGCTGCTTTGGAATCGCGGGTCGGTTGACGCCGAGATCGAAGCGCGGGTCTGCGAAACATCGTTCTTGCAAAAGCTGCCCGGCGTGGCGAGCGGCTACCGCGGGTATTTGCCGTTGTTTCCGGCCGCGGCGCGGTCGCTTGCGGTGCGCGGAGCCGATCTGGTGCTGAGCAGCAGCCACGCCGTGGCGAAGGGAGTGCGCGTCGAGCGCGGCGTTGCGCACGTCAGTTACGTGCATACGCCGATGCGCTATCTGTGGGACGACAGTGGCAGTTATTTTCGCTTTGGCAGCGGCAGCGCCTGGAAGCGCGCGGGCCTTGCGCTCGTGAAACCGTACTTGCGCCGTTTCGACGTGGAGACGGCGCGGGCCGTGGACCATTTCATCGCCAACTCGGAGACCGTGCGCGGGCGTATTCAAAGGTTTTGGGGAGCGGAAGCGGCGACGATTCCCCCGCCGGTCGACACCGACTTTTTTACACCCAATGGGCGTACCGCCGGCGGCGACTACTACCTGATCGTCTCGTCGCTCGAACCATACAAGCGAATCGACCTTGCCCTGGAGGCTTTTCGGCGCCTCAAGCGGCCACTGGTCGTCGCGGGCGGAGGGACGCAGGAGCGTGAGCTGCGCGCGCGGGCTCCCGGCAACGTGCACTTCCGGGGGCGGGTAACGGATGAACGGCTGCGCGAACTCTACCGCGGCTGCCGCGCGCTCATATTTCCCGGTATCGAAGATTTCGGGATGACGGCGGTCGAAGCGCAGGCTTGCGGCAAGCCGGTGATTTGCTACGGCGGCGGCGGCGTGACCGAAAGCGTCGTGGACGGCGAGACGGGCCTGCATTTTCGTCCGCAGGAACCGGAAGCGCTCGCCGAGGCGGTAGGGCGGGCCGAGCGACGGGTGTGGGACGCGGCGGAGATTCGCCGCCACAGCCTCAAATTCTCGCGATCGCAGTTTCGCGTTAGAATGGAGGCGTTTCTCCGTGCCCGCTTAGGTCTCTCGCTCGGTCCTCCTCGCCGCCCGGATGTTAACTGCCCCTGAATCCCCGCCGGGAATCTCCCAACGGCGGGTCCTGAAGGGCGGCCTCGTTGTCGCCGCGGGGCTCTTTCTCGCTCAACTCGCCGGGTTCGTCCGGCAGGCCGCCATCGGTTATTTGCTGGGCACGGGTCCTCAAGCCGACGCGCTGTCGGCGGCGATGGCCCCGGTGGAGATTTGGTGGTCGATCCTCAACATCGCTGTCGTCTACGGGTTCGTGCCAAAATTTTCGGCGCACGCGCCGGGCGGGGAGTCTCGCTTCGCCGACATCTTCAAGCCCGTGTCGCGGCTGGCTCTGATCTCGAGCGTTTGCTTTCTGCTGTTCGCGAGACCGGCCGTCCGGTTATTCGCGCCGGGGCTCGACTCGGAGACCGCCATCCTGGCGACCAATCTATTACGCGTGGCGAGCCTGGCGCCGGCGGCGGTCGGATGCACGTTCGCCTATACCGCGCTGCTGCTGAGCCGGCGCCGTTTTGTTCTGCCTTCCTTGCACCACGCCGCGGTAAACCTGGTAACGATTCTGGCCGCGGTGCTGCTCCATCGCCGTTTCGGCGTGTTCAGCTTCATGATCGGCTTCAGCGTGGGCTCGTGGATTCAGATGGGCGTGACCTGGCTCTATACCCGCAAGCTGATTGCGGAGCAGAACGCTGTCGCGCGGCATTTCAGCGTCATGGACCTATTGCGCGGGCCGGGGCCGGTATTGGGACAGGCGCTGGCCGTCGAGCTGAACACAGCGGTGTCGCGCGCTTACGCTTCGACCTTCGGCCCGGGGATGACGGCGGCGTTCGACTACGGCTTTCGTGTTTTTCGCGTTCCGCTGGCCATGCTGGTCGTGCCGTTGTCGCAGTCGCTGCTGCCCGAGATTTCTTCGCTGCAAGGCTCTCCCCAACAGCGGCGGTCGGCGCTGCGCGCAACCGTGCGTGCCGCCTGGCTCACGGCGGCTCTCGGGGCGGCGGTGATGGTCTGCATGATGGTGTTTCGCAACCCGATCGTCCATCTGCTGTTCGAACGCGGCGCGTTCGGGCATTCTTCGACCGAAGCGGTGGCGTCGGTGCTGGTCGGCTATATGCCCGTCATTGTGGGGCGCGGCCTGTGCGAGTTCCTGTCGCGTTCTTTGTTCGGCATGGGGCGGTTCCGGGTGCCGCTGTCGGCCTCCGTCGCGGCCCTGCTGGTGAACGCGGCAGTTTGCGCGCTGCTGCCAAGCCGCTGGCCGCTGTTGATCGGATTGGGAGCCACAGCCGGGTTTTTGGTGGCCGCGGTTTGGATCGTCGCCTACGTGCGGCGTCTTTCCCGGGAGGCCTAAGCGGTTTCGGTGGGCGCCGCTAACGTGCCGGCGTTGTGGATCGCCGCCGCGCCCGTTCTGGTGGCGCTGCTGGTATGGGTCTTTCGGGATACCGCGCGCTGGTTCTGGGGGTTTGCGGCAGCGACTCTGTTGTTGCCTCCGTTGACGGTTCCGATAGGGGAGACAGGTCCGCATCCCGCCGTTTTGTTCGCTGCGGCGGGATTGTGGCGCGGCGCGACGCGCCCTGGGCAATGGCGGACGCCTCTCAATGCCCTCACCGCGTCCGCCGCCGCGCTGATGCTAACGATGCTGCTGTCGGTCGTCTGGGCGCTGCTCTATTCAGGACCGGCGATGGCCGCGGGTAGCGCCGCCCGGGTCTTGTTGTTCGCCATCTCCCTCTACACGCTGCTCTATTTCGCCTACGGACCGGGAACCGAAGAGGCCGCCGAGCCGTTGCGCTGGTCGACCTGGCTCTACGTGTTGGGCATCGCATCGGCGTTGCTGGCCTGCTTGGACTTCTATTTTCAGTTGACGCCGCCGGCGGGGTTTGGCGATCAGTTCGTGTGGCTTTCGACGGGGATCTACCGCCGCGCGCAGGGCGTATTTTATGAAGCCGGCGTGCTAGGGACGCTCTGTTCGTTCTTCCTGGTTTGGATCGCCCTGGCCTGGTTGCAGCCTCCGCCGCGGACGGTCGCTCCAAAGTGGCTCGCGGCGGGTGCGGTGGTTTTTTCCGCGGCGCTGTTGTTTTCGTTCTCGCGTGCTTCGTTGCTGAACACTCTGGCGGCGCTGGCAGCACTCTCCGTGCTCTGCCGCGGGCGCCTTGGCGTGCGGCGCATTGTCCCGCTCGCGGTCGCGGGCATCGCCGGCGGACTTGTGCTGACGTACGTGCTCTTCCCAGGATTCGTCGAGACGTATCTGCTGCGGCTCGTCTACTCGGGCCTGGATCTAGGAGCGAAGCCGGATACCGTGCTTGGCGGGCGGCTGGCAACCTGGAGCGCGATTCTGGCAACTCTGACGGGCGACCCCGCTAAACTGCTGCTCGGTGTCGGGTTCAAGACCCTCCCCTACGGCGGGTTGGGAGAACCGATTATCGCCGACAACATGTACCTCAGCATGCTGGCCGAAACCGGGCTGCTGGGCCTGGGCGCGATGCTTGCGTTTCTGGCGGCCCTTCTTTGGAATTCCTATCGCGCATCACGCAGCGCGGATCATAAGGCGTCCTTCCTGGGGACCTGGTTTTTTTGTTTCTGGATCGGAATGGTCGTGCAGATGCTGAGCGTCGACGCGCTGACCTACTGGCGGGTATTGCCGCTGTATTTCGCCGTCGCAGGACTCGCCGTGCGCGAATGCGGCCGTTACGATAGATGCGGGCCACCGGCGGCATGAAGATCCTGTTCCTGGATCAGTACAGCGAGCTGGGCGGAGCGCAGCAATGCCTGCTCGATCTGATGCCGGCGGTGATCTGGGCGGGCTGGCAACCTTTGGTGGCGGTCCCAGGAGATGGGCCGCTTGTTGCACGACTGCGCGAGTTGCGCGTGGATGTCGAGCGCCTGCCCCTGGGTTCCTATCGTTCCCACAAAAAGCCTGCCTGGGACGTGGTGCGCTTTGCGGCTTCGACACCACGCCTTGCGATGGCGATCCGGCGGCTGGTGCGGCGCTTCGAGCCGGATCTGATCTACGTCAACGGGCCGCGATTGCTCCCCGCCGCGCGGCTCTCGCGGCCTAAATGCACGCCGCTCCTTTTCCACTGCCACAGCCGTCTCGCGCAACCTCTGGCAGCCAGCGCCGCCGGGCGTTCTCTGCGAGCCACGAAGGCCGTCGTCATCTCGTGCAGCGAGTTCTCGGCCGAGCCGTTGCGGCGCTTTGTCGCGCCGGAACGCTTGCGCGTTGTTTACAACGGCGTCGCCGGACCCTCGCGGCCGCAGACTCGCAAGCAACCGGGCGGCGGATTTCGTATCGGTCTGGTTGGGCGCATCGCGCCGGAGAAAGGCCATGCTGATTTTCTGCACGCCGCGCGCCTGCTCAACGAGACACTGCCAAACTGCCGCTTCGTGATTTGCGGCGAGGCTTTGTTTGCCGACCCCGTAAGCAAGCAGTACCGTCAGACGCTCGACAAGTTGGGCGAGGGACTGCCGGTCGAATTTCTTGGCTGGCGCGACGATGTCTACGACGTGCTGGCGAGCCTCGATCTGCTGGTCGTTCCTTCGACGCGCGAGCCGGCGACGACGCGCGTTGTCTTGGAAGCCTACTCGTGCGGGCTGCCGGTTGTGGCGTATCCGACTGGAGGCATTCCGGAAGTCTTGACGGACGGTGAGACGGGGTTTCTCGTCAGCCCGATGGAGCCGCAAGCATTGGCCGGGCGAATTCTGACCTTGGTATTGCAGCAGCCAGAGCTTCTGGAGCAAGCCGCTGCCGCGGGGCGCAGGCTGTGGCGCGAGAGATTCGGGGTCGAGCGATACCAGGTCGAAGTGATCGAAATCCTGGCGCGCGCCATGGGTGTGGACCCGCCCGAGGCGCCGCGCGCTGGAACGCAGCGCGGCAGCGAACCTGAAACTTCTTCCGGCGCAGGCGATGCAGCCTGCTAGGTATCCCCGCTAGATATCATGGTCGCTTCAGCCGGTGATCCAAGACCGGTGATTGAGAACAGGGGCGCTTCCTGAAATCCCCGGCAACTCGACGAGCCCGCCCGGCGCGGATGGCGCCGCCCGCCGGTGGCATCGAGGCCTGATGAAGGATCTGAAGTGAGACTCAACGTCGGCGCGCCCTCACCGGTTCAGATGGAAAGACCCGCTCGCCCCGCACCGCGAGGCATCTTGGGCTCGCTGTCCTTCGCCGAGCTGGCCTGTCTTTGGGGACTGCTCAGCATCGGGTTGCTGCTTCGCGTGGTCGCGCTGGACTGGGGGCTGCCGCCGGCGACTCCGGAAGTTGCGGCCTCGGGTATTCGCAGCTCATATGCCATTGATGAAAACAATGTGCTCGAAAACCTGGCGCGGACTGATCCGGCGCGGTTCGATATCGATCCGCGGTTCTACGGCTGGGGCACGCTGCATCTCGAGCTTGTGTTGGCCGCGCTCGAAGCAGCGCAAGCGGTGGGAGTTTTCGAGACGCCCTGGCGCGACGCCTACGCCCGGATGGTCCCTGGCGAGTTTGAAAAAGTCTACGTCACGGGAAGACTGGTGTCGGTGTTCGCCGACCTCGTCACGGTGTTCCTGGTGTTTCTGCTGGGCGCGCAGGCCGCCGGGAAGCGCGCGGGCTTGTGGGCCGCGGGATTGGTCGCCTTCGCTCCTGGCCACCTGCTGCAAGCCAGCCAGATTCGCCCCGACGTCACCGCAACGATGCTGGTGACGCTGGTCGTGCTGCTGGCGTCGCGTTGGATCGAGGCCGCGCGGCCAAAGCATTGGTTTGCGCTTGGGCTTGCCGCCGGCCTCGCCGTTTCGGCGAAATACTCGATGGCGCTGATCGTGGGCGCCGTTCTGGCGTTCGTGATTTGGAAGAATCCGCGGCGGCCCGTGACCCGCTGGGCGCTGGCCGGCGTCATCGTGGGATTTTTGCTTGGCGAGCCGTTCGTGCTCACCAATTATGCGGAAGTCGCGCGGCAGGTCGGGTTGTTCATCCGCTCCAACCTGGCGACTCCCGCCGAATTCCTGATTCCGAAACCGATACTGATCGCTCAACATCTTGCGGGCCTGTCGCGTTTTTCCCTCGGCATTCCCGGTATGGTTCTAGCCGTATTTGGGCTCTGGGCGCTCCGGCGGAGTCCGAAAGAGTTCGCCCTGATTTCCGTGGCCCTTGCGGCCGGTTTGGTTTCGCTGCTCCCCCAAAATTGGCCGCTGATGCGCTACCACCTGCCGCTGGTTCCACTCTGCGCGGTGGCTGCCGCCGCGGGAATCGTGGCGCTTCCCCGCTGGGGCGGTCCCGCGGCGGGAGCGCTGGCGTTGGCGTTCGCGCTAGCTGCCTCGGTCGCCCAGGTGCGCTTCATGCTCTATCCGCACCCGGCAAACCTTGCTCTGGCAATCGTTCAAAGGGCTGTTCCGCCGGGCGAGACGGTAGCGCGAATCATGCCGGAGACTCCGCCGCTCGACGCCGCCCTCTACCCGATGGGCCCGAATCCGCTGATGGACGACCTAACGCTCAATCCGCCGCCTTGGGTAATCACTTCCGAGCTGCCGATCATGGACTATCCCGAAGCGAACCAACGATTGCTGAACACCCGCTATGAGCCGATTGCCGTCGTTCGCAGCCAGCGTATTTTTGCCTGGGCCACGCTCGGGGAATCAGGCGCGCCGCACGATTGGAAGTACACGCATGCCAGCATGACGGTCTACCGCCTGCGATGACGAACGTTTCCAACCCGGATGCCTCGGCTGCGGCCCAACCGCGCGCAGGCGGCCTGAAGTTCTCCCAGGCAGTGACGGTGTTTTGCGCCGGACTGGGCGTGCGGTTGTGGCTTGTTCACGTTTTTCCGGTGATCTTCGGCGGCGACAGCATTGTGCGACTGGCGAATCAAGACCGGATTCTTCTTTCCTATCAACTGCCGCTGCTGCAGGCGATCATCCACGGGCTCTCGACGTTGTCGAACGACCCGCTCGCCGTGCGTTACTTCATGGCGTTCGCGGGCGCGCTTGCGGGGCTCGCTTTCTACGCAATGGCATGTTCGCTACTGGGGAGGCGCGCGGGTTTCCAAAGCGCGCTGCTGTTTACCAGCAGCCCGTTCGTGATCGCCTTCTCGATCGTGCCGTATCAGGAAATCCTGATGCTCGCGGGCCTGTTCGCCTCGTTCTATTTTGCCTTCGAGCGTAAGTGGATCGCGGCCGGCGTGACTCTGGGTTTGGCTTGTCTGACGCGCTACGAAGCGTGGCTGGCGTGCCCCGTGCTTGCGATCGCCTTTCTCATCGAGAAAGGCTTTCGCCCGCTCGAAATCGCTAGAGCCGCGCTGCTGTTCGGCTGGGCGCCGCTGAGCTGGATGGCGTTTCACGGCGGCGTGACTCCGCAAGGAACGTACGCGGCGGAAGCCGCCTTCAGCCTCGAGCGTTTTTTTCGATACGTCTATCTGGCGTGGATCACCGTTAAGAACACGCCGCCTCCAGTTTTGTTGCTGGCGTTTTTCGGAGGCTGGCTGTTCTGGAAGCGGCGCCTCATCGCCGATCGACGCTATCGCTTGCTCGGTTGCTTCCTGTTGCTGTTTCTTGCCGCCATACTGTTGTCGGCTCACGGCGAGCGCGATCAGCCCGAGCGGTTTGTCACCGCGCGCGAGGCGCACGTTCTGCTGGCGGCCGTGGTTTTGGCGGCAGGCGCGGGCCTGGCTCGGTTCGACTCGAGGCAGGCCGAGGCGGAGGTACGAGCCGGGGCAGAAGGCAGGGCAGAAGGCAGGGCAGAAGCCGAGGCAGAAGACAAGGCAAAAGGCAAAGTGCAGAAGGCAAAAGAAAAAAGGGAAGAGGCTGACGGCGGCGAGGAAGGGGCTGAAGACGAAACAAACGGGACCGGCCTTGGCGCGCTTATCCGGCCCTGGTATGGCTGGGTTTTTGTCCTGGCGGGTTGCGTGGCCGGGCTCTGGATGGCTTACGGCTTTGTGGCGAACGAAACCAGCCAGCCGCCGTTCGCGCTGAGCTATGAGGTGGCGCGGTATCTCGACGAGCACGTCCAAACGGGCGAGTCGGCGGTCGTACTCGCGCAGCCGGTTCCCAGTGACCTTCTCCGTCGTTATCTCGACAAGGCAGCACAATCGGCTGGCCGCGCTGGCCGCGACGAAGCCCTCGCCGTATTGCTCGACATGGACACATCACCGCCAAACTACCAGCGAATCCTGGTGCATTCGCGCCTGACCAAGCAGCAGCTTCGAAGCGTGTCGAGCTTGCCCGCGGATCTCGTGCCATCCCACGAACCGTTATTGCCGTCGCCCGACTGGCTGGTCCTGTGGAGCGATTTTCTGCCCACCAATGAGGCAGAGCAAAATCTGGGTCAGGCAACAACCGGACTCGAACCCAAGCAGACCTTCGAGCGCGACGGCCTGCGAGTCGCGATATACCGCCTACGCCAAGTGATCCTAAGCCCCGGGAGGGGCGACCCCAACTGATAGCCCACGGCTTCAGCCGTGGAAAAAATCCAAACCGAGAGGCGAGCCCTGGAAGGGCGACAGAACGGCCCTGGTCGCATCCCACAAACAACCCGGACTACAGGCTGCCGTACGCGGCTTCATCACCGCGGTCATGATCTACTGCACCGCAATCGTCCCGTTCTGCCCGGTCGCCACACCACCAATAATCACCTCAACCGGTGTATTCTGGCCGCCGCTAGCCCCAGCCGGGATGACGGCATTGATCTGCAACAACCCGGCGAAGCCCGGCGCCATCCCCGCGAACTTTACTTCCGCGATCTGGCCGCCGATCATCACCGTCACCGGAGCAACAACCTCGCTGAGCGGTTGCGCGCCGGCCGGCTGCCCGGTGGCGAGCGGCGGGCTGGCGAGCCCTTGCCCGGTTCCAAACAAGGTGATGATCGAGCCGCGTGCCGCGCCGTTCGATACGCCATTCACCGTGCCGTCTTGATTCAGCGCGACAAGCGCCGGGCCTGCGCCGAGTGTGAACAAACCGGGGCCAGCAGCGGCGGCCGCCACCGAAATCGGCACGCTTGCCGACTGTCCGCGTTGCACCAGCACCAGCACCAGCGCGTTCACAGCGCCGGCCAACTCGACAGGAACCTGAACGTTGATCTGACCGCTGCCGACGAAGAACAACGGCGCGGGCAGGCCGTTGAAGGTCACCGTCACGTCGCCTAGCATGGTCACGACTCGCCCGAACTCATCGAGTCCGCCGGATACGCCTTGCTCAGGCCCAAGATTCAAGCCGAAGATCGACACGATCCCGCCCGGCGTCACCGGCCCGGGAAGGAAACTCGCCGCATTCGTCACGCTATTGGAGCTGAACAGCGGCGCGGGCAGGGGATCGACAATGGCGATGCCCCCGGTCAAGGCCGCAACTTCCGACGACGTCGCTATAAGTACGGTGACCAGTCCAGCCGGCGTGTCCGACGGCACTTCGACTCGAAAGCTCAGCAGCGGAAAGCTCGAGCCGTCGGTGAAACGGGCTGTGCCGCGTTTGAGGGATCCCTCGACGAGGTTGATTCCCGCGCCGAGAAACGAGATCGACGACTCATGGATTTCGGCGCTGTCGAGCCCTGCGCCGTACACCTCGACATCGAAGAGTCCGCCCGGCTGCATCTCGGCGAGCAGGCCATCAGGATTGGAGACGCCCGCGGGGGCTGCGGCGCTGCCCTCCAGATTGAGCGTCGGGCTGGCATTGGCGACAACCAGGTCCGCGGCCAAAGCCGCTCCCGGTGTCACTTCGAGTTGCAGCGGAGCCCCCAGGCCACCGTGGAAGTTAGTAGGGAAAATGTCCAGGTTCAAGGGCATGGATCCGAGTTGAGCCTCGTCGGCCGGGCCATCAAGCGGTTCGCAGTAGAGCCAGTAGCGGCCCGGCGGCACTCCTCCGATGCGATAAGAGCCGTCGGAACGCGAAATCGCGGCCACCAAAATGTTCTGCGCCGGGTCGACCGCGACGACATGCGCCCCTTCGACCCCAACTCCGAAAGAGTAGCTGACACGTCCTTCGATTTGCCCCCCCGACGCCGGTTCCTGCGTAGCCGGATAGATATCGCGGGCGAAAGCGATGTCGTCGCTGGTGAGGCGGGCGATGCGGCTCGTGCCGCGGGTCGTGGATGCATACATGGTCGCTCCGACCACGGCTGTATGGTAGAGACCGATGGCGTGCCCCAGCTCGTGCGCCAGAGTTCCCTGGATATCGAACGTAGTCGGGTCGGGCTCGGTCGAGAAACGCAGCCTGGGGTTGAAAACGATATCGGTGTCGGTAAGCGCGCCGTTCAACCGCGAGAACAGAAACGTGACGGCCACCGCGTCTCCAACCAGCGACCGCGTCGAGGGCGTATCGGCGAAAGTAATCAGATTCACCCCGTCGTTGCGCGGCTCGATGCCGGTACTGGTCTGAAAGGGAGCGAAGCGCACCGCGGATGAGGAGATGTTCGTCCACGAGTCAAGGGCGTCCTGCACGGCTAGCAGCGGATCGCTTCCGGCAGTGATCGTGAACTGGCCGAGGCTGTTGCGCATCCCGGCGGCGGTGCGCGAGTCCACCGAGTACGGGATGGCGGTGAAGTCGGCTTGCGACATCGGCGCGCCCGAAAGACGCCGATTCTGGATGTACGCCGGGAGCGGCGCGGCCCGGGCAAACAGGAAAATCAGGGCTAGGGCAAGAAGTCGGATAGGCATGAATATCTCGTGTCTGCTTTCCATTATCGGCGGTTCCGGTTTTCGTTCCGGCTCCCGCGCGGCGCTGCTCGTCAGACCTCGTATCTCCGCCGGGTTGCCGTTCCCTACCGCGCTCGGTTCGCATGGCGTCGGCGCTTGTTTCGAATGAGACCAGCGCTTGTTTCGAATGAGAGGAAGGCTGACGCGCGAAGGGCTGGTTGACCTGCCGGGTAAGCTAAGAACAGCCGGGAACAGCCATGGCGCGTCTCGAAGCAAAACTGGCCCAGAACGTCGATGGCGAGTTCTACGTCGACGATACCTGTATCGACTGCGATACGTGCC
>JBBDWJ010000169.1:0-10719 GCA_040902925.1 Bryobacterales bacterium | reverse complement strand
TCGCCAATCTCGACCGGGTCGAACAGGCCTTGAATACGCGCTCGGCGCAGGTCGAGCAGTCCTATGTTTTCGATCAGCCGCGCTCCGAGGCGCAGCGGATTCGCGCTCTGATGGCGCTGGTGGCCTGCCCGACCGCATCGATCGGAACCCGAACCCACGCCAACGCCCGTGGCGCGGCCTCGCGCTTTCCCGAACCGGTCGAGGACGAGGTTTATTACTGCGGCTTCACCTCGACGGCTTCGTTCGGCGGAGCAAGCTATCTGGTGCGGCGTGCGAAAGGGAACGTGCTGGTCGACTCGCCGCGCGCGGCCGCGCCGCTGATTCGCCGCATCGCCGAACTGGGCGGCGTCCGCCGCATGCTGCTGACGCACCGCGACGATGTCGCCGACCATGCCCGCTTTGCGGAAATCTTTCACTGCGAGCGTGTTCTGCACAAGAACGACGTTTCGGCCGCCACGCGGGAAGTCGAAACCCAATTGGCAGGCCAGGACCCCACGTCACTAGGAGACGACTTCCAGGCGATTCCGGTTCCCGGGCACACCCGGGGAAGCGTAGCCTTTCTATATCGGCGAAAGTTTCTGTTTACCGGCGACCATCTGTGGTGGTCCCCCAACGTGAACGGGCTGCACGCCTCGCCCCGCGTCTGCTGGTACGACTGGAAACAGCAGACGGCGTCCATGGAACGGCTTCTGGACTACGAGTTCGAGTGGGTTTTGCCCGGGCACGGCCGCCGCTACAAAGCCGAGTCGGCGGCGGCGATGCGCAACGAACTCCAGCAACTCGTCGCCAGGATGCGCGCCGCCAAATGACTTCCGGGCCGCGTTTCTTCAGAATCCACTGTTGCGTTTGACCATCAACCATGCCGTTCGCTACCATGAGACTGCGGGGTGGAGCAGTCTGGTAGCTCGTTGGGCTCATAACCCAAAGGTCGAAGGTTCAAATCCTTCCCCCGCAACCAACCAACTCCAATAAAATAAATAACTTACGGGCGCTGCGCAAAAAACAGGGAATTTGGCGGTGTGCCTAAAGGGTGCCCTCCCACCGACGGCCTTCGCCGAACGAAAAAGCGCCCGGTCGTGCTCTGAACCGAGAGGCTCGATGATGAATTCTTTGGGGAGGTAATCTTTGGGGGTTGAGGCTCTTCCCTTTAGGCACTCTCTACCGCCAGATATCGTTTGGCCGCCTGCCTGGCATTCCTGCTGGGTGCGGGCGGGTTTAGCAGCGCATCGACAAAGACCTTTCGATCCAGGGTCGACAGCTCGATGATTTCGTGTTCCCTGATGATCTTCTTGGCGGCGTCCAGCGCGTTCTTGACGACGAAATCCGTCAGGGATTGGCCCTGTAGGCCGGCCGCCTTCTTCAGCAACATTTTCTGCCCTGGCGCTATTCGGGCCTCCAAACGTTCTGTCTTGTCACTAACGCCGTTGGCCATCGCGGTTCTGCCTCACTCGCAGCGTACGGCAATCTCCCGTACGCATCAAGTCCGGTTGATGGGCTGAGGTCTTCGCCGGAAATTCCGGCCCGGCTTGCGGTGTGGGGAATCGATTCCGCCGGAAGGTTTGCTTACTGGAAAACCGAAAACAGCGACTTCCAGGAGCGCCGTTGCGGCTTGGCGGCCGCTTGCTCGGCCCGTACCATGGCGGCTCCCAATTCGTAGAGCTGGCGTCCTAGCGGCGCATGGCTCGAAAGCAGCTTCGATTGCTCCCACGCTTCATTCAAAGCGAGGTAATCGTTGTCGAGCGAGCAATAGATGGGCAATCCGATGACCTGCGCGAGGTCATTCATTTGCAAGAGCTGGCCGCCCCCGACGCGATTGACGACAATATGCACGGCGTCCTTCGGCATGCCCAGCTCGGTCAGTTCCGACGCACGGCGCCGCGCCAAGTGGAGAGAAGTGACCTCGGGCGTGCAGATCAGATACAACTCATCGGTAAGCCCGAGAATCTCGCGCGTCGAAGTCATCAGCGCGCTCGGCAGGTCGAGGACCACCGTGTTATAGCGTTTGGCGGCATACTCCAGCACGTCAGGGAGCCGTTGCAGACTCTTGCAAGCCACCGTGCGGCTGGAAGCCGGCGAGGGCAGCAGCGCGATGCCATTCCAGGACTGCACGACCTGCGGCCAGAGTTCGTCGAGCTCATCCGTCCGGTCGAGAAGTTCGCCGATGCCGCGATCGGCGTCGAGTTTCAGACGCTCGCGCAAAACGCTGGAGTGGAAATCGAGCTCCACGAGCAGGACCTCATCCTCCCCGCCCAACTCCTTGGCTGCCGCGCAGGCGGCGTGCAACGCGGCGGTTGATGCGCCGTTGCCGCTTTGGGCCGGCATGAAGGCGATGACTTTGTTCTTTGCGGCCCGCCCGGCGGTTGTCCTCGCCAGGCGTGCTTCCCGCGCCAGGGGCCGCATATCGAACGGCGCCGTTAAAAACTCACTGGCGCCGGCGCGCATGGCGCTAAGAATCATATCCGCGGAAGGCTTCGGGTGCGCCGCGGCGAGAACCAGGTTCGGGTATAGGGCTCGCAGGGCTTTCAGCACATCGAGCCCGCCCTCTTCCCCGCTCAGGTCCGCGATAACGGCGGCGACGTCGTCCGGACTGCCATCGATCAGCCGGCACACCTTGTCGACCGACATGCTTTCCACAAAAACCAGCGAATCGCGCTCGTTCTCTCCGTAGGCGTCGGCGATTTGGCAGACTACGTCGTGATTTACGGATACGAGAATTGTTCGCGATGCCATGTAAAGAATTGCCCCGGGCACGGCAACGCGGCAGCGTTTTTTCGCTTCCGCACAGCCCGCCCTACGTTCTCATCTTCTCCGAGCTTTCGACGCCGCGTCCATAGTGAATCCGTACCGGAAACAGCTTAGCTCTGCAGTACCACGGCGTCTTTCTTTGGTGGTATGCCATTACGTCAAAAGCTTTATGTCTGGAGCGTGCGCAGTGGTAGGACCGGGCGTCGTGCCTTTAGCTTCGTACGGCGTCAATCGTATTCGACCGAGACCAGAAACAGGCCGCGGGCCGGGGCGGTAGGGCCGGCGGCGGACCGGTCCTGAGCTTCGAGGATACTATCGATATCTTCCGGGCGGACGTTGCCGCGGCCGACTTCAATCAGAGTACCCACCGTGTTGCGCACCATGTGATAGAGAAAGCCGCTGCCGCGCACGCGATAGATGAGCTGCTCGCCGCGGCGCTCGAGCGTCGAGGAAAAGATGGTGCGTACGGTCGATTCCAAGGGTTGGCCGTTGTTGGCGGCCAGCGACCGGAAATCGCGCGTGCCCTCGAACCGCGCTGCTGCTTGCTGCATGAGCGGCTCATCGAGCGGGTAGGGAAAAGGGTGCACGTAGCGGCTGAGGTGCGGCGGGCAGATCTCGTCCCGCCAGATGCGGTATTCGTAGGTCTTCGCGCGAGCCGAGTGGCGGGCGTGAAAGTCTGCGCCGGTTTCTTCGACAAGCAGCACGCGCACGGCGGCGGGCAGCAAGCGATTGACCGCCTTGCGGAGATTCTCACGAGGGATGGGATTGTTCAGCGCAAACGAGGCCACCTGCCCGAGGGCGTGTACGCCCGCATCGGTTCGTCCCGAGCCCTGGATCCTGACCGGCGCGCCTTCGATCTCGCCGAGGGCCGCCTCGAGCAGGCCTTGGACAGTGATTTGATTAGGCTGCACCTGCCAGCCGCAGAAATCGGTGCCGTCGTAGGCTACTGTGATCTTGAGGTTCCGCATGGGTTCGCCAGCAGGGACGCCGCGCTGCCTTGGGCTCATTTTCGCGGATTGGACGTTTGGGCGGATTTGGCTTTTGGAGGGAGGCGCGCAAGCCCGCGCTCCGGACGACGGCCCACCTACACCACACCGCGTGCTTATGCGCGGCTCGGCTCGTAGCGAATTTGTCTCTGCGGCAGGGCCTCTAGTCGAAACGGATTGGGTACAAGCTGGCGAGAGTGCGGGGGCTGGTTTCGCCTTGAACGACGATATCGTCCAACTTGCGAATGAGCCCGGGAAGGATCTCCCCGCCGCGGGCGTCTTTCACCAGCGCCACGGCGATGTACTTCTTGCCGCCGGCTTCAATCAGCGCCGCGTCGCTGTGCCATTGCTGCCAGGTTCCCGATTTGCGGTAGATCGTGCGCTGCTTATCGGCGAGTCCCTTGACGAACTTGTGGCGGATGCCGGGGTGGGAAAGCATTTCTTTGATCTCGGCGCTATAGCTGGGGCTCACCAGACGTCCTTCGTCCATCATCAGGAAGAAGCGAGCCACCTGCAGGCTCGTGGCGCCATGAGAAAGGTTGTGCAGCGGATCGCGCTTCCAGCGATCGTTGGGCCCTCCGTAGGCCTTGCCCAGCCACAGGCCGCCGTTCTGTTGCGGATCATAAAAACGATATTTATTGCTAGTCAGAACGCCCGCAATGTATTCGAACCCGATCTGCTGAATGGCGCGTGAAGCGTCGGTGTTGCTCGAGTAGCGGGCGAGGCGCGTGAACATTTCCTTCACGCGAGGCGTGTAGGGCATGCCGCCTTCTTTGATGCGCTCGAAGCCGGCCACCAGGATCGCGATCTTCGGCAGGCTGGCTGCGTACATCATCTCGCGGTCGTTCGTGCCGGCATAGCGAAGCGCATGCGGGTCGCTCAGATCAATCAGCGAAAGCGCCAGCCGCTCCTCGCGAACCAGCCGGCTCAGCCCCATCTGATGCAACGCACCGCTCACGAGCCGCTGTAATACGGGGTCGGGCTGCAACGAGTCTTGCGGGTTGTCGGCGGCTCTCGCCGGAACGAGCAGAATGGCCAACGCAAAAAGGAAAAAAGGCGGCAACAGATTCCGCCGGGGGGGGGAGAGGAATCGCATAGGCAAGGTATGCTCGCTAGGAGCAATCCTTCAAGTCTATAACAGCGGCGGGTGGGGCGGTGCTGGAATCTTTCGGGTTAGGGATTTTTCCCTTTGATTTCAGTGGTTTGCCCGAATACTCAGGTTGGCGCCGGCCTATGCTCAAGCGGCGCAGAACCCGAGTGGAGGGAAAAGACGCGGGCTGGTTAGCGCTTGGTTAGCTAGCGCTGGCGGGTGGCGATGCTCGCCAGAGACTCGCGGGCCACGCGTTGGGCGGTGGCCAATTGTTCGGGGGTCATTGCGACAGCCAGCGCGTCGCGCTCGCGGGCGTAGTATGCAGCGTCTTCAGGATCCGCCCCGGCCGTGGCGAGATTCATCCAGGCATGGGCCAGCACGAAATTCTGGGGAACGCCAAGCCCGCGCTGGTAGAGCTTTCCGAGCTCGAACTGGGCCTGCGGTACGCCCTGGCCGGCGGCCCGCCCGAACCATTTGACCGCCGCGTGGTAGTCCTGCGGTACTCCCTGGCCCTGCACATACATCACGCCGAGCGTGTATTGGGCCAGCCGGTAACCCCGTTCGGCAAGGGGGCGGAACTCGACGAGCGCAGCCGGGTAGTCTCCACGCTCATAGGCACTGACGCCCCCTTGTATCCCGCTGCAGCCGAAGCTGACGGTTGCCGCTACTAACAAGACCAGCACATTGAACTTCACGACAGAGTCCTTGTTGACCACGGTAGGGCATCCTAGGCCAGTTGTCGCTTTGTCATATGCCTGAACGAAGAATGGAAAACGCCCGAGGCCGCAAGGGTCATCGGGCGGTTGACTACCTAGCATTACGACTGTCCCCAACCTGTCGTCTAAGGGCATACCCGCGCCGGTCGCTTAGGGGGATTCCGTCGGCCCAGCACCGTCGTGGTTGTCACGTCTCGTCCGTCCTTACGTTCGGAGGCCGTATCACTCTCCGAAGACATGTAGCACGACATTGCGCTGGTGGGGGCGGCGGCGGTGCTCGAACACATAGATGCCCTGCCAGGTTCCGAGGCTGGGCCGGCCGCCTAAGACAGGGATGGATAACTGGGTTTGGGTAACCGCCGCGCGAATGTGCGCCGGCATATCGTCGGAACCTTCGCTGGTATGCGTGTAGAGGCGGTCGTCTTCGGGAGCGAGGCCGCTGAAGAAGGTCTCGAGGTCTTGAACCACGTCGGGGTCGGCGTTTTCCTGAATCACGAGCGATGCCGAAGTGTGTTGGATGAAAACCGTGAGCAACCCCGTCTGAACGCTCTGCCTGGCGAGCCAGGAAACGACTTCCGCAGTGATTTCGTAAAAACCCTTGCCGCGCGTGGAGACCGCCATGCGGTGCGTGCTTTGGCGCATGCGCCCACTATAACAACGGCGCGGGATAGGAGCGGCGACGAACGAGCGCACGCGCCATCATCTGACGCGGTGCGCCTACCGCGAAGTACGGCAGCAACGCAGCAGACTGAAATGTTGGTTGAAACGGCAGGCGAATGCCTGCCCCACTTCAGAACCCGAACTCGTTGGGGTTACGGCCGATAATGATCGCGGCGAAAATCTTGGGGACGTATTCGCGGGTTTCTCCCGGCAGCGCTCCCGTGCTGTAGAGGTGCCAGAAGTTGCGCTGCTTGATGGGGTCTTTTACCTGCCGCACCGCGCGCCGCACTCGTGTCGGGCCGGTATTGTAGGCGGCGAGTGCGAGCATGACCGAGTTGCCCGAGCCGAATTCCAGAATCAATGAACGAATGTAGCGCGCGGCTGCGTGCGTCGATTTCTCCACGTCAAAACGCTCGTCCACTTCATCGCTGACAACGAGCCCAAGATGCTGCGCGGTGTCGGGTCGAAACTGCCATAGCCCGGCGGCGTCGGCATGACTGGTGCGGCCGTTGATGAAGGCGCTCTCGACCAGCGCCATGTAGGCGAGGTCGGCCGGCAGGCTGTTCTGCTCGACCACTTCCCGCATGCGGTCCAATTGCGGGCGGGCGCGCCCAAGAGCGCGCTCCATGTTGGGGCGGTCCGCCCCCTGGTAGCGATTGATATACACCTGGACGCGATCGACGAACTCGGCCGGGGGCTTGGAGTCGGACGCGCCGAACTCGGCGAGCAGCACTTCGATCTCGCGCTGGATCAGGATGCGGCTGCGGCCCTCGGCGGTGAATTGATAGAACAGGCTGTCTTGCAGCGTGCGCGCGCGCTGTTGATAGAGCGTGAGGCGCGCGATGAGTTGATCGATCTCGCCAGGGTCCTGGCCGCCTTCGCCCAAGCGGCTTTCGATTTCGGCGATCTGCGCATCGATATCGCTTTTCTGCTGCTGCAGATCGGCGATTGCCCACCAGCTATAGGTAACGACGCCGATGAGTACGGCCAGCAGCGCGACGATGGTTTGCTTCAGCGGACGGGATGACTGCTGCACACCCGCGCGCAACAGCTTCTGAAGAATAATCGCGGTTTGATCGGCCTCGCCTCGGCGTCGCGCCGAACGGACTTGCTGAACCGCTTCCGCGACAAGCGCGTCGTGATCGTGCAAGTTGGGAGTCTTGTGCGTGCCGTTGCTTTCGCTCAGCCCGCCGGCAACACCGTTCTTCGGCGCATCGTGCACGGCGATGGTGGCATCAAAGTCGTTCGGCTGTTGCGGAGAGAGCTCGAAAAGAAATTCGGGTCCGTGCGGCCCGAGCCGGATGACATTTTCAGGTTCGAGCGTTGCACCGGAAACAAGCCGGCCGTTCAGGTAAGTGCCGTTCGTGCTGCCGCGGTCGTAAAGACGATATTGATCGCCCTCGCGCCGGATCTCGGCGTGATAGGCCGAAACCGTGCCAGCCTGCTCACCCCCGACAACGATATCGTTGCCGGCGGCGCGGCCAATCCGCGTCACCGCGCGCACCAATTGCGTCTCCGGTGTTACGGAGCCGTTTCTTTGTACCAGCCAGGCGCCTTTTCTGGAAACGAGACTCATTCGCGAAAGCCGCCCTTTGCGGCCTGCTCGGTGCTGATTAGACTCACCGTACTCCCAATTCGTAACTCCGGAAGTCTAAATACTGCAACAAGTTGTCTGCTTCAGCGTAAATAGACGCCGCGCCTGGAGGGGTTTAGGGCGGCGCCGGTCCAGAAAACTCAAGGGGGGAACGCGCAGGATTCCGATCCCCCATTGTACCGCTCCTCACTGTCTTGGCAAAGCGGTTTTTTCAACCCCAAGGGGCTACGCGCGGTCCGCCCTGCCCTGTTCAGACGACCGGTCCTGTCATTCCGTTCCGAACCATTTCTCATGGATTTGCTGATAGAGCTTTTGTGTGATCGCAGCATCGCGAGATTCACCGATTCGCTCAGCGGGTTGTTCGGAAAAGCAATGCCATTAGACTGTCTAACCAATAGGCAGAAAAACTCGAATCCTCTTTATCGCTCCATTCCTAAATCGAGTTCCCGCCGATGTTGCACTGCGATGGATGAACGAGTCTTGTGAATCCGCCGCGGCCCTGGGATTTAAGATGAGTGAGATGAGGCCATCGCGAAGTTTACTTTTACTGGCTGCCGTCACCATGGCGATTCGGCTGTCGGCCCAACAGACCGTGTTGATCACGCCAGAGCAGTTTTTTGAACTGGCCGGCGCCGGGCTACGCGGCGTCGAGGAAGAACGCAGCAGTTACTGGCAGCCGCATCTCGAAAACAGCCGCCGGCGGATTCTCGAAGCGGCGGCGAAATGCGAGCGCCGCAAGACCGCCCTGATTCTCGGCGCCGGCAACTGCACGGAGATTCCGCTGGAAGAACTGGCGCGAAGGTTCGATGAGGTGATGCTGGTCGACCTCGACGAGGAAAGCATGGCCGCCGCGGTCGAGGAGCTGCCCGAGGAGTTGATTCCGAAAGTGCAGCTTCACGTGGAAGATGTAACGACGTTTGCAGCTCCCCTGATGAACCGTTTGTTGCAGTCGGTCACCGCAAGCGACACCGCCGGGCAGGCGTTCGAACGAATCGAAGAGGCTCTCGACAAGCTGGAACCGCAGCCATCGCCGTTCCGGTTGCCTGAAGCCGACCTGGTGGTTTCGTCGTTGGTGCTTTCGGAGTTGCACCGCTATCCGCTCAACTATGCCGGCCGCCTCGTGCGCGACAAATTTGGGGAACGGCTCACGGCGTGGCCGCGTTATGAAAGTTTCCGCGACCGGCTCCAGTCGATAGCGCTTCGGGACCACGCTGGCCTGCTGGCGAGATCGTGCCGCCGCGGCGGATTGATCTATTTCGCCGACACGGTCGCGCGCGGTCCCGTCTACGACGAGATCCCGGCCGTCCGAACGCGCGAGGTTCTACTCGCGATACTGCCGGCCTTGAACAATCAGGGGCTCTTCGGAGAGTTGAGCGGTGAGGGGGCTCTTCACGGCACGTTTACGGCCGCCTTTGACAAGATACGCGCACGATGGAACGGCGCTGAGTCCGCGTCCAGGGAAGAGACGGCCGCTTTGTTCAAGAAACTCGCCGAAGACCCGCAGTCGCTCCCGGAGGCCGACCGTGGCGCGGCCTGTGAGACGCTTGTGAACCTGCTATGCCGGGAGCGCTTCGCGGTTCCGGCCGAGATCCAAGCGCTCGCGAGCCTGCTCGATCTCTACCTCGCCGGGCCCGATACGAGGGCATTCGAATCCCTGGTGCCCGTCGAGGTTTTGCAAAGTGAATGGCGAGCCCGAGGCCTCGCGCCGCAGGGTTCCGACGAATCGTGGTGGTGGTTGGCGTATCCCTGCTCGATTTCCTACAGCTCGGGAGCGTTTCGAGTTCGCAGTTGGATTTTGAAGCAAGGGAACTAGCCGCGGCCCAATTGGCCGCGCAAAAAAGCAGGCCAACGGCCTGCACAGGTGGCCACAGGCGCTCCCGCGAACTATCACCTGTCAGCGGGCGCGCAAGCGCCCGATCCAACGAAGCTCCGGCACTCAAAGTGTCTTCCCGGCGTGGCCAGACCAGGGCTCAACCCTTAACCAGCCGCTTCTCCACCAGCCCAAGGCCAAAATCAGCAGCCAAAGCCATAGCCGCCGCCGGAGCCGCCCCCAAAAGAATCAAATTCGTATTCACCGTCTGCACGCCAAGAAAAATAAAATAACCAAGCCCGCCGGCGCCGATCAAAGCGGCGATCGTAGCCACGCCAATCCCGGTAACGGTAGCGACGCGCAACCCGGCCATGATCGTGCGGGCCGCCAGCGGCAATTCAACCATCCGCAGAATCTGCCAGTCGGTCATCCCCATGGCCACCGCGGCTTCGCGAACCGCGCTGTCGACGCTGATGATTCCTGTATAGGCGTTGCGCACAATCGGCAGCAGCGCATAAAGCACGAGAGCAACGATCGCCGAGCGAACGCCGATACCTCCGATCCAGGGCAGGGGAATGAGAAACCCGAACAGCGCCAGGCTAGGGATCGTCTGCACAGTATTAGTAAAGCCAAGGATCCAGCCGCGAGCCCCCGGCCGCCGTGAAAGCAGCACACCCACCGGAATTCCGATCAGAGACGCGATCAGCATCGAAACCGCCACCAGCCAAAGGTGCTCGCCCGACCGGGCAAAGAATTCCGATTGATAGCGGCTGAAGTATTCGAAGAAGCTCATGGCGGACTTTCTGGTAGGTGTGAGGTGTCAGGTGTTAGGTGCCAGGTGTTAGGTGCCAAGTGCCAGGCGTTAGGTGCCGGGTCTGCATCGCTGCACTCGATGGCGAAACGCAGGTTTCACCTGCTAAGGAAGACGGTACGGGCTGCATTGCCATTCGCTCGGTGACCCGGCAACGCTTGCGAACCTGGGGCGCCCCCTCGTCTCGCCCTGACACCCGACACCTGACACCTGACACCTGACGCCTGGCACCCGAAACCCGACACCTCGCTTCACCCCTGCGTCTCTCTAAGTTCAACAATCCGTCGATCCTCCGTCGCCTGAAACT
>JBBDWJ010000168.1:0-28778 GCA_040902925.1 Bryobacterales bacterium | reverse complement strand
CAGCAGGGTGCCGGAGACGAGCGCGACCGGAAGCGTACGCGCCGGGTTCTTGATCTCCTCGGCAACATATACTGCGGCGTTCCAACCGCTGTATCCGAAGTAGACGAACACCAGGCTGATCAGGAATTGAGCCGGAAGCGGGCTGCTCGAAACGCGTTCGGCGGGCTGGCTGAAATGAGCCCAGTCCCCCTGCCCAACGGAGAACCCTAGCACCAGGAATAGAGCAAGCACCAACAGCTTGCCCGCGGTAAGTACATTCTGCAGCTTGGCGACCTGGCCGACGCCGAAGACATTCAACAGCGTAAACAGCAGGACTACGCCGCACGCCAGAAGGTGCCCGCCGCCAAAATGGAGCACAATCGGGCCGAGGACGACGTCACTGGCGGCCGACTGATTCGGGTCGAGCGCGGGGTAGAAATATCCCAGATACGCCGCGATGGCGAGCGCCGAGGTAGCGATGGCCGCCGAGAAGCCCGCTACAAAGCTGACCCAACCGTCCACGAAGCCCCAAGCCGGCCCCCAGGCTTCGGTCAGGTAAACGTATTCGCCGCCAGAGCGCGGGAAATTGGCCCCCAACTCCGCATAGCAAAGCGCGCCGGCGAGGGCCACGACGGCTCCGACGAACCAGATGCCGACCACCAGCCCCGGGGAACCGAGGTCGCCGGCCAGGTACCCGCTGGTGGTAAAGATACCGGTGCCGATCATGTTCGACACCACCAGCGCGGTGGCGCTTACGGTGCCCAGTTGGCGTTTGAGGCCTTGTTGTTCCATGGAGAAACCGCTAGCGATCTGTCTGAATCAGCGTATGGCGGAAGCCGCGACGATGCACCTTCTCGCGGCGATTTTGGGAGAATGCCACCATGCGTAGACTGGGCGGGCTCTTGATCCTGATAGCAGCGTTGCCGCTTGTCCATTGTAGCGGCTGGTCCGGCGGAAGCGCGGCCCCGCAGGCGATTTCCGCCGAAACCTTCGAGCAGCTCCGGCTCGATATGGTTCGGCGGCAGATCGAGTCGCGGGGCGTGAAAGACCCAGCAGTCCTCGAAGCGATGACCCAAGTGCCGCGGCACGAGTTCGTTCCCGACGCGTCGCGCGCCGAGGCATATGACGACCACCCGTTGCCGATTGGCGAAGGCCAGACGATCTCGCAGCCCTACATCGTGGCCCTCATGAGCGAGCTTCTGAAATTGGAAAAAGACCACAAGGTTCTTGAAATCGGCACCGGCTCGGGCTATCAGGCAGCCGTGCTGTCGTTGCTCGCGGGAGAGGTTTATAGCATCGAGATCGTGGAAACCCTCGCGGAACAGGCCCGCGGCAAGCTCGAGCGACTCGGCTACAAGGTCACTTTGCGCGTAGATAACGGGTATCTAGGCTGGCCCGAGCAGGCGCCTTTCGACCGCATCATTCTGACCGCCGCGCCGCCCGAGATGCCGCAAGTCTTGGTCGATCAGCTCAAGCCAGGCGGGCGCCTGGTGGCTCCGGTGGGACCTGTTGGTGGCGAGCAGGAGCTGGTGGTGCTCGATAAAAATACGGACGGCAACGTCACCTCGATGAGCATCATCGGCGTGCGCTTCGTGCCGATGGTGCAATGAGCTAGCTAAAGGTGGTGGCCCGAGCCGACGACAAGCGGCGCCGGGTTCGCGACGCTGCGCGGCGGCGGAGTTTGTGAGGCACGTCCATTGAAGCGGCAACGCATCAGCAGCGGCAAGCCCTGGGAATCCCAGGTAGGCTATTCGCGCGCGGTTCGCGTCGGCCCGTTTATCCAGGTGGCCGGCACAACGGGCGTTGACGATAGCGGTCAAGTCGTGTCGCCCGACCCTTACCGGCAGGCCCAGAAGGCGCTTGAAACCATCGCAGCCGCTTTAAAAGAAGCCGGCGCGTCGATGGCCGACGTTGTCCGCACGCGGATCTACGTCACCGACATTTCGCAGTGGGAAGCGATTGCGCGTGCTCACGCCGAGTACTTCCGAGACATTCGTCCAGCAGCCACGATGGTTGAGGTGAGGCGTTTGATTTCGCCCGAGATCGTAGTGGAAATTGAAGCGGACGCGATCGTTGCCGACGAAGGCGAACCTTGAGGAAATGGGCTTTTGAGTGCCGAACCCGAAGCCGGACTTTGGGGCAGTCCGTGCGGGCATCGCGCAGCGATCTGAGCCCTACCCGCAAGGGTGGGGCCACACAATCCGGGCCCATCCAAACAGCATTGACCGAGAGAGCAGAGCGATGCCTGACGATGCCGAGAGGCCCCAGCCTTGCGCGTGGGCTCGGATCCTGCGGCGATTTTGCTGAGTCCAGAGCGCGAGGGTGCGCGGACAAGCGGTTCCCGAATTCGAGCTTTCGCTCCGCTACCAGGCTTCCGCGTAACGGTAGCCGTAGGGGTCGGCGCCCGCTTCCATCACACCGTTGGGCCGCACGCGCAGTGCCGTCGGCGCGGAGCCGCTCTGCCAGCGGCCGCGGCGCTCGATTTTGTGACCGAAGCCTTCGAGCATCCTCAACGTGTCATCGGGCATGCGCTCGTCGAGAAGCAGCAGATTGGGGTCCATGGCGTGATCGTCGAAGCTGGAAACTAGGTGGCGGGTCTGGAATCGCGCTGCTTCCACGGCAGCTTGCGGGTTGAATCCGAACTCGATCATGTCGAGCAGCACTTGCAGCAAGGCCTGTTCCTGCTGGTCGCCGCCCGGCGTCGAAAGCACCGAAAACGGCTTGCCCGCGCGCGTCACCAGCGTTGGCGAGAGCGTGATTCGCGGCCGTTTTCCGGGCTCGACAACGTTGGGATGGTCGGGGATCAGCAGAAAGCTCTGCGCCCTTTGCGTCAGCGGGATTCCGGTATCGCCCGCAATCACTGACGGCATCCAAGCGCCTGAAGGCGTCGCCGAGAACATCACGCCATCGCTATCGATCAGGTTCAGGCACGTGGTGTCGTGAGAAGCCAGGGCATCGGTTAGCGGCCGCAGTTGGCCGATGTAGTACGCGGGGTGCTGCGGCGAGGATTTGCCGAACTCGCCAGGGCGAAAGCTCTCGGAGGACCGCGTCGGATCGATCTGCGCGCGCCGCTGTGCCGCGTAAGCTTTGCTGATCAGTTCCGCGGGAATGTCGGCGAAGTTCGGATCGGCATAGTAGGTATCGCGGTCCGCGTAAGCTAGCTTCAGTGCTTCCACGAGACGGTGAACATACTCGGCGCTATTCCAGCCGAGCGATTTCAGGTCGTAGCCCTCGAGGATATTGAGGGCCTCGATCATGACGGCGCCCTGCGTCCAGTAGCCTGCTTTGTATACGGTGTAGCCGCGGTAGTCGGTCGAGAGCGGCGCCTCGACTTGCAGGCGGAAGGCGGCCATGTCTTCGTAGCGCAGCAGGCCGCCGTTTTCCTCGACGAAACGGCTGATCTTGCGGGCAATCTCACCGCGGTAGAAGTAATCGCGGACCGCATCGATAGCGTCTTCGCGGTTGGCGCCTTTGTCGCGCGCCTTCTGCTCGGCGGCGACCATTGAGCGCAGCGTACGCGCCAGGTCGGGCTGCCGGAAAATTTCGCCGGGCTGTGGAAGCTGCCCTTGGGGCGCGAAAACCGTTAGCGAGGTCGGAAAGCGCTTGAGGAATTGCACCGCGTCAGAGATCGAGCGCGACCGCGTGCGGTCGATGGGAAAACCGTCGGCCAACTGGATCGCCGGCTGGATGACCTCCTCGAACGACTTGGTGCCGAACTCCCGCAGCGCCAGCAGTCCGGCATCGACCATGCCGGGCACCAGCGCCGGCAGCAGGCCGTAGGAAGGAATCGGACCGCTCGAGCGGCCGCGGCGCTGCGATTCCTGCTCTAGCTGCGGCGAAATGCGGCGGTTGACGAAGAAATCGCGGGTCATCAACTTGGGCGCGGTGCCGATACCCGAGATGCAAAAGACTTTGCCGTCCGCTGTTCGAATCAGGATCGGGGCTTCGCCCCCGAACCCGAAATGCGAGAACTCGGTGACGGCCCCAGCGTAGAGCGCGGCGACGCCCGCATCGACGGCGTTGCCCTTCTCATGAAACAGGCGCATTGCGGACTCGGTTACGAGCGGCGTGCCCGCGCCGACGGCTCCGCGAGTGCCTCGCACCACGGGACGCACGACTTCGAACCGGATCGGCTGCCGTTCGGACCGGAGGCGCTGTTGCGCGGCCGATGGCGATGTCCAGAGGGGGATAAAACAGGCGGCGATCAGGCCGGCGATGGATCCACAAAGCAGCAGGCGTCGCTTCATTCCAGTGCTCCCGCGGTCATTGTCATCATAGCAGCACGATTCCAGCCCACCGCCCGGGGCCGGAAGCTCACAAACCGGCATCGCCACGCTGGCGGTTCTGCCCGGCGCGGGTTGCCAATCCGGTGCCTTGCTAGAATCAAAATGTCCACAATTTTCAGCATGCCCGAACTTACAACCGCCAATCCGCTGGCCGAAATCCAGTTTCGAATTCCCTTTGACCAGATCCGCGCCGAGCACGTCGAGCCGGCCATCGACGCGTTGCTGGCCGAGGCGCAACAAAACCTTGACGAGCTGATCGCCGGCGAGGTTCCGCGCACTTTCGCCAACACGCTGCTGGCGCTCGAACGAGTCACTGAAAAACTCGAGTACGCCATGGGTGTAGCGGGTCATCTGGAATCGGTGGCCACCTATCCCGAGCTCCGTAAAGCCTACAACAACGTGCAGCCCAAGATCAGCGCGTTCTTTTCCAGCATTCCGCTGAACGAAGCGCTGTGGAAGAAGCTGCAGGAATTCGCCGCAACGCCGGATGCGGCTCAGCTTGCCGGAACGCGCGCCCGGTTTCTCAAGAAAACCGTCGATGAATTCCGCCGCAGCGGCGCTGACCTCGATCCGGCCGGCAAGAAGCGGTTGATGGAAATCAACGTCGAGCTCGCCGAGCGGACCACCACGTTTTCCGAGCATGTGCTCGACGCGACCAACGCTTTCGAGCTGGTCGTCGAAGACGAGTCGAAACTCGCGGGTCTGCCGGCCAGCGCGGTCGAGGTTGCCCGCGACAGCGCCGAGAAAAAAGGCAAGGCAGGCTGGCGTTTTACTCTCCAAGGGCCCAGTTTTACCGCGCTAATGACCTATCTCGACGACAGAGGCATTCGCGAGCAGATCTACCGCGCTTACAACAAACGCGCCACCGAGGGCGAGTTCGACAATCGCGAAATCATCGGCTCGATTCTTGCGTTGCGCAACGAGAAGGCGAAGATGCTCGGATACGAAAACTTCGCCGACCTGGTGCTCGAAGACCGCATGGCCAAGAACGGGCGCCAGGCGCAGGAATTCGTCGATGCGTTGCAGGCCCGAACGCAAGCAGCCTTCACCAAGGAAAACGAGGAACTGGAAAGCTTCCGCCGCGAGCTGGAAGGCCCCGCCGCGCCGCCGCTCGAACCCTGGGATGTCGGCTACTACGCCGAAAAGCTCCGCCGCAAACGATACGACTTCGACGAGGAGCAGCTCAGGCCGTATTTCCCCTTCGAAGGCGTGCTCGAAGGCATGTTCGAAATCGTCGGCCGTCTCTATGGCGTCAAGGTGAAGCAGCAAGAAGGCGTTCCGGCCTGGGACTCTGAAGTCAAATACTATTCGCTCTACGACAACGACAGCGCCTGGTTCGGTTCGTTCTACGCCGACTTCTACCCGCGCGAGAACAAACGCGGCGGCGCCTGGATGGATTCGTTCATCACCGGCGAGCCGGCCCCGGAAGGATTCAAGCCCCACCTGGGATTGATTTGCGGCAACCAGACCCCGCCGGTGGGCGGCAAGCCGTCCCTGTTGACCCATCGCGAGGTCGAGACCATCTTCCACGAGTTCGGTCATCTGCTGCACCACTTGCTGAGCCGCGTCGAGATTCGCAGCCTCGCGGGTACCCGCGTTGCCTGGGATTTCGTCGAGCTGCCGTCGCAGATCATGGAGAACTGGTGCTGGGAGCGCGACGCGCTGGATCTGTTCGCGCGCCACTATCAGACAGGCGAGACGATCCCCGGAGAGCTGTTCGAGAAAATGAAGCGGGCCCGCAATTTTCGCGCCGCCAACGCCCAGATGCGGCAGCTCGGCTTCGCCGCCCTCGACCTGGCGCTGCACACCGACTATTCTCCGCAGCGCGATGGCGATGTAATGAGCTACTCGCGGGCGATCCTGCAGAAATCTTCCCCCGTGAAGTTGCTGCCCGACCATGGCATGCTGGCGGGTTTCAGCCATCTGTTCGCGAGCCCGGTTGGCTACGGAGCCGGATACTACTCCTACAAATGGGCCGAAGTGCTCGACGCCGACGCCTTCACGCGTTTTGCGCGCGAGGGAATTTTTAGCAGCGAAGTGGGCCGCGCGTTTCGGGAGGCGATTTTGTCGCGGGGCGACAGCGATGAGCCAGCCGACCTGTTCCGCTGTTTCATGGGACGCGATCCTGACCCCGAGGCTTTGATGCTGAGGCTGGGGCTGGCTTAGCTGCTCGGCGGGCGTTGCATTACGCTATCTTGGGACCACCCCAAACGGCCTCGCGGTACTCTTTCCAGAACACTTCGACACTGCTGAGGCCCGCGGCCTTGGCGACGGCAAGATCCTCGAGAAGCGAAAGCGGCTGGTCCTGCTCGTTCTGCTCCAACTGGTCCAAAAACGCCCTGGTCGCGGCGGTCGAACCGAACCGGTCGTCTCCGTCTTTGGCCCGCGCTACAACGCCTTCGACACGAAGCTGCTGAATGCGCCGCTCGACGCCGGGGTCCGCGGCGATCACCAGATCAGCATTAACGAACCAGCCCGCCGGCTTGAGCCATCCGAGCGCGTTCCCGATCAGACTCTGTTTCTCCGCGGCCGTCAGGTGGTGCAGCGCGTAGGCCGAGAAAACGACGTCGAATGCGGCAGGGGGAACCTGCTCGTCGGTGAGGCGCTGAAAGTCGGAAATGACGAACTCGACGCGGTTCGCCAGCTCGCCGAGCCGCGCCTTGCAGAATGAGACCATGGACTCCGCTCCATCCACCGCCACAACCGTGGCCTGGGGAAAGAATTCCAAGAACCTGGCCGCGAAAACCCCGGTACCGACCCCCAGGTCCAAACCGCGCAGCGTCGCGTGCCGTTCGAACGGCAGCGCTTCCAGCGCGACGGCGACCATCTTCGACCGCAGCGGGTGCATGACGTCCATGTCCACGTCATAGGCCTGTACGCGGTTGGCGGCGTCGTACGCCCGGACGCTGTCGGTCTTTTGCGGCTTCATGAAGCTATTGTCTTCAAACTGTCAAGGAGCGAGTCCCGTCCCGCGGGTCAGGCAGCGAGGCCGCTTCGCCCTGTGGTTTCCACCTGGTTTCGATAAGCTAAGAGATCCGGTCCGCCCGGCCCGCGCAATCCCCGACCCCTGACGGTTCGCAGTTCGAATAGTCACGCCGCGGATTGGCCGATCCCGGTAACGCCGAACGAAAACAGCATGAAGAAACTTCTCGCCGCCAACCGCGGAGAAATCGCGATCCGCATCATGCGCGCCGCCACCGAGCTCGGGCTGCGCACCGCGGGCATCTATTCCAAGGAAGACCGTCTCAGCCTGCACCGCTTCAAGGCCGATGAGGCGTATCTGATCGGCGAGGACAAGGGCCCGGTAGCCGCTTACCTCGACATCGAAGGCATCATCGCGCTCGCCAAGGAGCGTGAGATCGACGCCATCCACCCCGGCTACGGCTTCCTTGCGGAAAACCCCGCCTTCGCGCGGGCCTGCCTGGAGGCTGGCATCACTTTCGTGGGGCCAAATCCGGAGATGCTCGAGTTGCTCGGCGACAAGCTGGCCGCGCGGGCCCTGGCGCTGAAAGCCGGCGTGCCGGTTGTGCCGGGTTTGCAGCAGCCGGTCGAAAAAGCCGAAGACGCCCGCAAAGTGGCCGCGGAAATCGGCTTCCCGATCATCATCAAAGCCGCCTTCGGCGGCGGCGGCCGCGGCATGCGCGTCGTTCGCGAGGAAGCTGAGCTCGAAGGCAAAATCGACGAGGCTCAGAAAGAAGCCTTGCTTGCTTTCGGCAACGGCGCGATCTTCATCGAGCGCTTCATCGGCCGGGCGCGGCACATCGAAGTACAGATCCTGGCTGACGGACACGGCAACGTGATGCACCTTTACGAGCGCGACTGCTCGGTGCAACGCCGTCACCAGAAGGTCGTCGAAATCGCGCCCGCGGAGAACCTGCTTCCCAGGATCCGGACCGAGCTTTGCGATGCCGCGGTGAAGATTGCCCGCGCCGCCAACTACCGCAACGCGGGCACGGTCGAATTTCTGGTGGACGCCGACACCGGCGAGTGGTACTTCATCGAGGTCAACCCGCGCATTCAGGTCGAGCACACAGTCACCGAGATGGTCACCGGCATCGATATCGTGCGCTCGCAGATTCTCGTCGCGCAAGGTCACGCGTTGCATGAGCCGCCTCTGGCGCTGCCGCGGCAGGACGAAATCGCCGTGCGCGGCTTCGCCATCCAGTGCCGCATCACAACCGAGGATCCCGAAAATAACTTTTCGCCCGACTACGGCCGCATCGGGACGTATCGCTCGCCGGCAGGCTTCGGTGTTCGCCTCGACGGCGCGACCGCCTACGCAGGCGCGATGCTCAGCCCCTACTACGATTCGCTGCTCGTCAAGATGACGGCCTGGGACAACACGCTGCGCGGCGCCTGCCACCGCGCCGACCGCGCGCTGCAGGAATTTCGCATTCGGGGCGTCAAGACGAACATCCCGTTCCTGGAAAATGTCATTCGCCACGCGGCTTTTCAGGCCGGCGAAACGACCACGGGCTTCCTCGACCAGCATCCCGAGCTGTTCGAATTCGCCAAGCGCCGCGACCGCGCCACGCGCTTGCTCAGCTACCTCGGCGACGTCATCGTCAACGGCAACGCGACGGTGAAGGGCCACGTGGCGCCGGACTCTTTCGACGAGGCGCCGGTGCCTTCGTTCGAGCACGGCGTCGCGCCGCCGCCGGGCACGCGGCAGAAGCTGCAAGAGCTGGGGCCGAAGCGCTTCGCCGATTGGGTGCGCGAGCAGAAGCCGCTGTTGATCACCGACACGACCTTCCGCGACGCTCACCAGTCGCTGCTGGCGACGCGCGTGCGCTCCTACGATCTGCTGCAGCCTGCCGAAGCCGTTGCGCATCGGCTCTCTCCGCTTTTCAGCCTCGAGATGTGGGGCGGGGCTACGTTTGATACCGCGATGCGTTTTCTTTACGAGGACCCCTGGCAGCGTTTGCGCCAGCTTCGCGAACGGGTCCCCAACATCTGTTTTCAGATGCTGCTGCGGGCCTCGAACGCAGTCGGCTACACCAGCTACCCTGACAACGTCGTACGGCAATTCGTGCTGGAAGCGGCGCGCCAGGGCATCGACGTGTTCCGCATCTTCGACTCGCTCAACTGCATCGACAACATGCAAGTTGCGATGGACGCCGTTCTCGAAACCGGCGCCGTGTGCGAGCCGGCGATCTGCTACACCGGCGACCTGCTCGACCCCGCGCGCCCCAAATACAAGCTGCCCTACTACATCGACATGGCCAAGCAGCTCGAGAAGATGGGCGCTCACATCCTGAGCATCAAAGATATGGCTGGCCTATGCCGGCCGCATTCGGCGTACCAGCTCGTGGAAGCATTGAAGCAGGAAATCGGCATTCCGATTCATTTCCACACGCACGACGGCAGCGGCATCAACGCCAGCACATTGCTGAAGGCATCCGAAGCCGGCGTGGATATCGTCGATGCGGCGATTTCGGCCGTGAGCGGCCAGACCAGCCAGCCTAATCTAAACTCCCTGGTCGCGGCACTGCGTCACACGGAACGCGATACCGGCCTCGATGAAGAGGCCCTAAGCGATTGTTCGCGCTATTGGGAAACCGTGCGCACCTACTATCTGCCGTTCGACAACGGGCCGCGCTCGGGCAGCGCCGACGTCTACAAACACGAAATCCCCGGCGGCCAGTTCACCAATCTTCAGCAGCAGGCCGCGGCCATGGGGCTCGGTCACCGCTGGCGCGAAGTCGAAGAAATGTACGCCCAGGTCAATCAGCTTTTTGGCGACATCGTCAAGGTAACGCCGTCGAGCAAAGTCGTAGGCGACATGACGCTGTTTCTGCTCATCAAGGGCATGACGACCGACGACGTTCGCAACCTGCCGCCGGATCATCACGTTGCTTTTCCCGATTCCGTCCGCGACATGTTCAAGGGAGCGCTCGGCCTGCCGCCGGGGGGTTGGCCGCTCGATGTGCAGCGGATCATCCTCAAGGGTGAGGACCCGATCGAGGGCCGCCCGGGCGCAAGCATGCCGCCCGCGGACTTCCCTGCCGTCCGCAAGCAGCTTGAAGCCGAGATCGAGCGCAAGGTAAGCGACGACGAGGTGTTGAGCTATCTGCTCTACCCCGATGTTTTCAAGCAATACAACGAGAAGCGCCGCAACTATAGCGACGTCGGCGTGCTGCGGACGCCGGTGTTTTTCTACGGCATGAAAGTCGGCGAGGAGACCGCCATCGACATCGAGGCCGGCAAGCGCCTGATCGTGAAGTTTCTCGCGGTCGGCGATCCGCATTCCGATGGCACGCGCACGATTTTCTTTGAGCTCAATGGACAGCCGCGCCAGGTGAACGTGCGCGACCTGGCGCTCAAGGTGGAGGTTCGCGAGCACCCCAAGGCGCAGACCAGCGACCCCAACCAGATCGGCGCGCCGACGCCGGGCCTAATCACCGGCTTATTCGTTCAGGCCGGCGACGAGGTCAAGCGCAACGACAAGCTACTCTCGCTCGAAGCAATGAAGATGCAGAGCACGATCTACGCGCCGGCCGACGGCAAGATCGCCAAACTGCTCGTCGAGCCAGGCCAGCAGGTCGAGGCGAAAGACCTGTTGCTTGTCATCGAATAGGCGGTGCTGAAGTGGGGACCGGTACTCTTGCCGGTCCCGTCGGCCGTAGGCCGACCGATTGCCCGGATTTGCACCCGACCGGCTGGAATCAGCCTGCTTATAAGGGTGGCGCTGCGAGGGACCGACAGAAGTACCAGTCCCCGCGGCATCTTAACCAATCGCGTCGCAAACGGCCTCGCCGGCCTCAGATGTCGTTAACGGCTTCGCCGGCTTCAGGTCAGCCGTGACTTTCCCTTCCTTCAAAACCTTCTGCATCGCTTCCTCAACAGCCGCCTGCTCGTCTTTAAGGCTAAAGCTATACCCCAGCATGGCGGCGGCCGAACCGATCGCCGCCAACGGATTGGCCTTATTCTGGCCCGCGATGTCGGGGGCCGAACCGTGGACAGGCTCATAAAGGCCGCGCCAGACTCCGTTGGGCAGCTTGTCGCCGATCGAGGCGGAAGGCAGCATGCCGATCGACCCGGCGAGCACCGCGCCCTCGTCGCTCAAGATGTCGCCGAACAGGTTTTCGGTCACCACCACATCGAAGCGTTTCGGGCTCAGGATCAACTGCATGGCGCAGTTATCGACCAGCACGTGCTCCAGCTCGACGTCGGGAAATTCCTGCTTGCCCATGGCGGTTACAATCTGGCGCCACATCTGCGAATTCTCGAGAACATTGGCCTTGTCGACCGAAGTCAGCTTGTTGCGGCGGCCGCGCGCCAGGGTGAACGCCATGCGGGCGACACGCTCGACCTCGGACTGCCGGTAGACCATCGAATTCACCGCCACGCGCTCGCCGTTCTCTTCGCTGATGCCGCGCGGCGTGCCGAAGTAAAGCCCGCCGGTCAGCTCGCGCACGATCAGCATGTCGGTGCCGCGCACCACTTCGTTTTTGAGTGGCGAGGAATCAAGCAGGCTCTCAAATGCCACGATGGGCCGCAGGTTGGCGAAGACATCCAAGGCCTTGCGAATTCCCAGTAAGCCCTTCTCGGGACGCTTCTCCGGCGGCAGGTCGTCGAATTCCGGCAGCCCGACCGCTCCGAGCAACGTGGCGTCGGCCTCCAGAGCGAGCTTGCGGGTTTCCTCGGGAAACGGCCCGCCCGTTTTGTGGATCGCCACGCCGCCCAACAGGCCCTCGGTCAGGTGAAGCTCATGCTTCCATTTGCGCGCCACGTGTTTGAGCACGCGCACCGCCTCACGGGTGACCTCCGGGCCGATGCCGTCGCCGGGCAGCACTAGAATCTTCATGTTCATGGATTACGGATACTCCTGTGCGGGCTGCGCGGCCCGATCGAGTCTTCTATTGTATGCGGGCACGGAAGGTGGGAGCAGCACACTGAGAGCCTCAGACTACGCAGTGCCGTTCGTCGAGACAATCTAGAATGGTGCAAAAGTACCAGGAGAACCATGGCGGAAAACTTGAGGCTTGCGGGAAAGGTGGCTGTCATCACCGGCGCCGGTAGCGGCATCGGCAAGGCGACCTGCGCTTTGTTTCTACGAGAGGGCGCCTCGGTCGTCGCCGGGTACTTCGAGCCCGAAGACCGCGAAGGGCTCGAACGCGATACTGCGGGTCTGCCGGGCTCGCTGCTCGCCGTGCGAGCCGACGTAACTCGTGACGAGGATGCACAACGACTCGCGCGCACCGCCTTGGACGAGTTCGGCGCGCTCGACATCCTCATCAACTGCGCGGGGATTTCCTTCAATGCCCTGGCTACCGAAACCACCGAGGAACAATGGCAGCGCGTGCTCGACGTGAATCTCAAGGGCGTGTTCCTGTGCTCGAAGCACGCCGTCGTCGAGATGCTCAAAAGGCCCGGCGGCTCCATCGTGAACGTCGCATCGATCAACGCTATCCGCGGCAATCATCGCCTGGTCGCCTATTCGGCCTCGAAGGGCGGCGTGGTCGGCGTGACGCTCGACTACGCGCCCGACAACATTCGCGTGAATTGCGTTTGCCCTGCAACGATCGAGGGAACGCGCATGGTGCAAGGCGCGCTTGACGCAGCCGAAGACGCCGAGCAGATGCGCCGCTACTGGCTCGCGAAACATCCCATCGGGCGTTGCGGGCGGCCTGAGGAAGTCGCCTACGCGATCCTGTTTCTGGCCAGCGACGAGGCCTCGTTTATCACGGGAGTCACATTGCCCATTGATGGCGGCAGGTCGATCCGATAGGCGGAGCATACCAATCCGATCTCTCCACGGCAGTTACTTGTACTTCACGCGCACCCATTTGCGGTTCTTCATCGACTCATACCCGGAGTCGAGAATGCAATTGACAGCGTAGCCGTCTTCGTAGGTTTCGCGAGGGGTTTCCCCATTGCGCACACACTCCACAAAGTGGCGCATTTCCGCCTGGTAGCCGTAGGCGAAGGCCTCCTCCGGTAATGGGCGGGTCCAGCCAAGATCGATGTCGGCCTTCTCGATGACGTAGCCGGCGGACTTCGTCGTAAAGGTGGTCGTTGGCGTCTGGCGCGTCACATCGGTAAAGATCGAGCCCGCCGAGCCGTGAATTTCATTGCGCAGGTCGAGCCCGCCCAGCGTCGTCCACGAAAGCTCGCAGTGTGCAATCCCGCCGCCTGAGAATTTCAGCACCAGCAAGGCGTTGTCTTCGCCTTTGGTTTTCTTGTGATGAACCAGGCGGTCGCCCCAAGCCATGACTTCGACGATCTGGTCCTGCTTGCCGTAGAAGTAGCGCGCTGCCTCGATGCAATGGCAGCCGAGATCGTTCAAAGCGCCGCCGCCGGTTTTTTCGATGTCCCAGAAATGCGGGCTGTGTGGCCCGCTGTGCGATTCCCGCGAGCGCACCCACAGCACGCGTCCGATGCCGCCGTGCTCGATTACCTCGCGCGCTTTGACGACCGCCGGCGCGAAGACTTCGGTTTCGGCGTAGCCGTGCATCGCGCCCGCCTTTTTCGCGGCGGCCAGCATTTCCTTGGCCTCGCGGCGGTTGCGTCCCAAGGGTTTGGTGCAAACCTGGTTGCGCTTTGCGAGGGCGAGAGCCTTGGCGGCCGGCATGTGCTCTTCGTTCGGCAGCGCAATGATGAACAGGTCGATGTCGTCGCGGGCGATGACGGCGTCGAGGTTCGTCGAGCGCTCGGGGATGCCCCACTTTTTGCCGAACTCGGCGGCGCGTTTGTTCGACCGCGAATAGTTGACGACGACCTGCTGCCCGTTGACGTTCTGCAGGCCCTGCAAGTAGAACTCGGCGACGAAACCCGAGCCGAGCATCGCGATGTGGATGGTTTTCATGGTTGTCGATGTAGAACAGACAATCCTGTCTGTTCCGCTGTTTGTTCCGGTAGCCAGTTTCGGCCGTTAGCTATGTGCGCGCGGTGTCCACTCGTCGAGCGCATCGGCGCTTCGCGCCGAGGTCTGGAGTTTCGCTCTTTCGATCCGCCGCTGCAGGCGGATGCGGGAGCGCGAAGCTAGCGGAGTCGCCTTCAGGCGGCTTCCTCCCGACCAAGTCGGGCATAGGCCGGTCGTTTACGGCCGGTATGCGGGGTCCTGTTCGTGCTCCCCAGCCCGCTTCAAGCGGGCTTCCCGTTCCTTAGCTTCAGCTCGTCTCGCGTTCTCTTTCGAAAGACCGCTGAAAGCGGCCTAGGCACGATGAGGTGGCCGCCCAACCGGCCGTAAACGACCGGGCTAAAACCCGGCTTCGCCGGGCAAGGCCCGTGAACGGGCCTGCCAGACCCCAACCCTGCCGCCTCTTGGAGTTTCCCCGTTGGGGTCCCCAAAGGCCAAACTCCAGACATCGGCGCTTCGCGCCGAGGTACAGGCGGGAGCGCCTTTACCTACTCGAACAAGTGCGCCAGGCTTTTTCGGTATGCCTCGTAGAAGCGGTCGAGCTGTTCGGCGGCGCTTTGGTTTCCAACGAACTGGTGGCTTGGCAGCAGCACTGGCTTCACGCCGCGCGCCAGCAGCCGTTCGGCAACCTCGCAGCGCAGCATGTTGATCAGCATGCCGCCCGTAACCGTCGAGGCCGGGCCTGTCCGCCACTCCAGACCTTCCAGTTCGACCACGCAGTCTCCCGGCGGGCACTGGTTGTCGAGCACCACATCGGCGACATCGATCAGCTTCTTGCCCGACGAATGCGCCGGCTGCGACTGGCTGCAATGCTCTTTCGAAACGACCGCGATCACCGGCATACCGCGCTGCTTCGCCCCCAACGCCATTTCGACGATGACAGGACGTATCCCGCTGGTCGAGATGACGATGAACGCATCGTGCGGCCCGAAGCTGAAACTCTTAAGAATCTCCCCGGCGTACCCTTCCTGCCGCTCGAGCGCCAGTGCCGTCCGTAGCCCGTTGGCGCCGATGATCGAGGCATGGTTCGAAAGCGCCAGCTCGACCAGCGCGAAGAAGCCGACGAAGGCGCCCTGCCGCGGCGTCATCTCCTCGCACATCATGCGCGAATGACCCGCTCCGAACAGAAACACCAGGCCCTTGTTGGCGATCGACTCAGCGCAGATCGCCGCCGCGTCGTTGATCGCAGGTAGCTGCGTTTCGCGAATGCGCTCAATCAGGGAAAGAGTTTTTTCAAAGTATGTGGTAGCCGCGCTCACTTGCCATCCTTGTCTGCTGGTTCCGTGGCGCCCGGCGCCTGGATGCGCACGGCGACGGTTGCCGCGCCGTCAGGGTCCTGGCGCAAGGGAAGCTCTATCTTGATCTGGTGGTACAGGCAAACCGCATCGCGGCCTTCCCGGCAGTAGTAAATCGAGGCCTCAAGCTCCAGTTTGCCGTCGTCCGGCGGCGCATGGAAGGGTACCCGTAAGGGAAAAGACCCCACAGCCACCGTCCGCGGCGCGCCATTGTACGAAAGCGTGATGCCAGTCGGAGCGGATTCGTTGAGGTGGTGGCCAGGGGGAAGATCGAGCTCGACTTCGAGGCTCGCCTCGCCGGGCCGCACGGCTTGCTCCGGCAGTCGAATCCGCCGCGGCCGCGAGGCCGGCAGCCGCTCTATGTCGCGCAGGCCGAAGGGGCTGACCTGCTGCGTCCGCAGATCGATCACGCGAATCGCGTGGTTGTTCGTGTCGGCCACGTACAGCTTGCCGCCGGCGAAGCTCAATCCAGCCGGTTCGTCGAAGGTGGCGGACTCGGCGTCACCATCCAGCAACCCTGCTTGGCCGGTTCCGGCGAAGGTCTCGCTGGCTCGGGCCTGGATGCTGATCGATTTGATTTTGTTGTTATAGGTGTCGGCGACGAACAGCGTGCCGTCCACGTACTCGATGCCCACCGGGTGTTGCAGCCGAACGTCGTCGCCCGCGCCGTCAACATCGCCGAAATCAAAAAGCCCCTGCCCGACGACAGTGCGCACGTTGCCGCCGCGCGGGTCGAGGTCGGCGGTGCGGATGGAGCTGATCTCGCTGTCGGCGATAAACAGCACCTGGCCATCGGTGGCCAGCCCGCTTGGTTGCGCCAGCGCCGCCGCCAGCAGAGGGCCGTCGAGGTGGCCTTCAGTGCCGCTGCCGGCGTGCCCGGCGATCATGCCGCCCTCCAGGTCGAGTCCCCAGATCTGGTGCGGGCCCGCCATGGCGATAAACAGCACGCCGTGCGCCAGCGTGAGGTCCCAGGGAGAGCTCAGCGCTCGGCCGCGCGCCGGCCCTGGAACGGAATCAATTTCATAGCTTTGCTCGCCGGTGCCGGCGAGGGTGACCAGTTGCCGCGCTTCCAGATCCGCTCTACGGATGGCGTGGTTTTCCGTATCCGCGATGTACAGGAAGCGGCCGTCGAGCGCCATCCCCTGGGGGTGGCTCAGTTCCGCCTCTTCAAAGCGTCCGTCTCGCAGGCCGATGCTGCCCGCGCCGATGATCTCCAGCACCGCGCCGTCTTCGAGCGCCGCGACGACCACGCGATTGTGGTTCGAATCCGCAATGAACAGCCGTCCGCTCTCGGCGTCGGCCAGTACCTTGCCCGGAAAGCTCAGCAGCGATTCCGGCTCCCGCTCGCGTTCCAAAAGCAGGCTTAACGGCCGCCGGTCGAGCACGCCCGCCGCATCGTAGTGCTCCACTACCTGGGCGATCACCTTGTCGAACATCTCGTAGATGCCTTCGCCGGAGTGAGATCCAATCACCTTCCCGTTGGGGTCGATCAGCACCAGCGTCGGCCAGGCGCGGGTGGCATAAGCCTGCCAGATACGCATCTCGTTGTCGTTGACCACCGGATGCTCCACCTCATAGCGCAAAACCGCTTGGCGGATGTTCTCGCTCTCGCGTTCAGCGGGAAACTTCGCCGAGTGGACCCCGATCACGACCAGCTCGTCGCGATACTTGCGCTCCAACCGCTTCAGGTCGGGCAGCACGTGCATGCAGTTGATGCAGCAGTAGGTCCAGAAGTCGAGCAAGACGATCTTGCCCCGCAACTCCTTGAGCACCAGGGGCCGATCGACGTTCAACCAATCGAGATGCGGGGGAAACTCCGGCGCATGGACCGTACCGGGCTCAACAGGCATAGGGTTCATCATAGCGGAGCTTCACGCACCGATTGGTGCGCCCGCGGATTGCTCTGCCGAGTGCGCGGCCCCCGCTGTCTGGCGCCCGAAGCCGCGCTCCGAATGCCCCGTTTCAAGCAAAAAATGCGCTGGAGCATCAGCGCGCTCCCACGCACTAGCGCAACGCGTTTGCATCCGATACGATTGACATTGGAGAGTCCCCGCGCGCTCAAACTACCCTCTTGACCGGCAATCATTCGCCGACACGCGCAGCTAGTGAAGCTCCCAAACCGCTGTGGCGGCTGACAGGTCCAAGTTGTAGATGATCGGGCAGACCATTTCCCGCTATCGCATCCTCGAACAGATCGGCGAGGGCGGCATGGGTGTTGTCTACAAGGCCGAAGACACCCGCCTGGAGCGCACCGTAGCCCTGAAATTTCTGTCGCCGCGAACTCTTCCAGACGAGGAGACGCGCAAGCGCTTCATTCGCGAAGCGAAGGCCGCCGCCGCGCTCAGCCATCACAACATCTGCACAATCTATGAAATCGACGAGGTTGGCGAGCACACCTTCATCGCCATGGCCCACGTCGAGGGCCAGAGTCTCGACGAGCACATCGAATCGGGCACGCTCGATCTGAAACAAGCCCTCGATATCGCCCACCAGGTGGCGGAAGGTCTACACGAGGCCCATAGCCACCAGATCGTGCATCGCGATATCAAGCCCGGCAACATCATGCTGACGCCCAAAGGCGGCGACCGCATGCGCGTCACGATCATGGACTTCGGCCTGGCGCAACTGGCCCATCACTCGAAAATCACTCGCAAGGAAACCATCGTTGGCACGGTCGCCTACATGTCCCCCGAGCAGACCTACAGCGCCGATATCGACCACCGCTCCGATATCTGGTCCCTTGGGGTTGTGCTTTACGAGATGGTCACCGGCAGGACGCCGTTTCGCGGCCAGTACGACAAGGCAGTGATGTACGCCATCACCGAGGAGGACCCCGAGCCCATCACTGCCCTGCGCACCGGGATGCCCCTGGAACTCGACTGGATCGTCAGCAAAGCGCTGGCGAAGGAGCCGGCGGACCGCTATCAAAGCGCCGGGGAATTCGGCATCGATCTGGCGACAATCCGCAAGAAGCTGGACTCGAGCCGTCAAGAAAGCGGTAAACGCAGCAAGAGCGAGGAATGGCTGCCGCAACTGGCCCCCAAGCCTCGGGTGCCGGCGCTTACCCCTCGCACCGCCTTGCAGCGTTGGGCCCTGCCGCTCGCGCTTCTTGCACTGGCGGCGGCCATCGTCTTTGCCGCTTGGCGGTTCGGCGCCGGCGCACCTCAGCCACCCTCGCCCTATTTTCAAGTTACCCAGCTCACCTATGATTCCGGGCTGACGTTTCAACCGGCTATTTCCCCCGACGGCACGTTGATCGCCTTCGCCTCCGACCGTTCCGGGGAAGGCAATCTCGATATCTGGGTCAAGCACCTCGGCGGCGGCGAACCGATCCGTCTGACCCGTCACGCCGCCGACGATTCACAGCCCTCGTTTTCGCCCGACGGCAGCCGCATCGCGTTCCGCTCTGAGCGCGACGGCGGCGGCATCTACCTGATTCCCGTGCTGGGCGGCGAGCCGCGGCTGGTGGTCCGAAACGGCCGCGATCCCCACATCTCGCCCGACGGGCGGTGGATCGCCTATTGGGTCGGCCAGACGTCCAGCAGCTTCACCGGAAATGTGTTCGTCGTGGAGACCCGCGGTGGCGCTCCCAAGGCGCTGCGCAGCGAGTTTTCCATCGCCCGCAATCCAGTCTGGCTGCCCGACAGCCAGCACCTGCTGTTTGTCGGCGTCGATGACCAGGAACGTGACGGCTGGTGGATCACGCCATTGCAGGACGGCCCGGTGGTCCGCGCGCCCATCGGTGACGGGCGGTTTCCAACAGCATTCCCCGACGTCCCATACCCGGCTTCGGTGGATGGCGGCGGCGTCCTGTTCGCTACTCAGTGGGGCACGAGCTTCAACGTCTGGAGGGCTCCGCTGTTGCAGAATCCTTGGCGGACCGCGGGCACGGCCGAGCGGCTGACCGCGGGAGCTGGCCGCGAGCAATTTCCCTCGGTGGCGCCAGATGGACGGTTGGTGTTCTCCAGCCTCGATCAGAACCTGAATATCTGGGCGCTCCCCATCGAACCCGACGAGGCGCGCGTCCAAGGTCCCCTGGAACGGATTACCGGCGGTACCTCCCAGGATTTGAGCCCGTCGCTCACACCTGACGGCCGCATCCTGATCTACGATTCCAACCGCACAGGAAACCGCGACGTTTGGATGAGAGAGCGGCGCACCGGGACCGAAACCGCCCTCACAACCGCATCGTGGTCGGAGGGCCTCCCGCAGATTACTCCGGACGGCACCAAGGTTGCCTTCCGCGTGACCCGCGACACCCACCAATCGGTCGCCGTATTGACGCTGGCCGATGGCACATCGCAGGTTCTGTGCGAAGACTGTGCGGGACCCTACGGTTGGTCACCGGACGGCTCCGGCCTGATGGCCCGGCCGATGGCCGACACCCACACCATCAGTTTTTACGATTTCTCCGGGGCCGGCCCGCAGACTTTGTTTTCGCATCCTGACTTTATTCTTTACGAAGCGCGTTTTTCTCCCGACGGTCATTGGGTCGCCTTCCATGGGCTAAGCTCGTCCACAACCCGGCAGATCTACGTCGCCCCGTTCCGGGGCCGGCAACAAATTCCTGTCGAGGAGTGGATACCCCTCAGCGCCGGCGACCAAATGGACCGCAACATTGCCTGGTCTCCCAACGGAGCGACGCTCTACTTCCTCTCCGACCGCGACGGATTTCGCTGTATCTGGGCCCAACGGCTGGACGCGGCGACCAAACGCCCGTCTGGCGCCCCTTTCAATGTCGTCCACTTTCACCAAGCCGGCCGCTCGATGGTTGATGCCGGTTTTAACATGTCGGTCACCGCTGACAGTCTGGTGTTTGCTCTCACCGACCTCACCGCTAACATCTGGATGATCGAGCCCGAGCCTACGCGTTAGGGCCCCGGCACCGGTATCAAACCCAAGCTGTAGTAGCCGCGCGGGCGGCGCGACTCCAAACATTGCTCAATTGAATTGTGTTGACGATATTCGTTTTAACCATTATCCTGGTGGTCGTGGTTGGGAAAGGCGATTGAAGAAGAAGCAATCCACCGAACTCCTCCCATCCATGCGTTCCGCCGAGGAGTGGGCTGTCGGCGAGATACTGCGGGCCGGGGAACACCTGAACGGCCGCTTGAATGAGGTCCTCAAGCCCTTCGGTGTCTCTTTCACCCAATATACGGCCCTTCGCATCGTTCGAGACGGGGAGGAAGGGATTGCGTCCAGCTCCATCGGTGAGCGAATGCACACCCGGGATTCTGATGTCACTCGTCTGGTGGATAGGCTGATCGGTCGGGGGCTCGTGGAAAGGAGCCGGGACGCAGCCGACCGCCGGATCGTGCGGGTACGGCTGACCGAGCAAGGGACGGAATTGATCGAGCGGCTTGATGCCCCCGTCCTTGCCTTAATGGCGAAAAGCTTCGCCGGCGTCAAGGCCAAGCGGGTTCGCAGGCTGATCGAGGTGCTGGGTCATCTGCGGGGCGCCTGACACGATTAACCGTGATACCGAATACTTGACTCCTCCGCCAGCGAATCCAGAATTCTCCCTGAAAGACACAGCTTTTTGCAGCAGCGGGGCCTTCGGCCGCGTCTACTGCATAGGGGCAGTTTGTCCGGGAGAATTTCGGAGCCGCGTGATGAAACTAAGAGACGAGATCCAAACGCTGCTAGCGAGCTACAGCACGCCGGACGAAGCGGCGGCAGTGATCAGCGAGGAGATGGCTCGCATCGACCACAACCGGGAAGCACCTGGAATCGCGGTCGGTGAGCGAGCCCCCGATTTTCGTCTGCCCAATAGTGTCGGCGAAGAGGTTTGGCTCGAGGAGCGCCTGCGCCGGGGACCGGTTGTGGTCAGTTTCTTTCGAGGCGCCTGGTGCCCTGTCTGCAATCTTCAACTCCGAGCCCTGCACCGCGCTTTGCCCGAGCTTCGCGAGGCGGGTGGATCGCTGGTGGGCATCCATCCCGACATGGCTCTATTTGGAAATGTGGAAGTGTCCCCGGATTTTGACATGGTCTGCGACCCGAAGCAGTCCGTCATTCACGACTACCGTTTACAGTTCACCGTGCCGGCGCGCGTGCGGCAGATTTACACGAGCGCTTTCAACACCGACATCAGCAGCTACAACGCTGACGGAAGCTGGCGGCTGCCGGTGCCGGGCACGTTTGTGATTGACCAGGACGGCATCGTGCGGAGGCGGCACGTAACGGCGGACTTTACCCGGAGAATGGAACCCGAGGAGGTCATAGAGGCGCTCGAAGAACTTCGCGGCCAGGTCGCCTAGCCAGCCATTCAAAGGCGATGGTTTTAGTCTGTGGGAACATGCCGTCATTGGGCAGGCTCGTCATTTAGCTCGGCCCCGGAGCCCGCGCTCCCAGTCTTCCCATAACTCCAGGAATTTCATCTGGTCGTCAAGACGGGTGTCTTCCAGCAAGTGTTCGAGCTGATTGCGATCGAGGCGTTTGCCGAGCCGTTCGGGACTATCGGCGATGTTGAACACGGTGACGGCGGCAATACCGGCCTCATCGCGAACCGAGCTGAGACTGACCTTGTCGAAGGTATCGGCGGCGGAGTGATAGACGGGAACGTACTCGCTTGTATCCTGAACCGCGACTAGCGTCGGCACGCCCTCAAGCAAAAAGTCGAAGTGATCGGTCCCGAAGAAGGCGTCATAGCTGTGGGCATTGGCGCCGCGGCCGGCGACCGGCTCCATCGCCTTGACGAGGCCCGGCTCGATGTCGCGGCGTCCGCCCAGCGAATAGCCCACTATCTTGCCCACGCCCATATCGTGGACGATGACGGCGGCAATCGAATCGAGTTCGTCGCGATGCGCGCGTACGTAGGCCTGCGAGCCTAGCAGGCCCTGTTCTTCGGCGCTGAACAGGATAAACCGCACAGTGCGGCGCGGCCGGACGCCGGCGGCCACCATGCCGCGGGCGATTTCGATAACCATCGCCACATTGCAGCCGTTGTCGAGGCAGCCCGAGCCAAGATCCCACGAGTCGAGGTGCGCGCCGACGATGACCATCTCGTCGGGCTGCTCGCGTCCGCGGATCTCTGCGACAACGTTGTGCGCTTTGAGCGGCCCGCCGGTCTGATTCGGCAGCGACAACCGCATCTCGACCTTCTGGCCGTTCTCGAGGAACCGTGAAATGCGCAGCGCATCCTCGCGGGCTATCAGCGCCGTCGGCAACAGGTCCAGCTTGCCGTCGAGGATATTGATGTGGCGATAGAGCAGGCCGTGGGCGCGCGTGGACATGAACAAAACGGCCGCGGCCCCTACCTCCGCGGCTTCACGGAGCGCTACAGTCGAGTCGCGCTGCTCGACCGCCAGGTCGTGAAAGGTCTCAACCTGCCGCGAGCCGATCAGCAGAATCTTGCCGCGCGCCTTCTCGGCCATTCGCGTGATGCGGCCCTCACCGCCGCTGCCGCCATCGATCACTTCCGCGCGTATGCCGCCGCGCGGCGTGGCCGGAACCCAGGCGGAAGACACTCCGCGTACGGCCGAGCGAACCGGCGTAAGCAGCTCGATCCGCGTGTCGCCCTCGCGCCATGAATTCGGCACGCTGAACTCTTCGGTATGGACCTCGTCGACGCCGGCCTTGCGGAACGCCTCGACCGCCCACGTCACGGCGCGCTGCATACCCGGCGTACCCGGCATGCGGCCGCCGATCTCGTCGCACAACACACGAAGATTCCCTTCGAGTTGCTGCGAGTTGGAAATCTCTTTGAGCAGACGCTCAGCCGGCGCCGGCTCGCTTTGAGCCGCGGCGGGCGCAGCGCACAGCATGACCCCAAGCAGGAGTCCGCAAACGGATCGCTGGAGTGCTGGATTCATCGCCGGAATAACGGCCCGCGTCGCGGGCGGAGCACCAAGACTATCACAGCGTTGGCGGGCGTCCAAACGCGGGCCGGCGAAAGCCGGAGACACGTGCATTGCGGGACCAAGCATCGATGTATCGCGCCTAGCCCGCATGCTCGCAAAACTAGCCATTCCCTCAGGTTACAACCATCGCCCGCCCGACCCAACGCCCGCGCCGGCCGGAACGCCAGCGGGAAGCCCGCGCCCGGTCGACGCGCGCGGGTGTTTGCCTGACAAAGAGCCCAAACAGTGCCGTGATATCCTAGCGATGCTATGGCATATTGCACGAGTTGCGGCGGATCGGTGGCCGACGACGCGGCCTTTTGCGGGCATTGTGGTGCGAATCTGGTGGGCGCCGGCGGTCAGGCACGAGCCGCCGTCGCGCAAGTCGCGCCGCCCATCGATTTCAAGATTGAAGGCGACAACCTGCAGATCGTGCGCATCAAGCTCAAACCCGGCCAGGACATCTATGCCGAAGCGGGCAAGATGGTCTACAAGACGGCCAACGTCGACTGGCAGACAAAGATGACCGGCAGCGGCATCGGGGAGAAACTGTTCGGGGCCCTCAAGCGCAAGCTCACCGGCGAGTCGCTGTTTATGACGCATTTTGAGTGCCGCTCGACTCCGGGCGAAGTGGGTTTTGCCGGCGATTTCCCGGGCCGCATTCAACCGTTCCACTTGGCCGCCGGCCGGTCCATTCTGGTGCAGCGCGACGGCTTTCTCGTCGCGGAAACCAGCGTCAAAATCGACATCGCCTTCACGAAGAAGATCGGCGCCGGCTTTTTTGGAGGCGAGGGTTTCATTCTGCAAAGGCTCTCCGGGCCTGGTGTCGCGTTCGTGCATGCGGGCGGCGACTTTGTGGAGTTCGAGCTCGGCCCCGGCGAGACTCTGCAAGTGGATACCGGCTGCGTGGTCGCGTTTGATGACAGCGTCAACTATGACGTACAGTTTGCCGGGGGCATTGCCACCAGCATCTTCGGCGGTGAGGGGCTTTTCCTCACGACGCTCACGGGCCCTGGCAAGGTGATCGTGCAGACGATGACGCTTTCGAAATTGCGCCGCGAGTTGGGCGTGATGGGCAAGTCCGGCGGCGGCGAGGCCAGCGGCCTGGGTGCGCTCACCAACATGTTCGGCAGTGAGGACTAGATCCCGCGATTCCAAGAGCGCTTGGGACCGGTAGACTCTCCGTCATCCACACGCCGGCAATTCGTGCGTGGACCTTATCATCTTCCACGGCGGCGCATCACCGCCAGGCGGTCTCCCGCAGACGCTCGTTGCGCTTACAACCCTCCGCGGCTTTTCCTCGTCTGATGTTCTGAACGTCGCGCTGGAGTTCACGAGGCTGACCGTGCTCGAAACCGATAGCTATACTGGGACGACTTGGAGCGTTCGACGACACGCAGGATCAATTGGATTGCTTCCGTCTTGCTCCGATGGCGCGATCCGCGGCGTCACATGTCTACTTCCGCACATGCGTCTTGCAACCCCCGGCCACAGCGAACAAAGTTCGACGCGTTCCCGGCCGCCGCTAGATCGAGGCGGTCAGTGAAACCATGATCGACCAGGAGATGTTGGCGGTCGGCCTGCTGTGGTATGTAGCGTTCCTGCTTTCGCTCACCTGCCATGAGGCGGCGCACGCGCTGGTGGCGATGTGGGGTGGCGACCGGACAGCGGCCGAAGCCGGCCAAGTGAGCCTCAACCCGATTCCTCACATGCAGCGCGCGCCCTTTGGCACGATTGTGGTGCCGATTCTGACGTACGCCTTGCAGGGCTGGATGCTCGGCTGGGCGAGCGCCCCCTATGACCCCTATTGGCAGGCGCGGCACCCGCATCGTGCCGCTTGGATGGCGCTAGCGGGCCCGGTCGCCAACCTGTTGTTGGCGTTGGGCGCGGCGATTGCGATTCACGCCGGAATCTCGATGGGCGACTTTGAGGCGCCACAAAGACTCGCCTTCGACGGCGTCGTCGCGGCCGCCGCGGCGGGCAGCACCGCGGAGGCTCTGGCGAAATTTCTGAGCATTCTTTTTTCCCTGAATCTGTTGCTGATGAGCTTCAACCTGCTGCCCGTGCCGCCCCTGGACGGCAACACCGCCATCGGGCTGCTGATGAGCGAATCCGCGGCGCTGAAGTTTTATGAGTTCAGCCGCCAGCCCGGCTTCATGATGATCGGTCTGCTCGTCGCCTGGAACGTCTTCGGACAGATGTTCCACCCGATTTTTCTCGCTGCCGTAAACGCTCTTTACTTCGTTCGCGGTCTCTCCTACGGCTGATCCGGTCACCTTCCGCAACCTCATCTGCTCGGGGCTGTCCCGGCGCATGGATTGATTGTCACCGGTTGTTACAAAATGGTGTCAACCATCGTGGTGGGCGCGATCCCGACCAGCCTGTTGATGGCTGGGCGATGGAACACCTTTCATGTTGTGTGTTGGGTACAAAGCGACCGGCGGTGGTTTCCGTCGTTGTCCTCGTGAGCTTCAACGGCAGAGGGCCGGTGCGGCCGCTCGTTGGGGCGCGCGGCTTCCTACGGTCGCTGCCCTTTTTTGGGCATGCCTTTGCGTCGGGCTCCCCTCCGTGCAAGCGGAAGGCGCGCAAACGTGGAGTGACGTGGAATACACCGTGGCTCGCACGAAACGCTTCACTTTGAGCGCCGACGGAACGCTCCGGTTCGCCGAGACCGTGGGGGATCTCTACGATCGCAGGCTCGGAACAACGTTTGAGTATGAGGTGGCAAAAGACGTCCGCATCGGAGCGAGATATCTGTTTCTAACTCGCGACGCCGCAAACTCCTCCCAAAACGAAAACCGGCTGGTTGCCGGGATCAGCTACCCGATTCTGCGAAGCGGGGTCGCCATCGAAGGGGGGTCATACTACGAAAGGCATATAGTGCCGGCGTCTGACTTTAACCGCTTCCAGCAACACTTTGAGGTTTCCCGGGCAAGCAAGGCTTTCTCGCCCTGGCTGTTTCAACAGTTCACCTTCAGGCAGGGCGCGGGGTTCGTGCGGTCGCGTTCCCGGCTCGGTCTCCAGTGGCGCGTCTCCCGCCATTCCATCAGGGCTGCATACCAGTTCGAAACTCGGAAGACCGCAGGCGCCTGGGCTCCCCGTCATGCGATCTACACCGAAGTCAGCATTGACCAGCCGCTCTGGTCCCGCGAATAATCAATTTGTTCAGGCCCCAGGGACCACTCCGGCGGCCGCAACCGGAAAGCCCTCGTTGGGGCTAAACTGGACGAAAAAGAACTTCGGGCATTCGACATGAGCATATACGGCAAATCCACGCATGTTGTCCTGACGTTGCTGCTCGCCAGTATTCAGACACTAGGAGCGCTGGCGGCAACGCATCCGCCCAGCCTTACTTTGCTGGCCGCGCAGTCCGTGGCTCGCGAAGGGACAGATGCCAACCCGCCGCCGAGTTCCGGTGGGCCCATAGTGATTCTCGAGACATCGAAGGGTACGGTGAAGATTGAGCTTTTCCACGAAGGGGCTCCCAAAACGGTCGAGAACTTCCTTCGCTACGTCGATTCCGGATTCTACGACGACACCGTTTTTCACCGCGTGATCCGGGGTTTCGTCGTGCAAGGCGGCGGCTTTACGCCGGAGCTGGATCTCAAGCCGACGCTGGCGCCCGTCCCGATCGAGTCGCGTAACGGCCTCGAAAACAAACGCGGCAGCGTCGCGATGGCGCGCAATCTGGACCGGGACAGCGCCACGTCGCAGTTCTACATAAACCTCTCCGACAATGAGCAGCTAGACCGCGGGGCTCGCAATTTCGGCTATACGGTGTTCGGCAGGGTAATCGAAGGAATGGACGTAGTCGATCGCATTTCGGCCGTCCAAACCAGCCGACGCGGACAGATCGATGATATTCCGATCCTTCCGGTGTTTCTGGAAACGGCGCGCCGCGCCAAGCCTTGAAACTCGCCTGGGCGGGCTGCTCTAAGAGGCTTATGACGTTGGTGATTCGTTGCCGGACTCGGATTGACCGTCCGAGTTCAAGGGTTTAGCCGGTGGTGGCGCGCCGCCATTGACGACGTCGCGCAGCTCTTTGCTTGGCTTGAAGTAAGGGATGGTCTTGGCGGGGACTTCGACCCGATCGCCCGACTTCGGGTTGCGCCCGACACGGCCTTGGCGTTCGCGAGTCCGGAAGCTTCCAAAGCCGCGAATCTCGACTTTCTCGCCGCCGCGTAGGGACTTCACCACGCTCTCGAAAATCGTTTCGACGATGACCTCAGACTCCTTGCGAGTCACCTCGACCACGCGGGAAACCTCTTCGATCAAATCGGCTTTGGTCATTTTCCGTCGACTCTCCCATTCCCCGCCGGCGGCGGCTTACAAAGGCACTACAAAGGACGGTCCAAATCTTGGAACTCACGCCTATTGAGGATCTTACCACGACCCGTCGAGTGCGCATACACGCTTTACGACGCCACGGGCCGGTTGCCATGCTCGCGCCGCAAGGTAACCCGCCGGCGGCCAATATGCTGTCCGCCCGTAGATCGAGAAAGCGTTTTATGCGGCTATTCGCTCACAGTGTGGAGTGCTTCGTTGGAACTCTCTACGGGCGATGCGGACGCCGTCCCGTTGCTGGCGGTTGAGCGGTGAGCCAATTCGTAGGCTCGCCGGCTCAAGCTGATTTTCTTGTCGAACTCATCGAGCTTGATGATTCGGAACTCGTACTCCTCGCCGGCTCGCAAGGCGGGCTTGCGCTGCTTGGAGGAGTTCGCCGACATCTCCGAATTGTGGCACAGCCCTTCCACCCCGGGTAACAACTCGACGAAAGCTCCGAACTTGGCAAAGCGCGTGATGTGGCCTTTCACGTCGTCGCCGGCCAGGTGCAGACTGAAGAATTTTTCCCAAACGTCGGGCTCGAGTTGCTTGACGCCCAGCGAAACGCGGCGCGTTTCCTTGTCGACGTGCAGAACGACAGCCTGGATAACTTGGCCCTTCTTCAACTCGTCCTTGGGGTGCTTGACTGCGTTGCTCCACGACAAATCGGATACATGCACCAACCCGTCGACGCCCTCTTCGATCTCAACGAATGCGCCGTAAGAGGTCAGGTTGCGAACGCGGCCTTCGACGACCTGGCCGAGCGGATAGCGTTCGCCGAGGTTTTCCCAGGGGTCCGCTTGCAGCCGCTTGAGACTCAGCGAGATGCGGCGTTCCGCGGCGCTGATCTGGGTGACGACTCCTTCGACTTCCTGCCCTTGCTTCAAGATCTTGGAGGGATGCTTGAGGCGCTTGGACCAGCTTAACTCCGAAACGTGGATCAGTCCTTCGAGGCCGGACTCCAGCTCGACGAAAACGCCGTAGTCGGTGACGCTCACAACGCGGCCGGTCGCGCGCTCGCCTTCCCGGTAGCGCTGCTCGATGTTTTCCCACGGATCGGGCTGCAGATGTTTCAGGCTGAGCGAAACCCGCTCTTTTTCCGCGTCGAACTTGAGAACCTTGAGCGTGATCTCTTCGGCGCCCCGCACCAACTCTGTTGGATTGCGCACGCGGCCCCAAGACAGGTCGGTGACGT
>JBBDWJ010000167.1:0-28877 GCA_040902925.1 Bryobacterales bacterium | reverse complement strand
CCCGGCGCCACCGGCCTTCCGGCTGCAAACCCCGCGCCGTTGACGATGCCATTGATCCGCGGCTTGGCGCGGGCGGCGTTGAAGAATGGGACCGTCAGCCCGCCGGCGCGAGCCTCGAAATCCTGAAAACCAACCGTCTGGCCCATGTCGGTGTCGGCCGCCGCGATTCCGAACAGGTCGGTGCTGGGGTCGACCGTAACAATCGCCCCGCCGCCTTCCACAACACGAAAATCCACCGGCAAGCCGGCGACAGGCTGGCCGAATCGATCGACCACCTTGAAGATCAGCAGCTCGGGGTGGATCTCGTTGACAGTTCCGACGACGCCCGTGCCGGCGATCACGAATGAATTGAACGCCACACCGTCGCCGCGCGCGAAGAAATACGGAATCGCCAGATCCACGCCGTTCGCTACGCCGCTGACGATCAGAAACCCCTCGTAGGACCCGGGCGCGGGCTGCGTGCCTTCGAGCGAAACAGTCAAGTCGGCCGTTTGTCCCGGCCCCAACGTCACGTTCGCGCTGGACCCGCCCTGCACGCGCACAACGGCATTCGCACTCGAGTTGCGCGCCTGCACCGCCACTTGATACGTCGCTGGCGTGTTGCGCGGATTCCGCAGCGTCAGCGTCCGCTGGATCGGCAGCGCCACGCCTTCGACGGCGCCGAAGCTGATCGTAGAGGGCACCGCCGTCGCGATCGGGTCAAGTGCAACAGGAATATCGAGCAGGCCCGCGCCCACTGAATTCACTCCGGCTTGCGCGCCGTCTTCCATCACCTCGGGCCCGGCGGTGTTGACCAGCGCCGATTTCACTTCCGCCACCGTGAAGTTGGGGTTGCGCTGGATCACCAGCGCCGCGGCGCCGGCGACGATCGGGGCCGAAAAGCTGGTGCCGTCCACCGAGGCGTATTGAGTCACATCGTACGTGTCGCCGTTGGGGTCAAACCGCTGCGCGCCGGTGTAGATGAACGTGCCGGGGGCTACCAGGTCAGGCTTGATGTTGTTCCCCGGGCTCGGCCCGCGCGAGCTATACGGCGCTAGCTGATCAAAGCCGTAGGAGCGCTCCACCAGCGTCGGGTCGATCGTCACGATCACCCGCGCCGCTCCTCCCAGCCGGTTCAACAGCGTGTCGCCGTCGCCGCCGCCGATCATGTACGCCGGGATATCGGTCGTCTCGAGGCCGACCATCACGAACGGCTCGTCCTCTTCCGGGATGTTGGCGACGATCACCGCCGCCGCGCCAGCCGCTGCCGCGTTGGCGACCTTGAATTCGTAATCGCAAGACCCGCGCTCGATGACCGCGATGCGTCCGTTGAGCGAGCCCTGCGCGAATGCCTGGCAGCCGAAAGCGTCTCCGAGACCCGACGTCGCGATGGCCTCGCGTTCGAGCGGGCTTTGCAGCTTCGGGCCCGTCCCGGAAATGGCGGTCGCGGTGGCGCCGTCAAAAAGGACGCGCTGCACGAACTGCCGGGCGTTGACGGTGGCCCCGACGGCGATCACGCTCGGCGCCGACGCCGGAGTAGCAATGCTATTGAAGGCTGGGAAACTCTGCTCGCCGAAAGAGCCGGCGTTGCCCGCCGACGCCACGACCACCACGCCAAGCCCGGCCGCGGTTTCGGCGGCGATTGCGGTGGGGTCGCACAGCGCATTCGGGTCGTCGGAGCAGGCGTCGCCCTGCTCGTCATACGGAAACTGCGCGATGGCGCCGAAGCTGATGCTAATGATGTCCATGCCATCGATCACGGCGTCATCGATGGCGGCGATCACCGCCGAGGTGTCGCTGAAGTCATTGATATTCGGCGAGCCAAAGATTTTGTAGTTGCCGAGGAAAGCTTTCGGAGCGATACCCGTAAGGGTGGCGGCGGGTGCGGTGACCCTGCGGCCCGCGGCGATGGTCGCCACTGCGGTTCCATGGCCGACCCGATCACGCGGCGAGTAGTCGTCAGGCCGCGAGAAATCCGGGTCGTCGGGGTTGAGCAGATTTACGTAACTGCGGGCCACGATGACCTTGTTGCTGGTGAACGCGAGATCGCCCGGCCGTCCCTTAGGAAACCCCGGTGGAACAGTCAGATTTGCATCCACAAGCGCCGGATGTTCCGGGTCGATGCCGCTGTCGAGAATTCCGATGCGCAGCCCGGCGCCCGCATTGTCGACGCCGCCAAGCGCCTCCCAGGCCGCCGGCGCACGCACGATTTCGCCAGCGCGATTCAACAGCAGCTTGAAACGCGAGTTACGGACCACGCGATCCACGCCGCCCAGCCCGCGAATGCGCGCCGCCTGTTCGCGCGTGGCGCGGATGAAAATCGCGTTCAGCACATGGCGCACCGAACCGACAACTTCAGCGCCCTCGCGCGCTATGGCAGCCTTCAGTGGCTGCTGGGATAGATCCACTTTGTGTTCAAGATTGCGCAGGTCGGACTGAATCGCCGCCCGCTGGAAGTCCACACGTCCGCCGCGCGAGCGCAAGCGGGGAGGAACCTGTTGACCCACCGAAGGGTCTCGCAACAGTACCGTGTAACTGCGAAGGCCGTCTGCCGCGGAAGCGGAGTCAAGCAGCGCCAACCCCAGCAACACGGCCAGGGCGAGCGAGCGCAAATTGTGAATCATCATCTGTAATTTCTTCCGGCTGTCAGATTTTCTCCAGGAGTCGCTTCCGTGAGAGGTGGGACGCGCCTATGGCGGGAGCCGTTTCACGCCGCGGCGATTCGCTTTCCGTCTTCTTCCTATTCCTTTCCTCGCCCTTAGTGGCTGCTTGTCGTCTAAAAAACTGCTGGCACGCCCCGTCGCCAGCTTTAGCGACATCGTGGCAGGCTCGGCAGGCCGTCATGAGGTATTGACCCGCGTTAATGCCCTGAATCGGAAACATCGCGAAGGCGATCCGAGCCCCATCCGCAAGCGTGGCGTCACACTTCCACAAAAACCGGCCCCGCCGCGTGGTTCGTGCGCCTTTCCCGGATTCCTCTCCGCTGCATCCGCAGTCCTGGGCCGGCCCGGTATCCGCATCTAGGCGGTTCGAATCGCAGGCGGCGGGTCGTGCATCCAATACATGTTGGCGGCGCCCCAAGCCTCCGGGAGGGTGAGCCGAGTTGGCAGCGCGGGAGCCACAGAATAGGCCTTTCCAGCAGGCCCCAGACGCTCCGGGAGACCGCGGGGTTCATGCTATGCTGAGTAAGAAATCGAGGGAAAACCCATGAAGGCAGATATCCACCCCGCTTACGCGACCGTCAAGGTCAACTGCGCGTGCGGGAACTCTTTTGAGACGCGCTCCACCCACAAGGGCGATATCCACATCGAGATTTGCTCGGACTGCCACCCCTTCTTCACGGGTAAGCAGAAACTCGTGGATACGGCCGGCCGCGTCGAACGCTTCCGCCGCAAATACGGGCCGAAGACCACCAGCAACTAATCCGTAGTTCTCGACAGGGGGAAATGTGCCGCTCGGGGCCGCGGGCGTTAGCCTGTCTTGGGGCGCCCGTTCAGCCGTCACGGCAGGCCTTTACAATGGGCTGACGTCGGGGGCTGACCGGTCGGGGCCGGGCGTGTCTCGCGGAACGCCCTGGTAGATGACATGCCGAGCCGAATGTATTTTGTGGGCGTTTCAACCGGCGGCTCATCGATCCGACGGATTTTTCCGCACTGGGTTCGTCTGGCCGGCGTGCCGGATGCAACCCTCGAAGGCGTGGACATCGCCGTCGGAGGCCGGCCTCAGGCCTATCGGGAAGCGGCGGTACGGATCAAGCAGGACCCCGACTGCCGCGGCGCTCTGGTGACGACGCACAAAGTTGCGCTCTACCGCCATGCCGCCGACCTGTTTGATGCCCTGGACGACGACGCTCGATTGCTAGGTGAAGTAAGCTGCGTCGTGCGCCGCTCTAGCCGCATGGAAGGCCAAGCCATCGACACCGTCACCGCGCAGCTCAGCCTGCAAACGCTCTTGCGAGGCGACGCCTTTGCGGGTGATGCGATCATCCTGGGGGCCGGCGGCGCTGGCCTGGCCTTGGCGGTCGTACTGCAACGGCATCACCGGCCCTCCAGGGTGATTCTCACCGATGTCTCCAGCGAGCGGCTCTCCGAAATTGCGGGGCTCGCCGATGCCGAGCGCATCGCCGTCAGCGGCGCATCCGATCATGACCGCTTGATCGCCTCTCTCGCGCCAGGCTGCCTTATCGTCAACGCCACAGGGATCGGCAAGGACCGGCCCGGTTCTCCCGTGACGGAAAACGTGCGCTTCCCGCAAGATGCGATCGTCTGGGATTTCAACTACCGCGGGGATCTCAAGTTACTCGCATTGGCTCGCCAGGCTGGCGTTCATGCCGCCGACGGTTGGGAGTATTTCATCCACGGCTGGAGCCAGATCATGGCCCGGGTCCTGGATTTTGAGGTCAGCCCCGAGCTGCTGGAAGATTTCCGCGCGGTGGCAGGCCAGCAGCGTTAAAGCGAGCCCGGGGGAGCGGGAAATCAGCGGGCGGCGTGCCGTGCGGAATAGGCCCGTTCGACCATGCCGATTCCGATCGCGATCAACATCACCGGCCACAGCTTCCACAGGCTCACATGAATCAAATCGAGCATCGAGAGCTGAAAATAAACTCCCAGGCTCAACAGAAACACGCCGGCTGTAATGTTGCGCGGCCGTTGTCGTGACATGAGGTGGCCGGCGCCGAAAACAATCAACAACAGGGGCCAAAAGCGCCACAGATCGTCGATACGTAAATCGATCAGCCGCAGGTTGGCGAGCTGAAAAAATGTGCCGATCACAACGAACGCCACGCCTATGCCGAGATTTTTGCGGTTGGGGTGCAGCATTTGGCTAAGGCCGAATGCGATGAGCAGCACCGGCCAGAACCGCCAGACCCCCTGAATGCGGATGACGTCCAGATTGTGGAGCGTGAGAAGCACGCCCGCCGCGGCGACTAATAGGCCCGGTATGATCCGCGAGTTGATCGAAACACTTTGGGTGGCCATGGCAATCCGCTGAGACCGCCGGAAGATCAGTCCCCAGCCGTTTTATTTTATAAACCTGCGGTGTTACCCGCCAAGGCCAATCCGCGCTGGCATCCCGGTTCGCCGCTGGCCGGCGGATACGAGTGCCGTTGAAGCCTCTGTTGAGCCGCCGCCTGCCGTCGATGGTGAGAGGATTCAGGCTACCGCCTGCATGATGCGCGGGCCACAGTCTTCGCGGGAGTCGCGCGCTGTGGGATAGATGGCTGGCCGGGGAGGATTCGAACCTCCATTACAGGCTCCAAAGGCCCGTGTCCTGCCATTGGACGACCGGCCAACGTCGTCATTTCCAGAATAGCACGCACAGTTCCCGCACTGTAGCCGCGGGCGCGTCGTTGCGGCGAGGCGGGGGCGTATACTCCTCGGTCATCTCCGATACCGGCCGCTCGCGCGCAATTCGTCTATCATATGGGGTTGCCGGAAAACGGGTCAGTCCCGTGGTTTTTGTTGGCTTGTTCTCGATCCGCGAGGTTCGGGGGAGGAGTAGTTCATGCAACCCGTCCTGGCCACGGTCGCGTGTCTGGTTCTTTATGTCGTTGTCTACCGCTTCTATGCGCGTTTTTTAGGCGCGCGCATTTTCCAACTGGACGCCAATCGGCCGACTCCGGCGCACACGATGACCGACGGCGTCGACTACGTGCCCTGCCGCAAGGGGGTTTTGTTTGGGCATCATTACGCCTCGATCGCCGGCCTGGCCCCCATGCTCGGGCCAGCTATAGCCGTCATTTGGGGTTGGCTCCCCGGCATGCTTTGGGTTGTATTCGGCACGTTGTTCATCGGCGCCGTCCATGATTTCAGCGCGCTGGTGGTGTCGATGCGCCATCGCGGGCTGAGCATCGGCAAGGTCGCCGAAGATCTCATCGGGCCGCGCGCCAAAATCATCTTCCTGTGCATCATCTTTTTCCTGATTTGTCTGGTGATGGGCGTGTTCGTGCGCACGGTGGCCGGCCTGTTCACGCTGCAATACTATCCCGAAGCGGTCTTCCCCACTTTCTTCCTCATGGCTGTCGCCATGGTGATCGGCTGGCTGGTCTACAAGCGCTCGGCCGACATCTCGCGCACCACGGTAGTCGGTTTCGTGCTGATGCTGGCCTCGGTCTGGGTCGGGTTGGTGATTCGCAAACCCGATGTCGGCATGAACGAGTGGGTATTCATCCTGCTGTTTTACGCCTTTCTTGCGTCGGTGCTGCCGGTGTGGGCGCTGTTGCAGCCGCGCGACTATTTGAATTCGCTGCTGCTCTATCTCGGCCTGGGGGTATGCTATCTCGGCTTTTTTGTATTGAGCCCCGACTTTGCGGCGCCGGCCGTATCGCTTCATCCCGCCGGCGCGCCGCCGATCTTTCCATTCGTATTTATCGTTATCGCCTGCGGCGCCGTCTCGGGCTTTCACGGGCTGGTCTCTTCCGGCACGACAGCGAAGCAGATCGACAAGGAAACTGACGCCGTGCCGATCGGCTACGGCGGTATGGTCGGCGAATCGGTTCTCGGGTTGCTGGCCGTCCTGGCCTGTACCGCGGGTTTCCGCTCCGTCGAATCCTGGGCGCAACACTACTCGAGCTGGACCGCGGCCGACACGCTCTCGGAAAAAATGCGCGCCTTCATCGACGGCTCGGCTTTGTTCATTTCGAGCCTCGGCGTACCCATGGAGGTCGGCCAGGCTTTTGTCGCGCTTGTCGCCGTTTCGTTCGCGCTAACTTCGCTCGACTCCGGAACGCGCCTGCTGCGCTATAACATTGAAGAAATCGCGGATTCTTTCCGCCTCCCTTACGTGGGCAACCGCTATATCGCATCGATCATCGCGGTTGGGCTGATCGGATTCTTCGCCTTCTACGAGGTCAACGGCCAGCCGGCGGGTCTCGCTCTGTGGAGCTTGTTTGGCAGCACCAATCAGGTGCTCGGCGGACTCACGCTGCTGGCGGTGACTGTCTATCTGCGCCAGACGGGCCGGAATTATTGGTACACCTTCGTGCCGATGGTGTTCATGATGGTCGTTACCATGATCGCGATGGTGATCGATCTTCAAAGATACTGGAGCCAGGGTAATCTGCTGCTCACGCTGGTCGCTGCTTCCATCTTCCTGCTCAGCATCTGGCTCGTCATCGAGGCTGTGGTCCGCTTCCGCACCGACTCTTTAGCGCGAGCTGCTGTCCCGGAAGCCGCCGAGGGAGACTAGCGGAACAGATCGCGATTCACCGCAACTAGGTTTTGCGTTCCATGGATGCCGCAAAGACGCGGCGAATCGGCAGGTCATACGACATCTGATCAAAAGATGTATGACTTGTTGCCTAAAGATTCGGACTTATTCCTCGCGGTACTCCAGTTTGGATAAAAACGGTACCAACGCTCCATTGGCAATAAGGCCGCCGCTGGCTGAGAATAGGGCCAATGGCAACGTCTCCCAACCGATTAAAGACGCAGGCCAACGCCGGCAAGAAATCCAACAGCCGGCGCTATGAGCGCGCGAGCGACTATCAAACCGTCGGCGTGCGCATCGAACCCCAATACTCTCATGCCTCGATTTATCGGGCTCCTGACTCGGGCGGAGGCCGCCCCGGGCGTCTTGAGGCTATCGACACGCAACTCGTCGATGTCAGCAAGGGAGGGCTTGGGGTCGAGAGCTTTACTCCTCTTCCTTTAGCAACGCTGGTCAACGTGCAGGGCGAACTACACAGTCAGAAGTCGTGTATCGAGTTCCGTGGCACAGCATGGGTCGTTCACTGTCTGGCGCGCGAAGATGGCGTCTTCCGCATTGGGCTGAACTTCGAAAACCTCAACTGCTGGGAACTGGACTGCGAGCACGAAGACGACTTTTCGGTGAATCCATATCTGTGATCCTCGGCTGCTGGAGCGGGTTTTGGCCTGCTTCAGCAGCTTTTCCTTCTGACAACCTCCGCGGCATAACGTCCACCCTTTAGGCGTTCTAATCTTTTTGCCGGGCTTCGCGCTACGGTGCGTGGCCGTCGTGCTTGCCCTTAGCTCCCGCACGTGGGGCGCAAATTGATACCCTTCAAGCAGGCGAACCCAGGTTTACGGGCATTAGCGGCACGCCGCGAGTTCAACGCATACGGGTTTCCGCCGGAGCGGTTGATTGGCGGCCACGCGTCGCGGCCAGCGGCGCGACACAGCTTCCGGGAGGCGATCGAAAAATGATGACTCGCAGACAGATACTGCGGATGAGCAGTGCTGCCGCGGCGTTGGCGTCGGCTGCCGCTCCACGGGCTCAGGCCCAGCAGCGCAAAACCGGCATGGGGATAGGCAACTCCTCCTACACGCAACGGGCTTCAGTGGATCGCAGCTCGGGGTCGAAGGAGCCTCTGACCGAGCCGCTGAGCTTTCTCGAGTACTGCCATCAAATCGGCGCTGGGGGAATTCAGGCCAGCCTGCGCTCGACCGAGCGCGGCTACGTCAACCAGGTTCGCCGCACCGCTGAGAAGTACAGCATGTACGTCGAGGCGACCGTGCGTTTGCCGCGCGAGCAGACAGACCTCGATGACTTCAAGCGGGCGGTGCAGGCAGCCAAGGACGCGGGCGCATTGGCGTTGCGCGCTGTGATGCTCAGCGGGCGGCGCTACGAAACCTTCGACTCGGCCGACGCCTTCGGGCAGTTCGCGCAGCAGTCGTGGAAGTCTCTCACCCTTGCCGAGCCGGTCGTTCGCAAACAGCGCATGAAGCTCGCCATCGAGAATCACAAGGATTGGCGCGTCGAAGAGCTGCTCGCCATGCTGAAGAAAATCAGCAGCGAATCGGTCGGCGTTACCCTCGACACCGGCAACAACGTCGCGCTTCTTAACGACCCGATGACAACCGTCGAGGCGCTCGCTCCGTATGCTTACTCGGTCCACATCAAAGACATGGGCGTCGAGCCCTATGAAGACGGATTTCTGCTGTCGGAGGTCCCGCTGGGCGAAGGCTTTCTCGATTTGCGAAAGATCGTCCAGACCGTGCGGCGCTCGCAGCCCAACACCCGGTTTACGCTCGAGATGATCACCCGCGATCCGCTCGAGATTCCCGTATTCACCGAGCGATACTGGCCAACTTTCGATGCGCTGCCGGGGCGCGATCTGGCGATGATGCTGAACGTCGTGAAGAGCCGCAAGAACGGCAAGCCGCTGCCTCGCATCAGCCAGTTGCCCCCTGAAGAACAACTGCGCGTTGAAGACGAGAATGTCCGCAAGTGCATTGACTACGCCGCGGACACGCTGGGGATATAGGGGATTGATTGTGATTCCCCGAACTGCGCGGTCGCCAAGTGGCGGTAATCCATAACGAGGGCGCTGGCGCTTCTGCGCGCCGTGGGTCTGATGATCACGCCCTGGTGCTGCAGTACAATAGCGGCTAGAATCGACGGGTTTTTGTTCATAGGTGAACAGAACCCACATCGCCCCGTAGCCCAGGAGGTCCGTTATGCCAAAAACATTCACTCGCCGCGATGCCATGCGCTGGGCCGGCGGCGCCGCCATGGCCGCTACGTTCCTGCCGATGGGGGGCCGCTATCGGGTTTGGTCCCACCCCGCCGCCAACAAGCTGCAGACGCGCGTGCTCGGTCGAACAGGCCGCGAGGTGACCACCTTTGGGCTCGCCGGCGGCAACAAGGTGATGTGGGAATCGTCCGAAGACGAAGCCGTCAAGATCGTCGTCAAGGCCGTTCGCGCCGGCATGACTTACCTCGAAACGGCCAACAACTATCAGCTCAGTCAGGCGAACTATGGCAAGGCTTTCCGGGTTCTTAACCTGATTCCGGGCGAGCCCGGCTACGACAGCAATCTGCGCGCGCGGTTGTTCCTCGCCACAAAAAGCGGACTGCGGCAGTCGATCATCCGCGACGGCGCCAAGCCACTCGGCAATTCCCAGGGCGGCGGAACAACTTGCATTGACGACCTCAAGCGCTCCCTAACGCAGTTCTTCGGCGACGGCAAAGGGCACATTCCCGAAGGGGCGTACCTTGACCTGATGCAAGTGCACTCGCTGACGCACGACGAGCACGTCGATGCCGTGTACGAGGGCCTCAACAATCCCGGCGACAAGTCGCTGCCGCGCGTCGGCGCGCTCGCGGGCCTGCTCGACTTCCGCGATGGCACGAATCTGACCGGCTTGAACCCCGAGCACAAGAAATGGATTCGCCACATCGGCATCACCGGCCACGAGAACCCGGCCGTGCACATGTACGCCATGCGCCGCGACACTAAAAACATTCTCGACACGCTGCTCGTCGTGGTGAACCCCAACGACGTGCGCTATTTCTGTCATCAGACGAACTCGATTCCCGTCGCCGCCGCAAAAAACATGGGCTTGATCGGCATGAAGGTTTTCGCCGACGGCGCCATGTACGGGCTCGAGCCGCGCTACGCCAGCCGCCCGGGGCAGAGCGTTTTAAGCGTCGGCCAGAAAGGCAAAGTCGCTTTCCAGGACTTCCTGCACTACACCCTGTCGCCCAAGGGCATGAGCACACTGATCACCGGCATCGGTTTGATCGACAGCAACGACGATCCCGAAAGAGACCAGATCGTCGCCAACCTGGCCGCCTGCCAGACAGCCGAGCCGCTATCTGCGCAGCGTAAGCGCGACATCGAGGAGCAGGTCGCGGCGCTGCACGGCACGCAAACCAACTTTTTCCAGCGGCCCTCGAGCGGCTTTCAACCGCCGCAAGACGTTGTCGTCAAGGGACTGGGTGAGAAAAACGGGAACGAGATCTCGTGGCACACCGCTTACGCCGCGGGCGAGCCGATCGTGCGCTACGAGGTGTACCGGCGGCACGAGCGTATCGCCGCGATGCCGTTCGAACCGCAAATCAGTGAGCAGCCATTCCGAGTAGTGGATAAGGATGCCCCGGGCGGCCACTCAGGCGGTGTGTGGTACCGCGTGCGCGCAGTGGACGCCGCCGGCCAGACGGTGGACTCCCTATCGGTGCGCGGCTGATCGTTTGTGATGCGAGCACGTTCCGAGCCGTTCGGGAAGATCACAGCGGCTCGGGAATATAGGGCAGTTCCACGCTAACCGTTTCACCGGCCGCAAGCGTGACTTTCCTGGCGAAACGCTCCAGCGTGCGGAGGACCGCGGCGTCATCCATGTCATACGCATCCTGCCGAGGCAGCGCGTAGAGCGAGTAACGCCCTGGGAAGATGCCGCTAACGCGAAAACTGCCCTCTCTGGCGGCAATCAGTTCTCGCTCCGCGTAGGTGCTCGATCCCGGTTCGGGTAGCAGCAGAATCCACACACGATCCGGCTCACCTTCGGCAGGATACTTCACGGCTCCTTCCACTGTCGCGCCGTCATAAGCGACGTGAAACTTGAGTCCCGACAAGGGAGCCCCCGGGGCCATCGTTATTTCCGGCTGGTCGAGAGGGCGCCCGTCGATCGAGATGGCGCGCAAATATCCGCCATCGGGCGCGCGCAGCCGCACGCGATACTCGCCGGGCGTGAGGGCGCGAAACTCGACCGGCCCTCCCTCCGCCGGCGCGTCGGCGCGCGGCGAACGTCCCCACATGGCGGGGCCGCGGCCCTGTAAATCGACCTGGATGCGCGGCCGCCGGCGTGGTTGCTGCGCGGCCTGCTGGTTCTGGTCCGGTTCCGGCGGATCCTCCAGCACGACTTCCGCCGTCAGGGTCTGGCCCTGGCTCACCACCAGCTCGACTTCCATCGCACCGGACGCGGGAACCATCACCTGTTCCGCCGCCTGACCCGCGCCGGGACCCCGCTGCCGCGCCACGACCCAGGATTGCCCCGGCGGCAGGCCTCGCATCAGAAAAACACCCTCCCGCGTCGGAGCAACGCCAAAGCCTTGCTGGCCCGACTCCGTTTGCACAAACAGGGAGCATTCCTCGCACGGCTCGCCCGTTGCGCCGTCGATGACTACGCCGCGAACGGTGGTCTCGGGTGCGGGCGCCAAGCGGAAATCGATCCCGGTCAGCTCGTCGCCCCACGCTAGCTTGACGGGAGTGGCCTGTTCCGGCGAATCGCCGCCGGGATAGTACGCGGCGGCGAACTCGCGATAGGAAACGCCGCGCGGGCTGAGCCCTGGAGGTGAGCCCGCCGCGATCACATAACGGCCGGGGCCCAAACCGTGCAGCCGATACGTTCCCAAGTCATCGGCCCTGTCGGACTGCATCGTTCTCCAGCGGGCTTCGCCCACCGGGTAGCTGCGGGCCATCACCGACACCGCCGCGCCCGGCAGCGGCTCCCCGTGGGCGTCTAACACGCGGCCGCTGACAACGGCGGAAGGCTGCAACCGAATCACCACGTCGTCGCGCGTCTCGCCGTCGCCGATCTGAACACGCTGTTCGATGTCGAACGTGGCCCGCATCCCGTAGCCGGTCTTCGCGCAATAAAACGAGTATTCGCCCGCGGGAAGGCCCGCGAAGGCGAAGCGGCCGTCCATCCCGGTGAGCGTGACCCGACCCTCGCCCGCGCCGCCGCGAAACCCTCTGCGGCTGTTTCCCTGATACATCACGCGCACGCTCTTAAGCGGCTCGCCGGTCTTGGCGGAAACGACGATGCCCTCGATCTGTCCCGTCGCTTCCTTCGCGGCCGAGCCCGCCGGGTCGAGCGGATTGGTCTGTGCCAGAGCCGCTCCGCAGCAGCACACCGCAATCCACGCTAGGACGATTCCCCTCATGGCGCCCCTGTCAGGTCGAGCTCGACATCGCTGCCGGCCTCGACCGTGAACTCTCTCACCGCGCTTCCCGCCTGCTCCCAGGTTTTCTCGTCGCGGATGGCCCGCGTTGCAACGTCAGCCCAGCCGCAGATGCGGTAATCGCCGGGCAGGATGCCTTCAAACTCGAAGCGGCCAAACTGGTCGGCCTGAGTCACTCGGAGTAGTTCGTTTGGGCCCGAGAGCGCCACCTGGAATTGCGCTCCTTTACGGATGATTCGCTCGGCGCCTGGTTCGGCGGCCGCTTTGACGCGCCCATACACTCGCCCCAGCTCGTCGGAGACAACGATATCGAAGCGATCGACGACGCCTTCGGTGGCCACCAACTCGGAGCCCGGCAGGAACTCTTCTCCGCGCTGAATTCCTTTGACGTACAGCCCCGTGTTGCCGCGGGGGCCGCTCGAAATCGTAAGCCGGTACGTTCCCGGCGTCAGGGTCGTGAACTCGAATCGCGAGTCCGGCGGCTCGACACGGTCCCATGCGAAATGCTCCGCATCCGTGGAGATCAACGACAATCGGAGTGGCCGGGCGGACTTGCTGGTCTCAAACCGCACCGCGCCGGAAAAACCAGTGGGGGGCAACGGAGCCAACGCCAGACCCGAGACGTCACCGCTGACCTCAATCGTCCCCAGCGGCTGCAACACGGACTCGCCGTTGTTGGAGCGGCGGCTGTAAATGTAAGCCAGCGCGTAGCGGCCCTTATCGAGGCCGTTCAACAGAAACGAGCCGTCTTTGTCGATCGGCCTCGCCATGGAGGAGCCATGCGGCCCGCGCCGCCCCGCCCCGGGCAGGCCGCGCGATTGAATCATGTGCGGGCCAGCCAGCGAAAGATCTATGCCGCTGACCCTGCCGGAAACTTTGTAGGCCTCGCGCCGCGTCTCCGAGTGCCGCGCGGTGAGCTGAATGCCGCCGGCTTCGCCGCCTTCCGCCACCTCCACCTCGACGGCTTCACTCTCCATCGTCTCTTCCCGAAAGAAGCTTCTCACGCGGCCCTCGGCCGTAACGGTGTATCGCCCGGGCTTGAGGCCGCCGATGCGGAAGTAGCCGCGATCATCCGTGCTGCCGCTGTTGGCGCGCCCGCCGGCTTCCCCATCCGCCGATTCCTTTTGCGTGGCCCTGACGCCGATCTCGCCCAGCGGCTCGCCCAGGCTATCCACGACGATTCCCGAGATCACGGCGGCCGCGCCCAATTCGAACTCGATCCCGGCGCAGTCCTTTTCCGCCGAGCAATCGAGCACCACGGAGTCATCCTCGCGGCCGTTGACACGCCAGGTGAAATAACCTTGTTTGTGAGCGGAAAGAGACACCCGCGGAGAGGGAAGACCGACGATCAGGAAGCGGCCCTCGCGGTCCGTTCTGGCTACCGCAACAATGTCATTCCTGGCCGCATCCCGTGCCGCCACGCTGGCGCGAAACACGGGGACCAGGCGATCGCCCTGGCGGGCAACAACGACGCCGCTTACCGAACTCGCAGAGAGATGGCCAACAAATCCAGCGGCGAAGATTCCCGCCGACAGCAGGAATCCCCGGACACGCGACCCTGAGCCGGGGAGCATTTCGTTCACTTATACGCAAGTTTACCCGGGTAGGGTTTCATTTATCTGGCGATTTCACGGCTCCCCGGCCGCGCTAGCAACAGGCGCATCTAGGCCCGGCGAGCGGACTGAATCACAATCGGCTCCTGAGGAACGTCGTTGTGCATGCCGTGCCGCCCGGTTTCAACGCCGGAGATCTGGTCCACCACATCCATCCCCTCGACGACTTCTCCGAACGCGCAATAACCCCAACCCTGTGACGACTTGGAGCTGTGGTTGAGAAAATCGTTGGCCGCTCCCGTGTTGATGAAGAACTGCGAAGTGGCGCTATGCGGATCGGATGTGCGCGCCATGGCGACCGTGCCGCGCGCATTTTTCAAACCCTTGTCCGCCTCGTTTTCGATCGGATCGCCGGTCGGCTTCTGTTGCATCTCGGGAGTGAATCCGCCGCCCTGGATCATGAAATTATCAATCACGCGATGGAAAATCGTGCCGTCGAAGTAGTTGTCATCCACGTACTTCAGAAAATTCTCGACGGTCTGCGGAGCTTTGTCGGCGTGCAGAGCGATCTTGATAGGCCCCTTGGATGTCTCCAGGATAACGCTGGGATTGGCCTGCTCGGGCATGGTGATTCCTCCAGTTTTGCGCTTTCAGTCAGTAAGATTCGGATCGCTGCGGGAGAATGACTGCCGCCGTCCCGTGCCGTCAACAACATCCGGTTATCTACGGCCGGTGGCAATCGGCGCCTCGTCGCTCAGGGGCCGGCGAGGCGCTTGCGATGGCAGTGCAGATACGGTTCGTCGCAATCCAGTAGCTACGACGCCGACGCTGAGGCCCGGCGAACGGATTTGATGATCACGGGGTCGACCGGCACGTTGCCATGGCCGTCGCGGTTGCCTGTGGGAACCTGCGCGATGGCGTCCACCACGTCCATCCCTTCGGTGACTTTGCCGAACACGCAATAGCCCCACTCGTCCCGCTCGCCGCGATTCAAGCCAACGTTGGTGATGTGGTTGATGAAGAACTGCGACGTGGCGCTATGCGGGTCAGGCAGGCGGGCCATGGCGATCGTGCCGCGATTGTTGGCGAGGCCGTTCGCCGACTCGTTCTTGATCGGGTCGCCGGTCGGCTTCTCCGTCATGTTTGGAGTCATGCCGCCGCCCTGAACCATGAACCTCGGGATGACACGATGAAAGATCGTCCCGTCGTAGAACTTATCGTCGACATAGCGCAGAAAATTCGCGACGGTTTCCGGAGCCTTGTCGGCGTCCAACTCGATTTTGATGGTGCCCTTGCTCGTTTCCATGACCACCACCGGATTGCCGGCCGGCGCGCTTTTCTTGGCTTGCGGCTCCGCCTTCTTTTCGGGTGGCGGGGCGGTTTCTTCCTTCTCCACCGGCTCGGCCGGGGCGGTTTCGGCGGGAGCCTCCGCTGCCGGCTCGGCGGTCTTCTCGGGCGCCGTGGCGTCCTCGGGCGGCGGCGAGCCGCCGCAACCGGTCGCGATCACCAGACCCACGGCCAGACTCAAAAGAATAAGAAATCGCAGCGCTTTCATCCTGTTCTCCTCACCTGGTTTCCCAGATCCACGTTGTAGTGTAGCAACCGAGTTTGCCGCCTCATCGCCGCCGAGCCGTACTCGATCGCGACCCATTTCAGGCGACTTTTTGGTTTTAAAACAATGTTAGCGAAAACTGTAGCGCCCGTCGAGCGGCGACGGCCTCAGAATCCCTCTTCGCGCAGCTTCTCGACGTTCAAACGGGATTCCGAGCCAAGTTCGAGGCTCTGAAACAGCCGCTCGACGTGTTTGGCGATCACGTCGCATTCCAGATTCACACGGCTTCCAGGCCGCAGATTGGCGAGCGAAGTTTCCTGATAGGTGTGCGGAATGATCGCCACGGCGATGATATCGTCGTCGAGCGAAGCAATCGTCAGGCTGATGCCGTCAATCGCGATGCTGCCCTTGTAAACAAAATACTTGAGCAACTCGCGCGGCGCGCGGATGCGCAACCACCAGTTGCCGTCTCCCAACTCTTCGAGCGACAAAAACTCCCCCGCCCCATCGACGTGCCCCTGTACGAAATGGCCGCTCAAACGCGAAGTCGGGGCAAGAGGCCGTTCCAGATTCACGCGCGCGCCGGGCAACAAGTCGCCGAGATTCGAACGCTCCAAGGTCTCTGGCGACAAGTCCGCGGAAAACGAGCCGCCCGCTACCTCCACCGCCGTCAGGCACACACCGTTCACGGCGATGCTGCCGCCGATAGGCAAGTCGGCAAGAACCTTCTCGGCGCGGACTTGCAGACGCGCCCCAACACCCTGCGAAATCAGCGCAGCCGCCGTGCCGGTTTCTTCGATGATGCCTGTGAACATGTTGGGGAGTAGCGGAGAATGGACTCTTGATCAGAGACTGTGCTCAGGCGCGCCCGTCCGCGGCGGACTCCAACGCCCTTAGATTGGCTCCGCTGTCCTGTTCCTTGATCAGATAGGCTTCCACCGCGAATTCGTCGGGGCCGACCGGGAAGGTTCGCAAATTGCGCAGCCGAATCGCCCCGGAGCGGCTACGCCGGCCAATCCCTCCGGCCAGCGACAGTGAATCGACGCCGCCAAGAATTTTGGGTGCAAAGTAGAACAGCGTCTTGTCGATTATCCCCGAATCGAGCGCCGCCCAGTTGAGCTTAGCGCCCGCTTCGATCAACAGCGAGGTCATCTCGTGCCGGCCAAGCCAATCCAAAACGGCCTCCAGGTCCACCCGCCCCGAACGGCTGTCGAAAACTTCGACCGGGATGCCGCGGGCTTCAAGTGCGGCGCGGCGGCGGGACGGCGCCGCGGAAGTCGTTACAACGACTAAATCGTTGTTAAACGTCTCAACCAGGCGGGATTCGATCGGCAACCGCAATAGCGAGTCGGCCACCACCCGCAACAGTGGCCGGCGGCGGGGCGCCCCGCTGCGGTCCGTGAGCAGACAATTGTCCGCCAGCACGGTGCCGATACCGGTCAGGATGGCGTCGTGGTCGTGGCGAACCTGCTGCACGTGAGCCCGGGCGACGTCACTGGTGATCCAACCGGTGTTGTCGTCGGGCGCGGCGATCTTTCCGTCGAGAGTCACCGCTGTCTTCAAGGTCACCAGCGGCCGGCCCGTCCGAGCGAAGTGGAAAAACGCTTCGTTGAGCCGCTGCGCCTCGACGCGGAATTCCTCGGCGATCTCGACGGCGATGCCGGCCTGCTGCAAATGTTCCAAACCCCTGCCGGGCACGCGGGGATCTTCATCCCGGCACGCGAACACCACACGCCGCACTCCGGCGCGCACGATCGCTTCGGTACACGGTGGCGTGCGGCCTTCGTGGTTGCAGGGCTCGAGATTGCAGTAGAGCGTGCCGCCCCGCGCCGCGTCGCCAGCCTGTTCGAGCGCGATGACCTCGGCGTGCCGGCGGCCTTCATAGGTGTGATAGCCGCTGCCGAGCCTGCGGCCGTCTTCGCCGGCGACAATCGCGCCGACCATGGGGTTCGGGCTCGCCAGGGCGCGTCCCTTGCGGGCCAGTTCGAGCGCTTCGCTCAGGTAGGTGCGATCGTCGGAGGTCATGTTTCCACGATTTACTTCTAGTCGAGGCTGCTCACGCCTCAAACAAGGAGCGCACAAAGCTCTGCGCGTCGAAGCGAACCAGGTCGTCAACTTTCTCGCCGATGCCGACAAAACGGATCGGCAACCCCAGTTCGCGCGCGATCGCAATGACGATACCACCTTTGGCGGTGCCATCGAGCTTCGTCAGCACAATGCCGGTAACCCCAGCGGTCGCGAGAAACTGGCGAGCCTGCTCCAGCCCATTTTGGCCGGTAACGGCGTCGAGCACCAGCAGCACCTGGTGTGGCGCTCCTGGGGCCAGCTTCGCCGCGGTCCGCCGCATCTTGTCGAGCTCGGCCATCAGATTCGTCTTGTTGTGCAAACGTCCGGCAGTATCCACGATGACGGTGTGTACGCGTCGGGCCTGCGCCGCCTTGAGAGCGTCAAACAGCACCGCGCTGGGGTCGGCGCCGGCCTTCTGCCGGATGACGTCGGTGGAGGTTCGCTCGCCCCAAACCTCGAGCTGCTCCGCGGCCGCGGCGCGGAATGTATCGCCGGCGCACAGCAGCACGCTTTTTCCTTCTGCCTTGAGAAGATGCGCCAGCTTGCCGATGGTGGTCGTTTTGCCGGTCCCGTTGACCCCGACGATCAGAATCACCTCGGGCGGATCCACGGACGGCACGGTGCCTTTTCCTGATCCGTTGAGGATCTCCATCATGTGCTCGGCGAGGTGCCGTTTCAGCTCTTCGGGATTCGCCAACTGCTTGCGGTTGAGTTTTTCGCGGACCGCCTCCAGGATCTCACTCGTCGTGCGAACGCCGATATCGGCGCTGATCAAGGTCATTTCGAGTTCGTCGAGCAACTGCTCGTCGATGACCTTTTTACCCTGAAAAATATCGTCGAGCTGTTCGACAAGGCTCGTGCGCGTCTTGGCGACGGCCTTCTTGAACCGGTCGTAGAGGGTAGGGTCAGGCGGAGGCCCGAACAGAGTTTGAATCATTAACGATCTCGAACGAAAACACCGCGCGCGACAGGAAATCGCGCCGTCCCGGGTGTGGAAGGAGCCCGGCAGAGCAGGCTGTTTCGATCATATCACGCGGGCTCTATGTGCTTTGTATTGAGAGCGGTACGCGATGGTAACGCAGCGCGCCGTCTGCCCGCGGAAGATCCAAACATCGAAAAGCCCTCGCCCGGCGGAATCACTTGCCAGGGCTCGAACAGGAACTTCCGCTATTCCGTTGAAGGTTCTGTCACGCCCGCTGCCGGCTCAGCTCTTGGCTTGGTTTCAAACAGGATGAGCCGCCCCTCGGCATTGAGCATCACTGCCGGGCAGTATGGCCGGGGATTCTCCCGCCGCCACCAATTGCCGGTTGCCGCGAGCGTTTCAGGGTCAGTGAAGCGGTAGTCATAGACGGTGGCGCGCACGGTCAAGGGCGGCCCGCCAGGAAAAGGGTTCTCATTCAGAAGCGCTACGACTTCGGGCGACCCGATAAGCAAACGCTGCACAAACCGCAAAAACCAAGGGTTCCCTTCGACCGTCCCGAGGGCGGCGAACCACATTTGCCAGTCGAGCCGCGGCTGGTGCGGAGCGACGAACAACGGCGTGCGGTATAACGCTCCGGGTTTGTAAGGGAATTCATAGGGCAGCCAATTTTCGCCGTCCGCGCTTCCTTCCACGATGATTTCAGGCCGCTCGGTCGTCATCACGGCAAAAAGCCCATAGTTGTTGACTGTGCGGAACGGCTGCACCCGCTCATAAGCCGCCGAGAGCCAGCGAGGCGTCCGCAACTCGAACGAGGCCGCCGTCGGCGCGAGCGAGAGCACGAAAAGCGCCGCGCTCACCGGAACCAGAATCGCGAGCGGCCACGAACGCGCCGTTTTCCCCAGGACAGGTTCTGTCGCCGAAGCGGGGGCTTCCGCGCCGGCGAACCGCCGCAACGCTCGCGGCCAAATGGAGTCATCGAGGAGCAGAGCGCAAAGAGCGAGAGTCAGAAAATTGAAAAAACCGTAGTTGCCGGTGTGCAAAATGGCGATCTGCAAAACCACCAAGGCCGCGCAAGCCATCCGCCGCAATCGCGCTGTCGTGAAAATCAAGAAAGGGACCAGTAGCTCGGCCAAAAGCGTCGCCGCCGTCATGCCCCACAACACCCGGTCCGGAAGTTGATGAGCGTACCAGCCAATCCAAGTCGGCAGCGGCTGCGTCTCGAAGTGGTAACGCAACGCTGTGAGACTCGTCCAAGCCGGGTCGCCGCTGGCCAGCTTCACGTAGCCCGACTCAAACATCAGCCGGAACAGCAGCCACCACAGCAGCCAGATCGCCGGCCGCTGTACGATGGCTCGCCGCTCCGAACGCGGATGCATCGTGAGCGGTGCGATCCAAATCGCCAGAAACCCGGCTTCCAGCAGCAGCGTGTCCCACTGGAACGAGAAAAATACCTGGCCGCCGAGAGACAGCGAGAGGTAAAGCGCCCACAGCGCAAACAACACGGCCGCCGGCGCGATTCCGGCGACAAGCAAACCAGCGAGGACGACGCCAGCCACCGTCATCCCATGCAGAGCGTTATCGCTGGCGCTGATCCAAAGCAGGGTCGGAAAAACATCCACGCGCCCGCGCAGTTGTTCGCTCGCCAGCTCCATCAGCCGCTGCGCGGGCAGGACGCCGGCGCTGCCGATCAAACCATCGAGTTGCACCCACAGCGAGACGAACGCGCAGAGATAAACCAATCCCAACAGGCGCAGAAAAAGCCAGCGGCCCACGTGGTAGGGCGCCGGGTCGCTGAGCGGCGAAGGCCAGCGGACACGGAATGCCAGCCGCGGCTTTCGATCCGGCGGGCGCGGCTTTTCGTCCACGAAAAGGGACTGCATGGATAGCCGATCGTACGAACGGACTTAGCAGGACCACAGAGCGCCAAAAACACGCCACCGCGACGTCCGCAGCGGCATGTCCGTGGCCGGGTGCGGCTGAGATCGTTCTCGAAAGCGGGCCTTCTGCATTATCCTGCACTTAGTTGTTCGAAGACCGTCGCGCCTCGCAGGGGCTCTTTCTGCCCTACGATAGTTTCATACGGGCTCGTGACGCGAAGGCTGCCATGACACGGTTGCTATTCGAAAGCCATGCCACCTCGCTCGACAACGAAGCAGCGCTGGCTTCGGGGCATTTCGATGTGGCGATATCTCCCGCGGGCGAGCAACAAGCGCGGGAGCTGGGCGAACGATATCGTGGGCGCGAGATCGACGCTGTGTTCTGCTCGGATCTGCAGCGCTCCTACCGCACCGCGGAATTAGCGTTCGACGGCCGCCGCGTCACGATCGAGCGCGATCCACGGCTGCGCGAATGCGACTATGGAGCGCTCACGTGGCGTCCGCGGCGCGAAGTTCTCGCCGAGCCCGCGGCGCGTCTCGATCAACCATTTCCAGGAGGAGAAAGCTATCGCCAAGCGGCCGGGCGAGTGAAGTGCTTTCTACTCGACGCGGCTGCACGATTCGACGGACAAGTGATCCTAATCATTGGCCATCGCGCGACACACTGCGCCCTCGAACACTGGCTGAAGCAACGGCCTCTAGAAGAAGTCTTAACAGCGCCCTGGCAATGGCAACCGGGTTGGACTTACCAATTGAACCCAGCTCGCCTGAATTGGATATGACGCGCCTACGTTTGTTTGTTTACGGATCGCTGAAGCGCGGCTTCAATAACTACAACCGCTTTTGCCGCGGAGTACACACGATGGAAGACGCGCTGATCGAGGGAAGCCTTTACCTGATGCCGACCGGGTATCCGGCATTGCGGCTTTCCGAAAGTCTGGTACTGGCGCGAGCCGCCGCGAGCTGCGCCGCCGACATCGAGACCGAAGAACGTTTTGCAAAACATCTGGCGGCGGGTACGAATCACGCCTCGCGGTTCCGGCCGGCGGCAAGCCGCGTCCACGGCACGATATTGACGTTTGCCAATCCGCTTCAGCGCCTGCGCGCGATGGATGTTTTGGAAGAGTTTCGGCCAGCTCACCGAAGCCGCTACGAGCGAGTCCTGATCCCGGTGTACTCGCACACTTCGCAGTCGAAGGTACCCGTTTGGACCTATGTTGCGGGGGAGCTGTCGCCGCGCGGCCGGCGGATTCCCAGTGGCCGCTGGCTGGGCCAAAAATAGTGTTGTGCTGGGCGGGCTTGGAGTTGCCGCGGGGGATCGTCTAGCGCGCGAAGTACAAATCGACCGCGCGGTCGACGTCGGTTTGATCCAACCGCGGCGCGCGGTCTTCGTACACGGCGATGTTTTTCAGGATATCGACGATGTCGCGCGGATAGCAGGCCCGCAGCACGGCTTTACGGCCGTCGAGCTTGCATTTCTCACGAACATAGGCCGAGGCTTCGGACGTCCATTTGATCTTGGCGTCGTCGCAGACCCTTTTCAGGATCGTGTCGAATATCTCGGGCGTGATCGTTTCGACCTTGACCTTGTTTTGAATGCGCCGCAGGAACGCCTCGTCGGCCAACTGCCGCGGGTCGAGGTTGGTCTAAAACACGACCAGGGTTTCAAACGGGATCGGGAACTTGATGCCGGTGCGCAGCGAAAGGAAGTCCACGCCACGGTCGAGAGGCACGATCCAGCGGTTGAGAAGATCCCGCGGATTGATCATCTGGCGGCCGAAGTCGTCGATGATGAACAACCCGTTGTTGGCTTTCATCTGCAACGGAGCGGTGTAGTAGCCGAGCGTCTCGTCAAAACGCAGCTCGAGCATTTCCTGCACCATTTCGCCGCCGACCGCGATGCTAGGCCGATTGCACTTGATCCAGCGGTGGTCGTGAGGCTCTTCGTTCTTGACGGGCCGGTGAACCACCGAGTCGAAGATGTTGATGATCTGTCCCTGCACTTCGATGGCGTAGGGTAGGTAGACGTCGTCCTTAAAAACCCGAACCAGGCGCTCGGCGATGCTGGTTTTTCCGTTTCCGGTCGAGCCGTAAAGAAAGATCTGCGAGTTGGAGATAATCGCCGGACCCAACTGGTCGAGCATCTCGTCGGGCAAGACCAAGTCCGCGAACACTTCCTGTAGCCGCTCGCGGTTGACCTTGTGCCGCACCGCCTGCAATTTGATGGCTTCGATGTAGGAGTCCAGGCTGACGGGCGCGGGTCCCACGTACTGGTTGATCTGATAGCGGTCTTGCGCCAGACGGCGGCCTTGGCCCGACAGCGAAAGCGCATAGTCGTTGCCGACCATGCCTTTGACTTCGACGTACTGTTCTTTGCGCAGGTGCGAGAACACCGCGCCGGCGACGGCGCCGCCGACCTTCATTTGCCGGGCCACGCGGCTTAGGGTTGTTTCCCCTTCCAGCAGCGTGAGCTTAAGCATGAGATCGACAAGGATGTTCTGCGAGATGCCCAACGCGTCAACCGCATCGACCGGGCGCGGCACGAACCGTTCGCCCGGACCCAGCGTTGTGGTGCTGCTACTGGCAGTGTCAAAAACGGAAATCGCGCTCATTCTGGCTCGATGCTAACAGCGAGGCGGGGCTTTCACCATCGGCGATTCCGCTGAGATTACTAGGGCGTTCTACCGAACGATTCGCCCGCCCGGGGACGTAGGCCCTGACACGGGTACAGGGCGGGATCGAACCCGCTAAAATGAACTTTTCGTGGGCCTAATCCTCTCCAGTGGCGAGCTTGTGACCCTGCGCGGGCGGTGGCGTGAGGAGGGGAAGGGGGTTGTTTTTACCAACGGCTGCTTCGACTTGCTTCACCCTGGGCACGTTCGGTTGCTGGAGGCGGCAAAGGCCCGGGGCGACGTCCTCGTCGTGGCAATCAACAGCGATTCGAGCGTCCAGCGGCTGAAGGGCCCCCAACGGCCTGTGCTCCCCGAACAGGAACGGGCTGCCGTTCTGGCCTCGCTGGCCGCCGTCGACGCGGTGACAATTTTTGCCGAAGAAACCCCCTGCGAGCTGCTCGAGCGGCTTTTGCCTGACATTTTGGTGAAAGGCTCCGACTGGTCGCATTGGATCGCCGGGCGGGAGATTGTCGAGGAGGCCGGGGGCGTCGTATTGCCCATTCCGATCGAGCCGGGCTATTCGACAACCGATTTGGTAAAGACGATTTTGGATCGAAGTCGTTGATTATTCAAGGCTTGCGTGACCTTTTCGACGGGCTGGCCAAGCACCCCTCCTTGCAGTCCGTGCTGGCCTCGATACGGAAACCTGGGCCTGTACAACTACATCTGTCGGGGTTAGGGCCGACCGGAAAAGCCCTCTACACGGCGCTGCTCTACCGATTCGCGGACCGCCCGATTCTCGTCCTTTCCGCAACCAACTCCAGCGCCGAAGGCTTCGCCGAAACCATCGGCGCCTTTTTTGCCTTGTTGGAGCTGACCACACACCGCGGCGCGCCGTTTGTGTTTCCCGCTCACGACGTGACCCCCTACGACGGGCTTTCCCCGCATGCCGACATCCACGAAAAGCGGGGGATCGGCTTATGGCGGATGGCTGAGAAGGAAGCCTCGGTCGTGGTGGCGCCGGTGGCCAGCGCGCTGCAGCGTATCGCCCCGGCGAACACGCTACAAAACCTGGCATGGCGGATCGAAGTCGGTGACGAGTTTTATCAGGAGCACCTGGTCGAGGGGCTTCTGAGTGTCGGCTACCGCCGTCACGAACCGGTGGATATGATCGGGCACTTTTCCGTGCGTGGCGGCATCCTCGACGTGTATTCTCCCGAGGCCGTGTATCCCGTGCGGATTGAGATGTTCGGCGACGAGGTCGAATCGATTCGTGAGTTCGATCCGGACACTCAGAAATCGGTCCGCAGCGTCGACCAGGCGAGTCTGCTGCCGTTGGCGGAATATCCCCTTTTTCGGGAGGCGGCCGCACCGGGGCCGAAAGATAGCGGCGGCCCTGCCGCCGGCGGCACCGACGAAGTCCCAATTCTTGCGCAAGGCTGGGAGTTTACTCCCGAGGCGGCGCGGCAGCGCTCGTCGAGCGTGCTCGAGTTGCTCGGCGATCCAATCCTGGTTTGGAGCGAGCCGGCGGCAGTGCGCGAGCAGGCGGACCAGTTGTGGGCAGAGCTGGCAGTGGCCCGCGAGCGCGACGGCCCGGAAAGCCCCCCGCCGGAAACTTTTTACCTGCCCTGGGACGACTTCCTCAAGCAGACGGCCGCCAAACAGCAGATCCATCTCGACCAGCTTGGCCTGGAAGCCGCCGAAGAGTGGCTCGAAATCCCAACTCAGCGAACGCCGCGTTTTCAGGGCAACATGGCGCATTGCATCCGCGAGCTGCAGGCGCAGGTCAAGAGCGGCTATCGGGCCGTGGTCGTTGCGGCGTCGCTCGGCGATGTCGAGCGGCTGGCGGAGATTTTTGGCGAATTTGGCATCAACTTCCAACTCGGCCTCAAGGACCCCTCCAAGGCCAGCAGCCCCTATCTCGAAGAGAAGGCATATCTGGCGGGGCCGGTAACGAGCACCGTCCTGGTGCAGGGGGCGATCCGCGAAGGCGCCGTGTTTCCGGACTCGCACACGATCCTCTATGGCTCCGAGGACCTGTTCGCGGCTTCCGAAATGGTGGCCCGGCCGGAGCGCCGCAAGTCGGTTGCCTCGACGTTTCTTTCCGACCTGCAGGACCTCAAGGAAGGCGATTTCGTCGTTCACAGCGAGCACGGTATCGGCCGCTATCTCGGGCTGCGGCAGATCGAGCGCGGCAGCCGCCAGGAAGACCTGATGCTGATCGAGTACGCCGACCGCGCCAAGCTCTACGTGCCGCTGTCACGCCTCGACCTGGTGACGAAATATCACGGTGCGGGCGGACCGGCGCCGCAGCTCGACCGCATGGGCGGCCAGACCTGGCAGCGCACCAAGTCCCGCGTCAAAGCCAAGTTGGTCGACATGGCCGACGAGCTTCTCAAGCTGTACGCCGGACGCAAGCTGGCCGAGGGGTTTGCCTTTTCGCCCGACAGCAACTGGCAGCGCGAGTTCGAGGATGCGTTCGCCTATACGGAAACCCCCGACCAGCTTCAGACCATCGCCGACATCAAGCGCGACATGGAGTCCCCGCAACCTACGGACCGCCTGGTCTGCGGCGATGTCGGGTTCGGCAAGACCGAGGTTGCCATGCGGGCCGCCTTTAAGGCGCTGGCGGACGACAAGCAGGTGGCAGTGCTGTCTCCTACAACTGTCCTAGCTTTCCAGCACTATGAGACCTTCCGGCAGCGCTTTGCCTCGTTCCCCATCGAAACCGAGATGTTGACGCGGTTTCGTTCGGCGGCCGAGACCAAGCAAATCCTCGAGCGGCTGGCCACCGGCAAGGTCGACGTCATTATCGGCACTCACCGTTTGCTCTCGAAGGATGTTGAATTCAGTGACTTGGGCCTTTTGATCGTCGACGAAGAGCAACGCTTCGGCGTGCGCCACAAGGAGCGCATCAAACAGCTCCGTCAGAACGTCGACGTGATCACGCTGACGGCTACGCCAATTCCGCGGACACTACATATGTCGTTGGTAGGGCTGCGGGACATCTCGATCATCCAGACACCCCCCAAAGACCGGCTGTCGATTCATACGGTTGTGGCTCCGTCGTCCGACCACATCATGCGAACTGCCCTGCAGCAGGAGCTGGGCCGCGGCGGCCAGATCTACTTCATTCACAATCGCATCGAGACGATTTGGCGCATTGCCGCTCACCTGCAGGAATTGGCGCCGGGGGCCCGGATCGGTGTCGGCCACGGGCAGATGGGTGGCAAAGAGCTGGAAAGCGTGATGCTGAAGTTCATGCACCATGAATACGACATGCTAGTATCTACTACGATCGTAGAAAACGGACTGGATATCCCGCTCGCCAACACCATCATCATCAACAACGCAGACCAGTACGGGCTGGCCGAGCTGTACCAGCTCCGGGGCCGCGTAGGCCGCTCCAACCGCAGGGCTTACGCCTACCTGTTGGTGCCCGAGGACAAGGAGCTTTCGGACATCGCACGCAAACGCCTGGCGGCTCTCAAAGAGTTCAGCGAGCTGGGTTCGGGGTTCAAGATCGCAGCCCTTGACCTGGAGCTGCGGGGAGCGGGAAATCTTCTCGGTTCGCAGCAGCACGGCCACATCGGCGCCGTGGGCTTCGAGACCTACTGCCGCATGCTGGAAGACACCGTCAGCGAGCTCCAAGGCCACGAAGTGGAGCCCCAGGTGCGAACCGCCCTCCGGCTGCAGGTCGACATTCACATTCCCCCCGGCTACATCGCGGAGGAAGCGCAGCGGCTGCAGGCCTACAAGCGCGTCGCCGATGTTCGAACGGCCGAAGACCGCGAGCGGGTAACGTCCGAGCTGCACGATCGCTACGGGCCGCTGCCGCAACCGGTGGCGAACCTAGCCGACTACGCGCTGCTCAAGTCGCGCGCCGAAGCGATGCGTATCGAGGCCATCGAACGGCGTGCCAAGAAGCTTTTCGTCCGGTTCCGCGAAGATTCCAAGGTCGACGCCCGAACGTTGATGCAATTCGTCGCGCAAACGCCGGGGGCGAGCTTTTCACCGAGCGGAGAGCTGAATTGGGGCCCCGCGCCCGAAGATGCTACCGAAATACTGGCAACGCTGAGGGAAGCGCTCGACCGGCTCGCCCTGCCACCCTCTGGCGACCCGCCTGCCCGGGCGGCAGAGCGAGGCCGCGGCGTCAGAAAAGGCATCTGAGCTCAAATGCGATGAACCGTTTGGCGTGAGTCGTACGAAAGTAGTAAGTTAAGGGAGAATCCACAGCTTCCAAATCCTCCACTACGGTCGGCTAGGCGAAACGCCTGGCGGGCTTGTACAGAGCTGAGAGATCGATCCATGAGAGCTTACCCACTGCTGCTGGCGTTGTTGGTACTGGCCATTCCGGCCCGGTCCGAGGTGGTCGTCGTTGAGGAAATCATCGCCAAGGTGAACGGCGACGTGATCACCCGCTCGGAGTACGAGCGCGTGATGCAAGAGATCCGCGGCGAGATCGAGCGCCAGAAGCTCGCCGAGCCGGAACAAGCGGCCGCGGTTAAGCAGCGGGAGGGCGGTGTACTCCGCGACCTGATCGACGAACGGCTGCTGGTGCAGCGCGGCAAAGACCTCTCCGTCAGCGTCGAGCCCCAGGTGCTGCGTCAACGCGATGATATTATGCGGCAGTACAAGATCGCGACTCTCGAAGAGTTCGAAACCTGGGTCCTCGAGAGAACGGGTATGCCGATGGAAGATCTGATGGACCAGATGCGCGACAACATGCTGGCGCAGGCTGTGCTCGGCCAGGAAGTGCACAGCAAGATCGTGGTGCCGCGCAGCGAAGTGCAGCAATATTTTCAGGAACACGCCGCCGAGTATGTACGCTCCGACGGCGTAAGGCTTTCCGAGATCCTGCTCTCCACGCAAGGCAAGACTCCCGAAGAGGCGACGGCGGTCAAGAAGGAGGCTGAGGATCTTCTGGTGCGCGTGAAAAGAGGCGAGCCGTTTGCGGAACTGGCGAGGCGCCACTCAGCCAGCCAGTCCGCCGAAGCCGGGGGCGACATTGGCATCTTCCGGCGCAACACCTTGATGAAAGAGATCGAGGACCAGGTGTTCAATGCCGAGCGGGGCTTTATCACCAATCTGATCGAAGTGGCCAATGGTTTTTTGATCCTGAGGGTCGACGAGCGCTACCGCGAGGGGCAGGCCGAGCTCGAAGAAGTCGAGAGCGAGATTCGAAACCAGTTGATGATGCCGAGAGTGCAGCCGGCGGTCCGCGAATATCTGACGAATCTGCGGCTTGACGCCTACATCGAGTTGCGCCCCGGCTATGTGGACCTCGCCGCGGCGGCGGGCAAGGACACTTCCTGGAGCGACCCAGCCAAGCTCGCGCCGGTCACCACAACCAAGGAAGAGGTTCTGACCAAGGCAAGGAAGCGCCGCCTGTTGTGGATGATTCCGCTGCCGAGCGAGGGCGACAAGGACCAGGGCGGTGACAATCCGATTCCCGCCGACCAGTCGACGGCGACAACGCAATCCAATGAACCGGGCGTAGCGAGCCCGGCCGGACCCTAGGCGTGAAGAAAGACGCTGGAGATCACGACCAAGCCGTGAAAACCGCATACGTGGTGGACCTGCAGCCTGACCAGGCCGTAACCACCTTCCTTCTCGTCCAATCCAAAGAAATCCGCTTCAAGCGAAGTGGCGAGCCCTACCTTTCGCTGC